>CAYOAK010000408.1:0-1523 GCA_964401925.1 uncultured Bdellovibrionales bacterium | reverse complement strand
CGCTCGGTCTGGCGATGTCCGCAGCGGACATCGCACATGCTCTTCCGGGCAGTAGCATGCGTCTCTCGCGTTCGGGGATGAATCGCAACAACGCCTATCGAAACTCGACCCGTCTCACGAATCCGATCGACACGAACTACCGCGGCGGCTTCAACGCCAGCGTTCCGAACTACAGCGGTCTCACACCGCACGAGCGCGCCGCAGCTCAGACCCAGCAAAGCGAAAAACAGTACCGCGACACTCTGCAAGCGATCAAAGAAGGCCGGTACATCCCGCCTAAGGACACACGTACCGCCCGCGATCCGGAAGAGCTCCGGCGTCAGCTCGAGGAGCAACGCCTCAGACACGACGCTGTCCTCCTAAACCGCCGCATCGCCCGGGACGAAGAGCTCAAGGTTCGTGAGCAGTCCTACTTCAACCGCACCCGCAAGGGCATGGAGCTCCAGCGCAAAGCCAAAGACCGCGAGGAGCACAAAGACGTCGATCCAGTAAAGCTCGACGAACAGCTCAAGACCGAGGCGGAACCCGACGGCCTGAAGAACTTCTAGCCCCGTTCCGGAGCAGGCGCTACTGCCGGGTCTCTTGTTCCGGCTTGATGGTGTTCAGCTTTTGAACCCAGAGGTTCTTTTGCTTGCGCATCTCGCGCTCTTTCACGGAGTAGCGGGCGAGGTCGAGCCGGTATGCGGCTGCGCTGAGCGCGCAGATCGCAGCGATGAGGAGTAGCGCCATCTCGACGAGCGAGAGGAGCGACGGTTGCCGGTGGATCATCGACTTGCTGGCCGCGGAGTTCGGAACATTCGTCTGGAAGGCGACCTTCTGATAGCTCGGGCGCGGTGCAACGCCGGCAGGGACCAAGACTTCGTCGGCGTCTTTTCGTGCTTTCGGTCTATCGAAATAGAGTTGTGTCAGTGCGGGCTTTCCGACGACCTCGTGGTCTTTCACCGGTGCGAGCACTGGATAGATGACCTTGTCCGCGATCATCTGCTCGCGGATGGTAAGCGGTCGAGTGCGAAGTGCCTTTACCGCAGGACGAGTCAGCATTCCGCGGGAAGCGGACGCGGCTTCAGGGTTTACTTTTTTTTTATCCGGATCGGCCGTGGGCGCGGGGTAGGTGAGCGAGCCTCTCGCGCTAGTTTCAGCGGCGCGGTCCTCTGCTGCTATGGCAAGATTTTGCTCAGCATCCGGCATCAGGCCGAAATTTGCGGTGACAAAGGGCTCGGCGACTGAGGTGCAAGCGGTGAGTGCCGCCAAACAGATCACGCTTACGACTTTTACGAGATGCATGTTTCCCTCCTTGAGGCTGCCCCGCCATGACCTCCGAATCCGTGCGCGGATGCATTAAACACTGCTCTTTATACAGCCCCGTTCGCAGAAGCGACTTTTGCTCGACGCCCATCCGGAGGACCATTCGGGCCTTCCGGCTAACCCATCGAAATCACGAAAAAGGGTGGCCTTTTCGCCCCCCTCGCCGGTAGAAGGGGCGCTTATGGGCCCGTTGCGAAATGGCCGTCTCGGCCATTTTC
>CAYOAK010000407.1:0-1574 GCA_964401925.1 uncultured Bdellovibrionales bacterium | reverse complement strand
AACGGCATGGTCAAGCCTCCGGCTTGGCAGAATGTTTCCATTTAAAACGCTCTAGATTCTATCTTGTCCAAGAAAACTCATCCTGAGTATTTCTTGCACGATACGGGCGCAAATCGACGCTTTGCGCCCGGCGACGGCCCTCCAGGCCATCGCTAAAGCGCTCAACTTTACGCGTAGCGGAAAGTTAATCTGCTCTAGCCCGTTACTTTTTTGCGGAAATCGGAAAGTACTTTGTCTGGGACACTGGAAGGTCCCGTGCCTTGCGAGCCTTGCGCACAATAATGAGTGCAAGCATCAGCGAGGTTTCGACAGCGAGAAGAAAAACAAACGAGTTGAGAACCGGCATATCCCTCAGGAAGAACGATCAGCGCATGATCTATTCATATATATCCGCCCCGCCGCATCACGCATAGATCTCGAGGGCGCCTCAACAGGTTCAGATGACTAAAAGCACGAACGGATTCCAGATTGAACACCGGGTCTGCAGATTCCGAGCGAGCCCGACAAGTACGAGGAGTTTCAGAGCCTTCGTGCGCGGCATAGGGGAAAGGTACTGCTAAATCCGAATGCTGCCAGGAAGTCGGCAGACCTTTTTCCAGCTCTCTTCTCTAGGACAGCAGCCGAGCGAACTCGAGCAGAGTTTCCTCGGCACCCATGACAGCCCCGGTTGCGCCCCTCGGCAGGTCCATTTCGCGAAGGAACGCTACATCTGCGGCGAGACGATCCGGCGCGGCGCCGAAATGCGCGCGGCTCTTTGGCGGGCTGTAATACACATGGGTGTAGCCCTCGATTATCTGCGGCCATCGATCCCGATCCGGCGCAGCCGGATTCGTATCGAGCCAGACGCCGAGGGCGATACCGCGATACCGCCGCCACCATTCACTGCCTCCGCGAACGACCATCTTCGGCGGAAGAATACGGCGCGTGAGCGCGTCGTCCGAAAACGGAGCGTCCGGCGCGTTGAACAGCAGCGCTCCTTCATCTCCAATCCAGATTGAGAGAACTCCACCGAAGAACTCCGAATCGTCTTTCAGCAACTGGGCCAGCGGAATTACTGCGGCCGCGTCGCTTACCTGCAGGTGCGCCTGCATGTTCAATCGCTTCACTGCGAATTGGAGCAGTTCTCCGTAGTGACCCGCTTTGCTCCGGACACGGAGCTGGCCGTCAAAGCCGACCCGCAGCTCTGGAATGACGATATGTTCGCCTCCGAGTTGCTGCTGAAACTTTTCGAGAGCGCCTGGAAGGGAGAATCCAGGAACTTGATGCTGCTCAACGATGAAGAGCATTTCACGAACCTCCGGTAGAACCGGTTACCTTTCCCGTATGCTGCGTTGAAGGAGCGGTCGGCCCGGGACGCAATGCCCGAGACTGACTCTTTATGACTCTTGCTCGAAAAGCTGAAGCTATAGTTCGGCGCTGATGCTGTTGAGCAAAACCCGCAGGTTACAGCGATATCGGAGCGCCGCGCCTTTGAAGAGAAGCAGAAGCAGCCTCCAGGATCTTTACGATCCGCCATCCCGCCTCTCCGCTCGCGATAGGTTTTTCCTCGCGGCGCACGCACCGGAGAAAATGTG
>CAYOAK010000406.1:0-1576 GCA_964401925.1 uncultured Bdellovibrionales bacterium | reverse complement strand
GCCTGAAACGGTTATCGCCGGAGGCAGAATAGGTGCCGCATGCACCGTGATAATCTTTCAAGTCCTTGAGGAACTGCGAGACGACGGCGGGGTCTCTTGAGGTTCGCGTTGCTGCGGCCAAGAGGTGGATCGAGTCATAGAGGTTGCACGCTGTATACCACGAAACATCCGGGTATTTCGTCTGATATGCCCCCATGAATTCGGGGCTCGGATCGGCACCAGTCGAATAGATTGCGCCAAGAAGCTGCCCATCTGCAGCCTTCACCTCATCCTTGTCCTCAAACGTTTCGAACCCGTAGAAGGGCGCGCGAATTCCCAAGTTGCGGGTCTGCTTTGCAAAGGCGGCGAGCTGACCGGGAAAGAAGATAGGGATGATAGCGTCGAGGTCGGGCACCATTCTTAGCCGGTTGAGGATTGAGCGGAAGTCCTTCAGATCGCCGGGGGCCTCTTCTTCGAAGACGATATCGACAACTTTCTTATCGGCGAGTGCTTTGAACGAGGTCACGAGCGCTTGAGCGCCCGCATGCGTGAGGGTGACTACAGCGACCCGTTTTCGCTGCTCTTTCGCCAGCACGTCATAAAGGGCGCGCGCCTCATCCTCCGACATCGGCCAGTGGGTGAAGGTGAAACTTTTTCCGGCAGAGATAGCGGGGTCTGAGGCGACCGCCAACAACGGAATCTTCGCTCCCTCAGTTCGAGCTCGCACGGCGTGTCCCGATGAAGATGCCCACACGATGAGCGCGTCTACACCGCTCTGATTCAAAAGACTTTGGAACGCAGTAACTGTTCGTGCCGGATCCAGTCCGTCATCCTCGATCTTCACTTCGATTCGCGCGCGGTCTTCCGGTGAGAGGTGGGCAAGAGCAAGGTCCACCCCGTTCCTCGCATAGCCGCCGTATGCCGCGCCTGCTCCGGTGAGCGGGAGGATGATGCCGATCTTATACGGCGGTGTTGGTGTCTGAGCTCCCGCGCCCGAAACGATAATGCACAAAAACAGGACGACGGTTCCGAACTGACGCATAGACCTCCGGTATCAATCCTCAGAAGCATTACTTCCGGAAGCCGCGAAACGAAAGACTTGAACGAAAGCCCGGATCGAAAGCCCGGATTGGATGATACTTCGCGCGGGGGAGAGAGTGTCGACAGCGGCAGTCAACGTGACCTACGATGGAAGCCAGTAGACTCTAACGAAAACTCTTACGATCGGGCGCGCAGTGCTTCGAATCCGGTTTGATACCGCTCGACGGGTCCTCCATTTTTCCGGGCCGTCGACTTACCACGCAAAGGAAGCCATTAAGCGGCTGGGGAACGCCCGGTTTCTCGGAGATCAGAAAGCCTGGGAGGTGAGCGCATTCTCGGGGAATGCCGACGAGCTCCGCACGCTGTTTGGCGAGTTTCAAACTGAGATAGAAATTACGGCGACGGAAGGCATGAGTCAGCCGGCCGGTAGTCGAGAGGCCGGCGCTCGGGAGGAGGCACCTTCGATGCCGGCGGCTATGCCCACTCCAGAGGGTTCGCCTTCGGTCCCCGCCGGAATCTCTGTTCCCCAATTGATCGCGACTGCGAAGGGTGCTCT
>CAYOAK010000405.1:0-1635 GCA_964401925.1 uncultured Bdellovibrionales bacterium | reverse complement strand
TTACGTGCGGCTTCGTCCGGTCAAATTTCTCTTTGGACATGCTCTCTCCTCAAAAATCTTTAAAAACTTTCTCTGTTACTTTTGTACTACGAAATTCTTACTAGGCTATTTATTACCGGGCTATTTCTGCACGATCGATTCGGCGATTGCCGCCGGAACCGGCTCATAATGATCAAACTGCATCGTGAAGGTCGCGCGCCCCTGGGTCTGCGACCGAAGATCGGTCGCATATCCGAACATCTCGGAGAGCGGTACTTCACCGTCGACCACCTGTGCTCCGATCCGGGCTTCCATGCCCAAGATCTTTCCGCGGCGGCGGTTGATGTCTCCGACGACGTTCGAAAGGAAGTCATCCGGGGTCACCACTTCGACTTTCATGATCGGCTCAAGCAACTGCAGCCCGGCCTTACGTGAAGCTTCTTTAAATGCGATCGACGCGCAGATTTTGAACGCCATTTCTGACGAGTCCACCTCGTGGTACGAGCCGTCGATCAGATCGACCTGCACATCCACCACCGGGTATCCCGCGAGAACGCCGCCCGCTACTGCTTCGTTCAGCCCCTTTTCAACAGCCGGAATGAACTCGCGCGGAATCGCTCCGCCCTTGATCAGGTTGTTGAACTTGAACCCGGAAGTGCGTGCTCCCGGCGAAACGACCAAGACAACGTGGCCGTACTGACCGCGTCCACCGGACTGCTTCGCGTACTTGTAGTTCTCTTCGATCGTCTTCGTGATCGTCTCACGATAAGCCACCTGCGGCTTGCCGACACTTGCGCCGACCTTAAACTCTCTCGTCAATCTGTCGACGATGATTTCAAGGTGCAGCTCTCCCATCCCCGCGATGATCGTTTGACCGGTTTCCTGGTCGCTCGTCACACGGAATGATGGGTCTTCTGTCGAAAGCTTGTAGAGCGCGGAGGCGAGCTTGTCTTGGTCGGCCTTTGTCTTCGGCTCGATTGCGACCGAGATGACCGGCTCAGGAAACTCGATCGACTCGAGGAGCACCGGAGCCTTCTCGTCGCAGAGCGTGTCGCCAGTGCGAATCTCTTTCAGTCCGATGATTGCAGCGATATCGCCTGTCTCGACCCGTTCAATCTCTTCACGCTTGTTCGCGTGCATCTTCACGAGCCGGCCGACACGTTCACGCTTGCCCGTCCGCGGGCTGAGAACCATCGAACCGGATTCGAGGACACCCGAGTATACCCGGATGAATGAGAGCGTACCGTGCGGGTCGGAGATGATCTTGAACGCCAGAGCGGAAAACGGCTCGTCGTCCCTCGGAGCGCGCTCAAGAATTACTTCCTTATCGTCCGGGCTCGTGCCTTTTACCGGCGGAATATCCATCGGCGAGTTCAGGAAGTGGACAACGCAATCGAGCAACGGCTGAACGCCCTTGTTCTTGAATGCAGCACCGCAGAGAACCGGAATTCCCGTGATCGCTAAGCAGGCCTTACGAAGCCCGGAGATGATCTCTTCCTTCGTGAGCTCTTCGCCGCCGAGATATTTCTCGAGCAGCGTCTCATCGTTCTCAGCTACCACATCCAGCATGGCAGCACGGGCCTTTGCAGCCTCTTCCTTCATGTTCTCAGGAATATCTGCGTAGTGGTATTTTGCGCCGAGAGTGTCTTCTTCGTA
>CAYOAK010000404.1:0-1639 GCA_964401925.1 uncultured Bdellovibrionales bacterium | reverse complement strand
CAGATTCAAACTGACCGACTACTACTCTTTGTTTTTATGGGGTGGGGCCGGCTACTCGCTAATCACCTTCCACTGGCCGTTTTCGACCACCTGAACGGTGACGGCGCGTTTTGATACGCCGCCCGCATCAAAGCGCAGGGTGCCCGCGGCGCCGTGAAAGGTATAGCTCTTGAGGTAAGTGGCGATGCACTTAAGATCGTGGTCGTTACACCGCCGCGCAGCGTCTGTAATAAAATTGATATCGTCGTAGAGATAACGAGACTCACCTCGCGCTTCCTCGCCGTATTTCGCTTGAAAATCCCGGTCGAAACGATCGCTCATCGCATTCCGCTCCGAGGGAGCATTGCCGTACCAGGTTGAGAGCGCCTTGTTTTGTTCGAGGAGCTTCCGCACCTCGGGGGTATCGGAAGCCGGAAGGAACGGGGCGACGGCATGGAAGGTCTGCAGGCTGAGCATCCCAAGCTCCTTCATCCTTCTCATAAGGATCGCAGTATCCCGCCAGGTGCAAAGGGCGAGTGCGTCCGGATGCTTTGATTTAATCCGGAGGAGCAGCGGACCCAGATCGTTTTCGCCCGGGGAGTAGCTCTCGCTTGTTATGAGTGGCGTTTGGACGGTCTCGGCGACCCGCTTCTGATAAAGAGCGCACGCGTCGTTCTCCTCTCCGAGGTACGCAATTCGCGCCTTCTTCCGCTCGTTCAGCATTTGGCCGATCTTTACTCCGCTGTCCTCCGCATCGAACCAATCACGAAAAAAGAGGGGGCTTATCGCAGCGATCTCGCGCGAGGAGCCGGAAAAAACCATCATCTTATTCGCCGCGGCAACAATCGGAGCGATCCCCGCGGTCACATGGGTTAGGCTCGAGATGAGCACATCGATATCTTGACGCAGGAGGTTCGCTGCCGCAGCGACCCCCTTCTTCGGATCTCCCTCGGTATCCTCGTAGATAACCTCCAGGTCGAGCGCGGTCTCGTTCTTCTGAAGCGCACGTGCGAGCTCAATACCGCGTTGGGACGATATACCCACAAAGGCGAGCTTCCCGGTGAGGGGAAGTGCCGCGCCAATCTTCAGCTTGCGGGGTCCCGCGGCTTCGGCTGAACCGAGAAAAAGGATGAGAATCGATAAGACAAAGAGAAGCTGCTTCATAACCGGACCCTTACCTAGCCCCCGATGATTATCGCAATTACTCTTAGAAGCATCTGAGAACCGCTCTGCCCCCCGAAACCGGCCCTCAAGCTCGAATATCGAGCAGCAATCTCGCCGCTCTCTTCCATAACGAAGCGAGCCCCGAATTGAGGCCCCAAACAGAGGAATGCACGGAGAAGCGATGGGAGAGTTTCAGGAACCACAGGCTGAAGCAGCAGGAAGAGGGTCGAAGGCCGCCCCTCTATTACAGACCCAGACGCTCGTGAGGCCGCCCGCAGATCCGCAGGCTGCGTTTCTCGGCCAATTTCAGGAAGGATCCCTTGAGCGCCGCGTCGCGAAGCGGGTCATGGAAGCGGTGCAGTCTGACGTTAAGACCATCGGCGCCGAAGATAAAAGTCGTCTCTCCGAACTTCTGAAAACCATGAAGTCACAAGCGGCACCTGAGACCATTGTCCGAAATCTGCTTGCCGCGCGTGATGCCGGGGAAACTATCCGG
>CAYOAK010000403.1:0-1686 GCA_964401925.1 uncultured Bdellovibrionales bacterium | reverse complement strand
CGTGAAAGGTCCTTCTCGGTCCCTAAACGCTGAGCCTCGCCGCCTCCGGTACATTCAGCCAGCTCACGCCCGGCATCTTCGGTGAGGCGAGGGGAGTGAGATGAGCTCTGGACGACTCGTTCACGTGCCAGAGGCTCCGAGGGCTGAGCCGAAGCCGAAACAAGGGTGCACAGCGCAACCAAACCCACCCAGCGACAGGTATGGGTCATCCGGCACGGAACAGTAGGAGCACCGGCAGCGCGAAATTGCACAGTTTGAGTATAGGCGGTGCTTGTAGTGTCGGCCAAATCAAAAGGTTTGATGCCCTGCATAAACGTTTTTTTGTCTCTGCATGTTATAGAAAATGATAATCTTGCGGGCCTGAAGCGGCTATCCATCCGCCTCAATTTCGTTCGTGTCCGCGGCGAACGCGATCTGGTCATCGAATTGCTTGCATACAGGCGAAGCGGAAAGATGGGTTAGGACGAATGTACTCGCTAAACGCTACTGCCAAATCAGGGGCCATCCAAAATTGGATGCGACCAGGCGTCACGATGCTGTTCGTTGCTCTTCTTGCCGGCACTCTCGTACTAGGCGCAGTAGCGTGCCCGCTTTGGATGAGCTTCTTTAGCCAAGCGGAAATGCCTTGTCCCGAACACAGCAAGTCGCCCGTTCAGTGCCCGTTCCTGATCTGTCAGGTCGGGTCGCCATACTTGGCATCTCACGTAGACACAGCCGTCCCCCTCTTTACAACGCTGCCGGTTCAAATGATCGACTTGTCCGTCACCCCGGTCATCGCTGCACTACCGCTGAACGTCACCTCCGGAGCGCCCCCCGGTCGAGGTGATCCGGTTTACCTTCAGATACACTCTCTGCTGATCTAGTCGCTCTCCTTTTCCACCTGTGCGTTCTGGGATCCCCCAGTCTATGGCTCCCGTGCTGTTAATAAGTTTGAACATCGAAGAGGAGAAATCTCATGAAAACGTTTGGAAAGCTCATATTGACCGTCTCATTAGCATTCGGCGGCCCAGGCATGATTTCTGCGCAGCCGACGAACGAAACGTTTGAACAATGGTACAAGACAAAGTTCGGCCGCAACTCGCCGAGAGAGGAAGCCCGTCAGAAAGCGGAGCTCGCCAATACGGCATATCGCGAGGAAGTAACACGTGAAGGCACACGGCCGGCGGATAGCTGGTTCGATCAGTGGTACAAGGCGAAATACGGCCGGATTTCTCCACGCGAAGAGCAACGCCTCAAGGCCGAGCAGGCAAACACGGCATACCGCGAGGAGACACCCCGCCAGACGGCGCCATCAAGCACTTGGGTTTTTGATCAGTGGTACAAGACGAAATATGGCCGGAGTTCTCCCGCAGAAGAGCTTCGCGAAAAGGCTAAGGGTAGGTGAGGGGGTCTACGTCCAAAGGGCAGCTGCGCATGATTCGACTGGCGCATACTGGATCAGGCTCTAACGAAGAACGCATCGAACGATGGGAAATTCACCGGCAGAGGCTGTGTTGCATACAGGAGCATCGGGCTGCCGAAGCTTGTACAGTCTCTGCCGGTGCTTCTCGCCGAACTTGTGCCACTGCTTCCTGCACGGCGAAGCCCCAGCAGAGCTTGAGGAGGAAGCGCTTCCAGTGGCTTGATACAGCTCATCGTTCGATATACTGACGACTGACGAGCATCAAAACCTGCATGAACATGGTT
>CAYOAK010000402.1:0-1712 GCA_964401925.1 uncultured Bdellovibrionales bacterium | reverse complement strand
GATGACAAGAAAGTCGTAGCGTTCCACAGTTATTTTTCTTGTACCGGGTATTTCTTTGGTACCGGGATGTCGAGCATCCGGCGAAGCGCGAGACGGGCCCGTTCCTGCACATCTTCCGGGACCTCAATGATCTGCCGGTTGTTCACAAGCGCATCTAAGGTGTCTTCGAGAGTGATCTCATTCATGTGCGGGCAGCGCACGCTGCACATCCTGAGCATCTCCTTCTCCGGATTCTCCGCCATGATGTTGTCTCCCATGCTGCACTCGGTGAGCAGGAGAAACTGAGGAGCGTTACTTTGCTTGACGTAGTCGATCATCCTCGAGGTGCCGCCCGAAAAATCCGACGCCGCGACAACTTCCGGCTTGCTCTCGGGGTGGGTGACGACCGCGACCTGCGGGAACTGTTTGCGGATCTGCACGATATCGTCGAGCGTGAACTTGTCGTGGACTTCGCACTTCCCCTTCCATGTGATCAGAACCGGCTGGTCTCCTTTTAGATCGCGCATCTGGGCAGCGCCTTGTTCTGTCCCTTCGATGACGAAGCGTCCGGTCTCCGCTGCGACGTTCTTTGTAAGATATTCGTCAGGGAGGAGCATCACTGGCTTTAGTCCAAACGACTCCACGATCTGCCGTGCGTTGCCGGACGTGCAGCAGATATCGGTTTCGGCTTTCACGTCGGCATAAGTGTTGATGTAGGTGACGACTGGAACACCCGGAAAGAGCTCACGAAGCTTTCGAACTTCAGCTGCGGTAATGCTCGAAGCAAGCGAGCAGCCCGCCACTTTCGCCGGAAGAAGAACGGTCTTCGTCGGGTTCAGAATCTTCGCGGTCTCGGCCATGAAGCGCACGCCGCAGAAAACGATCGGGCTCTTTTCTGTCTCAGCGGCCTTTCGGGAGAGCTCGAGCGAGTCTCCCACGATGTCGCACACGGTCGTATAGAGCGCCGCTTCCATGTAGTTGTGGCCGAGGATAATCGCGCCGCGCTCGCGCTTGCGGCGGTTAATCTCGTAAACCAGCTCAGCTTTGTAGCGGATCTCGGCTTCAGGGAGCAGCTTCGCGAGCCGCGTCCTCATGAGGTTAAAAGTTTCGCCGACGGTGGAAGCTTCTATTGTCACAGGCTGGAGTTTACCCCAAGGTTGCGGGGATTCATATGGTACCGGGCGAATCCAACACACCTACAGAAGAGCAGCAGCAGGAAATTTTGCTCGCCCATGCGCGAGATCGGTCACTTGCGGGCACTCTCCCTCCGCCGGCCATCACCGTTGTGAAGGATAATCCCGTCTGTGGGGACAAGATCTCGCTTTCGGTGCGGTTTGACGGGCAGAGAGTGGGAGAGGTGAAAATCGAATCGCAGGGCTGCTTCATCTGTCGCGCGAGCGCCGTGATGCTTGCGAAGGCGGTCTCGGGAAAGAGCCGCGACGAGGCTGCAGGAATCGCCGCGGATTTCCGTCAGCTCATGCATGGGGCCGAGGTGACGGAGCGACTGAAGGGGGGAGGAGATCTTCTGGCGTTAGGCGGGATTCGCAATTATCCGATCAGGATCAAGTGCGCGCTTCTGCCGTTTGATGCGGCCGAAGAGATACTTAGAGCGGTTCGACTTAAACCTGGCTGAAACTCTGCCCCAGCGCTCGATAGATGCTTTACTGGGTCCGGGGGGGGGGCCCGGCCCGGGGCGGGGGGGGGGTGGGGGGGGGGGGGGGGGTGTGTTGTGG
>CAYOAK010000401.1:0-1715 GCA_964401925.1 uncultured Bdellovibrionales bacterium | reverse complement strand
CGAAGTCATTGGACTTCTCGTCGAAGTACGTGTCCTGGAAGTTGGCAAGCCAGTACCGGAAGCCGCCTGCGTTCCACAGTTCCTCATAGACCGCGTTGCGCTCAGCCTCGGCAACCTCCGTAGCGTTCTTCGGCACAAAGTCGAAGTCGAAGCCGGCGAAGCACTGGCCACGCCGCTCGAAAGCGGCGGAAGGCGCCGTCGAGCTCTGTCACTTTGCCAAAGATTTTCTCGGATTCCTCCTCCAAGCGCCGTGCGACGCGCCGTGTAAGCTGATGTTTCGTGAAGTGTACAGCAGCGGGCCGCAGGCGACCGAAATGTTCTCGGAGATCGTATCGTTTGTTGTTGAACGATACGCGGGACCGCTGGAAGAGCGTGTTTCAAAGATCGCCGCTCTCATTGTGCCGGAGCTTTCCGGAGAGAAGCTCAAGCTCGGGGGACGAAGCATTATCGGACAGTGCGTCTTCTACGTGACGCACCGCCCATTTATCGAGCGGCTCGACGGGGAGGTGCTGGACGCTGCCTCTGCCGGAATTGTGGTCGCTCAACACATCAGCAGATTTTCACTCGCAGGTCTCGGCTGCTCGCAGGAGCTGATCGACACGGCGATCACAGCAACCTTTCAGAGTTTTCCACGAGGATAGAGCATGGGACGTACCCGTCAGATTGTAACCGGCATCGGTGTCATGCTTCCGCTTATCGGCGGAATCGCATTGACGAAAGTTTTTCAAGTGCGAGCGGCGATTGCTCAGCACGCGAACTTCGCGCCACCTCCCGATGCGATCACAACCGCCAAGGCTGAAAAGCAGAGTTGGAGGAAGACCTTCACTGCCGTCGGCTCGCTCGCACCCGTCAATGGTGCAACCCTTGGGACAGAAGTCATCGCCCGTGTGGCGAAGATTAACGTTGAGAGTGGTCAAGAGGTTGAAGCCGGTCAGGTCCTTGTCGAGATGGACACGAACGTCGAGCAGGCAACCTTGAAGGACGCGCTGGCCTGGCAAGAGCGTGCGCGCAGGCGTGTTGAGCGCTACGCCCAGGTGAAGGACTCGAAAGTCCTCTCGCCCGATACGGTCGACGACGCCAGAATGGAATATGAGCGTGCTTCAGCTCAGGGAAAGGCTCTGCAGTTCGCGATAGAGCGAAAGAACATTATCGCTCCCTTTGCCGGCACTGTCGGTATTCGCCAGGTCAACGTCGGAGATGTGATCCTTCCCGGAACGGCCGTCATTCCGCTCCATTCTCTCGACACTCTGTATGTGAACTTCACCCTTCCCCAACAGGCGGTTCCCTCGCTCCACACCGGAGTCGATGTCGCGGTCACGGTCGATTCGTTCCCGGGCGAGAAGTTCAAAGGAACGGTCACGGCAATCGACCCGAACGTCTCCGAGAGCACACGGAGCATTAACCTTCAGGCCACCATCGCCAATCCCGGCAGGAAGCTTCGGGCCGGGATGTTTGCATCGGTGACTCTCGAACTTCCCGTTTCACAAGATTACGTTGTTGTTCCGATTACTGCGATTAACTACGCGCCCTATGGCGATTCGGTCTACGTGGTCGGCAAGCTGAAGAACCCGAAAGGCGAAGAGTACACGGGTGTCAGTCAAAAGATCGTCCAGCTCGGCCCGAAGAAAGGTGACTATGTTGCGATCACCAGCGGCCTTGAGCCGGGCGAAGAAGTGGCGAGCACCGGAGTTTTTAAGCTTCACCAAGGATCGGCG
>CAYOAK010000400.1:0-1723 GCA_964401925.1 uncultured Bdellovibrionales bacterium | reverse complement strand
CGTTCGGCTCCGTGTTGTGTCCTTTTCCCCCGCAGCAAGCTCGATCAGGATTGCTCCCCCGGTGTCTTTCGCTTCAAAACGTTCGACACCATAGAGCAACGGCTCCGAGCGGCCGGCTTCAAACAAATACCGGCGCAACATTGAGTTTCGATCGAGATAAACCGCCTCAATCCGGCGCAGCGGATAGAGGACGCCCGGCGAAGCGCGAGAGAGCGATAGGTCGATTCGCTTCAAAAAAAGATCAATGCGATCACTACCGCCGCATCCCGCTTTCTGCGTAGCGTAATCGACGATCTCGAAAAGTGTCCGTGCTTCGGGACTTACCCCTGAAAGGTACCGTGAACGTTTTGGCAAAGAGTGTCCGCACACACTGAGGTTCAGCTCCGTCTTTGTTTCCGATGCAGCGCTCGAATATGCGAGCGGCCACAGCGAGAATGGCTCGATTGTGAGGAAGACAGACGAATCCGGGTGCGGCTGTTTGGCGGGTTCCAGCTTTCCGATCTTGCCCCGCAAGTTTATGTGCACCGCAGAGCTTCCGTCGAAGAGTTGTACCCCACCGGGTCCGGCGGTCAGACTTGCGGAAGCGGCGCGCGAATAGATCTCTCGCAGAGTTTCGTCCATTCCGCGCTCGATCCTGCCGATCCGTTCGTGAAGCATCCGCTCGTGCACGGAGAGCCGCAGGGAAGGATAGGAGCTGATGAGCACAATTGAGAAAAGCCCGAGCGTAAACAACACTTCTATCAGGCTAAAACCAGCCGAGCCCTCAATAAACCGGCGAACAGCCGGCTTTCCCGTTTCGTCATTCTTCGCCTCGCACCTCCAAAACAAAAGGGGTGTGCCGGCAAGAGTCTGCGGCACACATGCCGGGCCGGAACTGTCAGGAGCAACGAGATGCGATTCGAACTGCTGCACCTCACGTTCTTCCCTGCTCTTCGAGCTCTTCATTAGCGAGGCCAGGCTCCGGTGGGCGTCCGCAATCGAGCAAACGACCAACGCCAGAAGGGACAGCGAGGCGATCAACTCAAGAAGCATCTGGACACTCCCAGTGCCGTGCACCGCTCACAGTCTGTGTGATCGAACACCTATGGCTCGAGTCGCTGATTCTCAGCACCCCCGCCGAAGTTGCCCCGCTAGGGAAGAAGCCGATTGCATGATCACCGGAGCTGCCGCCAAACTGAAACTCAAAGGAAAGCTCCTCCGGAATAGCAATCGATCCACCGCGTGAGCTTTCGACGAGCTCACGGCCGCTCAACATCAGATACACCGTCGATTGGCTTGCGACCGCCAGAAGAGCCGCCTGTTCCATTAACGCCACGGCCTCTCGCGTTGTACGTTGCGCACCGCCCTCGAAGCTGGCCTTACGAATGGAGAGGCTTGCGCCGAAAGCGGCGATCCCCGCGATCATCATCACGACGATCAGCTCCAGTAAGCTCACGCCGGATGCTGACCGCGGAGAAACCACGAGCGGAGTTCTGACTATTTGCCGGAGGCACATCATCACAACTGCTATAGTCGCCGGTCGCGCGCGTTTGTTTCCTCCTACGTTTCAGCCCAAACGGCCGTTTCGCGCTCGGTCCGGGTATCCGGCCCCTATGTTCGGACTGCCCCGCACATGTGCTTCGCACATTCGTTAAATGCCCGAGATGGGTTATAGAAGGCGCGTTAGGACGGGAGATGGAGGGGGTATGAGCGATTTTCGGGTTGAGAAAGATTCAATGGGAGA
>CAYOAK010000399.1:0-1735 GCA_964401925.1 uncultured Bdellovibrionales bacterium | reverse complement strand
TATGAGTCTTTTGATCAAAGTCGGCTTGATGAACTTCGGGAGAACAGGCGCGTGTTTTCCGGCGAGAGATTCGACACCCTTTATTCGACGTGGCGCTCACAGGGTGACGGTGCGCTTCAGAGTGTAAGCACCTCGCAAACCAGCTTCCAAACTCACCGCCTGCCACACTCTTACGACTGGCTTTCTCCGATACGCACTATAGAAAGGAGGGGACAGAATGCCCCTGATTCAATCGCAGACGAAAAGAATTCGAGAGGCCGTAACGGTCAAGCTCGATAAGGCCGTTACAGACCAGCTAAAACTCTACGCCGAGTTTATTGACAGCACGCAAGAACATGTCGTGAACGAAGCGCTTTCACTCACTTTCCGGAGAGACAAGGATTTCCAGGAGTGGGTTGAGAACCACAAGGAGGCAAAGAATGGGTCGTCTTCTTGAGTTCCGAACGGAAGCAAGTCTTCTTGGGAGCCTCACCCTCGGGTTGGGGCTCCTTTATTCTTGTCCGTTTCCGGCCCAGGAGTGGCTGCTCCAGGAAATACTCCGAGAAGAACCGTGGGTATTTTACTTGCTCGCTGGTCTTTACAACATCCTGCTTTTCAGTACGCCGTTCTTCGTTCTCGCGGCCACATTTTCACTCGGATACATCCTGCATGCGAACCGAGGGAAAGAGGTTCGGGAGATCCGTCTGCTTCCCCCACCTGACCCAGGGAACGAACTTCGTATTGTCGTCGGTGAGCTTCATAACCAAAGAATTCCAGAGCCATCGTCAAATCCAGAATGGCTCATTATTCCGGAGCGGGGACTTTTCACGGGCATCGCCGTCATTGGTGCTATTGGAAGCGGAAAGACAAGCTGCTGCATGCATCCCTTCGCGGAGCAGATCCTTAGCTACGGAGGCGCGGACGAGCATGTCGGTGGGCTTGTGCTCGAAGTGAAAGGCGATTTCTGTCACAAGGTGCGGGATATCCTGACTCGTCACGGCCGCGAGAGTGACTACATCGAAGTGAATCTCACGGACTCGCCGTATCGTTACAACCCGCTTTGGAACGAGCTAGAGCCTTATGCGCTCGCTTATGGAATTGCGACTCTGTTGACCAGCCTTTTCGGGAAGGGCCGCGAACCGTTCTGGCAGCAGGCATACACGAACATGACCAAGTTCATTATCCTGCTCCACCGGCTGTTGTTCGATTACGTCACATTGTTCGACGTTTACGAATGCGCGATCACGCCTGAGCTTTTGAAACAGCGAGTTGAGCTTGGCGAAGCGGCGATGCGGTCAAGCAAAGTGGCTGCCGTGGAACTTGCGATCTATCTTGAGATCGATGGGCTCTCACGGTTCCACTGGGAGAAGAACGAACGCGAGAACCTGATGGAGTCTCTCCTGACGGACGAGCTTGCGAAATTCCTTCTTGAAAAGTCCGTTCTGCACCAAGTCAAAGATCTCGATGTCCTTCCTTCCGGCGTAAAGCCATTTAGGGATGGGACAAAGCGTGAGCAGTTCCTGGCCGTGCGCAGGTGGTTTCACGAAGACTGGATGAGAATCGAACAGCGGCTTCGGACCTCGATTGTTGAAGGGATTTCATTCTTCCTTTCTCTTTTCGACGACAACCCGACGATGAAGCGAATCTTTTGTCCGCCGAAAGAGTGTTTCGATCCGGTTGCGAATGCGAACGGCAGACTTGGAAAGCCGCTTCCTCCGTTCTCAGAGCTGATTGAACAAGGAAAGGTAGTGGCTCT
>CAYOAK010000398.1:0-1736 GCA_964401925.1 uncultured Bdellovibrionales bacterium | reverse complement strand
GATCTTCGAGCCCGCAGCTGCGGCATAGGGGAAAAGTTGATTGAGCGGGAGATCCATCAGTGAGAAGAACTGGGGGAAGATCCCCATCAATCCGAAATAGGCGATCGGTCCGATGAGTGAGAGCTTCGCAACCGATTTCATCAGGTTGACTAAGTTCTGGATGCTCATGATGCGCTTCAGCCCATTCACCGGATTGAGCATGGAGAAGCGCGGCCGGAGAAGTTTGCTCGACCAGAGAAAGTTTGTCTGCAGAAGGGTCGTGATCGATCCGACAAACGCAACAAGCCCCATCAGCACCAAAAGATCGGGGAGCAGAAAGTAAACGAGAGTGAGAAACTGGTATTTGAGCTCTTCGGAGGTCCACTGCTTCGTGCCCAGACCAGAAGTGAATCCCCACCGGAAAACCACCTGCAGCTTGGCCCACAAAGTCGGAGCCATGGTCTGGAGCACGACGACGGCCGTCATCATGCTCAGGACCTGGCTCAGATCCTGGGAACGGGCGACCATCCCCTGTTCGCGGGACTGCGAAACGCGGCGCCCTGTAGGCGCTTCCGACTTTTCCCCGCTATCCCCTTCTTCCGCCATGGCACACACGTATCCGTAGAGGCACTCGCCCGTCGGTACTTCAGCAAGGGATATGCCGGCCTTAAGTTACTGATTATTCGAAGCTTATGCCTGGCATTTGCGTCAAGAATCCGACTTTGCGCCGACGCCTCGACGCGGCCAGATTCGTGGATAACGGCCAACGCCGGGGTATATACCCACACCTCACCCGGATGTGTTTTGGGAGGTTCGCGAAATGGAAGATAATCTTCTCGAGGACTCGTTTTCCCCATAATTTCTCGCATCGTTCATTGACGGGTCAGGTGCTTATTCGAATACTGGCCTCTTTTACTGGCCTCTTTGTTTGTGGCGCTCTCTGAGTGCGAGGCCCGAAAATGGCCGAGACGGCCATTTCGCAACGGGCCTTTCAGGAGCAAGCATGAATCTCGAAGTTCGAATCCCGGAGCCGGAGTTGATGCTGAACATCGAGCAGGCGCGCGCCTACGCGAACGTCGATTTCTCTGAACCCCATGATCGCTACGTCGCGCTGTTCGTGGAGCGCTTTCCGAATTTCAAAGAAGGTTCGGTGTTAGATCTCGGCTGCGGCACCTGCGACGTCTCAATCAGATTCGCCAAGCGCTTCCCTGCAGCGCGCATCTTCGGCGTCGACGGCTCGCCGCAAATGCTCGAGTGCGGCCAAGAGGCACTCGACGAAGAAGAGATCCCTGCCGAGCGGATCCAGCTCATCGAAGGTTTCATCCCCGATGTTGCTCTCACTCACCCGAACTTCGATCTGATAATGAGCAACAGCTTGCTGCACCATCTGCCGGACCCGGCCGCCCTCTGGAAAACCGTCCACAAGTACTCAAAGCCTGGAACGATCGTCTTCATCTCCGATCTCATCCGCCCCGAGACAAAAAGTCAGGCGGAGGAAATGGTCCAAGCACACGCCGGCACGGAACCGGAGGTGCACCAACAGGATTTCCTCAACTCGCTCCTCGCCTCATTCCGCCCGAACGAAGTGAACGACCAACTCCGCACCGCCCGCCTAAACACCCTCACAGTCGAGCAGGTCAGCGATCGGCACATGATCATCTACGGAGCCTTGTAGCCCGGCGAACCCCCGGCCACTTCGAACTTTGTCTCAGAGACGGTGACAAGTGCGCGGTGGAGCTGATGCTCGAGGGCATCCT
>CAYOAK010000397.1:0-1744 GCA_964401925.1 uncultured Bdellovibrionales bacterium | reverse complement strand
AAACGACGTTGAGCAGCGTCGTCTTCCCGGAGCCCGTTCCACCGGAGATCACAAGATTCAATCGGCTTTCGACTGCGAGCTTGAGAAAATCAGCCATTCCGCGCGTAACTGATTTATAGCCGATCAATGTATCGATCGTGAGCGCGTGCTTTGGAAATTTCCGGATCGTGATGCAAGGACCTTGTAGTGCAAGTGGACGAATGACGGCGTTCACCCGTGAACCGTCCTTCAGCCGCGCATCCACCATCGGCGAACTCTCGTCGATGCGGCGTCCGATCGGAGCGAGAATCCGCTCAATCGCAGCGAGCACCGATTGCTCGCTCGAGAACTGGAACGGCGTCAACGAGAGCTGTCCCCGGCTTTCGGCGTAGATTTGATCATAGCGGTTAAGCATTACTTCGGAGACATCGTCGTCGGCGAGCAGCTCTTCGAGCGGCCCGAGGGCGAGAGCCTCGTCGAGGATCTCCTTCACCAGGCGTTCGCGCTTCAACCCTTGCGGAATCTCCCAGCGCAGGTCGACCAGAATATCTTCGACGACTTTATGAGCGCGGCTTCGCAGATCTTGATCAGATATCGCGAGGATATCTTTTCTTCGAAGGTCGAGACGATCGATCAACTGCTCGCGGATGGTGTTCTTGAGCCGAAGAACGTCGTCCGGAACTTTGCCCGGCCGGACTGTCGGATCTTTCGGCTCGCCGGCTTTGGCTCCGTTGCCTTTACTCTCGGCACCCTTTTTCGCATCGGCCTTCTGTTCGGGACGTGCCGTCAGGAGGTAGCTCCCGAGCAAGAGGCGTGAGCTTGCGAGGATCTCGCACTCGACATTCTTGTCGAGCCGCCGCTCCTCCATGAAAGTCCCATTTGAACTTCCGAGATCGATGATGAAGATCTTTCCGCCCCGCTCGTAGAGTTTTGCGTGCTTGCTCGAGACCTGTTGATCGGGAAGGACGATGTCATTTCCGGCCAAGCGGCCGATCGTCACTTCGGCTTTCTCGAACCGGCGCGGAGAATCGACCTTCTCGGTCGATCCTCGAAGGGGAACTATCTCAACGCTGAAAGCCATTGGGCTATTTTCCTACCTGTATCCGTTCACGCCGATGCACAATAGCGCGCACATCCGGATATTCTCTAGCCCCCTCAGGGGGCGGTTTTGTAAAGCAAAACCGGGGGTGACAAAGACTAAGCGTTCACAATATCTGCCGTCCCCGATCAGGGGACGACAAGAAAAGTACCCAAGGCCTCTACGAGAAAATTCGGTAAACATTCTGGAAATCTCTTTGCAATTTAAGATTGTCACCGTGAACGCTTACTCCTACTTCGTCCGCACTACTCCTTGCGGCCCTGCTTCTTCTGCGCCTCGATGATGTCCTTGAACTGCTCGCGGAGCTTGTCCATCGAATCCGCTCCGGGGACACCGATGCGCGACATCGACTCAAGCGCCATTTTCTCGTTTGCCGAGATTACATCCGTGATGCCGGTAATCGGTTTCAGATCCAGCGCGCCGCTGTCTTGCGGATTACGCAACAGGACGTTGATCTGTCCGTTCTGGCGGGCGTAGTTCAGGCGCATTGCATCCTGAGCGCTGAGCTTGAGGGTGACCGTGCCGTATTTCTTTCCGGCCGCGGACTCGCCCCGCTCCTGCTCGGCAGCGGAATAGCTCCCTGTCGCGATGATGGGCACGTTCTGCATCAGAACTACGGAGAGCCGCTGCGGGATCCCCGGCATCTGGAAGGTGTAAATGATGTCG
>CAYOAK010000396.1:0-1760 GCA_964401925.1 uncultured Bdellovibrionales bacterium | reverse complement strand
CAGTTGAGCCGCAAAGCTATCGCATTAACTAGCCGATCGATCGCCTGAGTCTCTGGCCGGGTAAAGAGAACTCGCTTTTCCTGATCGATCTTTTCAACAACTGGATGGAAAGTTTGCTGCGGACGATCAAACTCGTCGCCGAGAAGATCTTCACCTCTCTTTGGTTCTGCTCTCCGAACCGGCTCCGCTCTCGAGATCTCTATGACCTTTTGGGGAGCTGATCTAGGAAGACTCACTTCGTGGGTTTCTTCTGGAGCCTCTCCCCTCCCCTGCCCGATTACGGCAGAGAGTAAATTTGTATCAAGGAGCGGCCGGTAAGGCTGCTCATCTGGAGCCGCTCGCTTAGCCATTTGCTACCTTCCTTTTTGTCCCGCCTTCAATCTTAACCAAACGCTCTTCGATCTCTTCTGCGAGCCTTCTGTACTCGTCGGTTATTTTGTGCGTCGAGTGTGTCTCAAAAAGAGTTTTCCCAACTTTTTGAGTCTGCGGAATAACGGTGGAGCGACCGATCGAAGTTTTGAATTTTACGGATTCTTTGCTGCTGCCGCCCGTGAAGGACTTCTCAACAAAATCAGAAAGACTATTTGCGAGACTCGTTCTTTTATCGACCGCCGATACAACAACGCCGAGCAGCGCCAGGCGAGAGTTTCCTCTCGATCGAGCGTCCATAATATCTCTGATCGCGTCATTAAGGCCCGCGATTGCGAAAGGATCGGGCATCGCTGAGAGGATAAAATAATCGGCATTCATATACGCCGCCAGGGTCGGAAGCGTCGCGTTCGGAGCCGTATCCAAAAAAATGTAATCGTACTTCGAACGAAGAGACGCGATTGGAACTTTGAGCACGTCTGACGGTGTCATGAACTTACTCTTCGACATGACCGCTTGATCGATCCCTTCAAGCTTTCGCGCCGCTGGAATCAGATCGACATTTTCCGGGAGTGAAACGCCCTCCTGCTCTTCCTCATGAGTTAGAATCAGATTTTCCGCCGGTTCGGCACCACTGAGCATCTCGAAGGAACCGAGAAAAGCTTCCGGCTCAACTCCAAAGTGCCGAGTCGCGCCGTGGTTCATATCGAGATCGATGATGAGAACTTTTTTTCCGATCTCAGCCAGCGCCCGGGCGATATGGACAGTGTTCGTTGTCTTCCCTACCCCACCCTTCTGATTTCCGATCGCGATGACTCGAGCGCTTCGGCCCTTCTCTTTCACAGGAGCCACCTTTCGTTTTGCTACTTTGCCCATTGTCTGTAATCCCCGCCGAGATCTTGCATTACTGCCTTAACGCGTTATCGCGATAACGCCAGAACGACAAGATACTAAGTTACAGCGTTGCGCCGTTAACGGCGGAATGTCCCGGACGATCGAGAGAGAAATCAGCACGGGGAGGCAGGCGGCACAAAAAAATAACATTCCGCCGATAACCCCATATCGCGTCCTCGCGACAAGCCGACAATGCGTTCTGCCGTTAACGTATCATCGCGATATCGGCACTCTTCAGGCAATACAATTTCAACAAGTTAACTACCGCCGTTAACGGCTTCTCGTCTTATCGCGTCAATCCGATAACGGCATAATCAGCATACGCCGTTATCGCGACAAGCCGTTAACGGCGCAACACGTAAAGCGGCGGCGCAACTTTGTACCTTGCGGATCTTGGGTGAGTACAAGAGCTTTAACAAGCCTAAATCTAAAGGCGTTTTAGTAGGAGGAAATAAGGCGAAAACTGAAATTTGGCACAAAAAAACCAGCCCTGAAGA
>CAYOAK010000395.1:0-1773 GCA_964401925.1 uncultured Bdellovibrionales bacterium | reverse complement strand
GAAATGCGCTTGCATAGGGAGGATCCATTCCTCCGTCGAAGTTCAAGCACCCGGTGCCGGGATCGCACGGCTGAAAGCACGGTTGCGGGTCTGGAATGGCGGCGTTGTTGATAGAGCAGGGACAGGCGGCGAGCGCGGGAGGAACGCCCGCGTCATCACACGCATCCGGACGTTTCGGCCACCATCGTCCGGGCACGATTGACGCACGATAGGCAGTGCTCGTCTCTGCGCCAAGGCCCGATCCGAGTTCGCTCGGATGCCGAATGAATTGCTCGCTGAACTGCCCGACGAAGCGATTGAGGAGTCCAAGCTGGAGAACTCGATCGTAAGCCTTCTGATACTTGACTTGGTGTTTTCGGCTCCGCGTCCACACTTCCGCTTGTGCAACAGTCAGGCCGCCGGGCACCGGCCCGATCTCAGCCGTTGTCGGTTCATAATCGAGATAAACTTGGGTTGCCCCCATTGCCAGGTGATCGGCAGTGAAGAGCTGCTCACTCGATGCACCATGGAGCCTCACTACATCGATGCCGAAGGCGAGAAAGCCGAAGATCGCAACGAGAACGAGCGCGACGAAGACCAGAATCGTCCCGCGACAATTTCGATCATCCTCCAGGAAAATTTCTTCCGAACGCATGGGCTCCCGTTACGTCCACTTCCTTGTCGCACCAGCTTTAGATAGCCGTACGAGTTCGTTCGCACGTCATAATGTCTATCGACACTTTCGCGAGCGAACTGACCGGGATTCAAATCCAGGTATTACGAAGGGTTAGCGCGTCTTTCGTGCGGCCGAGAGCCTCCTCTCATTACGGGCAGGCAGCGGGCGCCGAACAATTTATCCGGCGGAACGCTGAGCTTTGGTCCCCCGAGCTCGTGCCGCCACAGCTTACGCAGAACTGAAACCCGCGATTTCCGAGATTGAGCACCAAGGACACCGGTCCCGATTCAGGAAGTGCAAACGCGCCGGTACTCGGCTTACACGTCAGCTGAATCCCCGATTTCTTGACCGTGATCTTCGAGCATTTGTTGCTCTTGAATTCGAAGCCGCCGGACTTCGCTTTCCAGCCGTTTCTGGCAAGAGGAACAGTGAAGGTTCCCGTAGCTCCCGTTACTACTATCGATCCGCCTCGCGCCGTCGGCTTGTCCGTCGAACTGGTGGGAAGCTTCAGTTGCGCGGTTGTCTTTAAGCTGAGGAGCCTGTTCGGCTTGATCTGAAGATCTTTCGCGCTCGTCGGAACCGCCTTTGCTCCGGTGATCGTGTACGTATCGGACTGTCCCCAGCCGAGACCAGGCGACGCGGCCTTCAAGAAATCACCTCTGCATGATCGATCAATTCGGAAGCGATCGAACGTCGCCACGCCGTCAGTCGAAATCTCAGTGTTGTTGATTAACTCTCCTGTGCAAATCGGGTTCAGCGAGGTGAGCTTCACTGCTGCGGTAGTAAAAGTTCGATTTCCGAACGCATCGATGATCTCCGTTATCACCGGCGGCACCATTGAGATAGTCGGCCGGACGTTACTCGGCTGCTGGATAAATCGAACGGAATTATCCTCGGCCGGAACAATATTGAACAGATTACTCTGCGCCGGAGCACCGAGCCCGGATGCGGTGATCCTGTAGCCTTCACCGGCCACAGTGATTCGCAGGGAGTCACTTGCGCCCCAGCTAGCGATACCGCTCGAAGTGCTCTTCGTTAGAGATGAATCTGTGAGGAGGGCCGCATCGCCGGCACCGGTCGTAAGCCCCAAGGTGACGGGGATACTGGAGCCGGTGATC
>CAYOAK010000394.1:0-1783 GCA_964401925.1 uncultured Bdellovibrionales bacterium | reverse complement strand
CGGCCGAGCCATTGTATCTTGCCTGACGATCTCCCTGCTCGTCATGGTCTGAGTGTTGCTCGATCGTAGCGGCGATGCTGTCGCAGATACGACCGTGCACCAGGACCCCGTCGACGCGCAGGATATTCCGCTTCATGAATCCCGGCCGCCCGACAAGGAGGCGCGCGGCAGTCTCGGTGCGACAAGAGTTGAAGAGGATCACTATTCCTTCTTTGATCGGATTCGAAATCTCTTTCAGGTGCGCCAGCTCGACTGTCAAGGCAACGCCCGCATCCGATGCGATACTCTGCTCCGAAGACTTGCGGAAGCGGATGCTCTTCGGCTTTCCAGCTTCTCTTTTAGCGAAGTTGGGCTGCCCTTCGGCGGGGGCTCGTCCGCCGCGGTGAAGGTACTCCGCGACGATCCCTGGATTGAGCAGGTCACGATTGAGCTTTTCCCATTTTCGCGCCGGGCGGTGGTGCAGATTCAAGAAGCTATTCCCTGGTTCGTCACCGAGCTTCGGAAGCAGACTTGGGTAGTGTCACGCAGGGGTGCGCTGCTTCAGGAGCTGATCTCGATTCAGGATCCGGCTCTCACTGTCGAAATAAGTCAGCTGCCGCGCGTGCGGGGGATCGAGATGCGCGGAGGAGACTCGCTTCTCCGGGAAGCGGAGCGGGTTCAGAGCGTGACGCAGCAGCTCGCAGCACTCGAGGCAGGCGGCACTTTGCCGTTTGAGGTCGAGGCGTACGAGTTGCTGGAGGATAATTCCCTTGCGGTTGTTCCCTTCGACGCGGCACTTCCGACGGTGTTCTTCCACGCGGACTCGGCAGACGAGGGACGCCTGAAGTTGCGGCTCCTTAAGGAAGTTCTCCAGGATGCACGAAACAGGGGAGAGCGCCTTGCCCGGGTCGATCTGCGAGTGGCACAGCGAGCGATAGTCGTTCGTGACGAGCAGGTTGGTCAGGAGAAAGGCTCCGGCAAGGTGCAGGGCCCCGCAAAACGCCTCGAAAAGCCGGCCGAGAGGCTGAAAAAGTGAGTTCCGCCTCCCGGCGGAGGAAAGGGGCCGGGAATTGGGCTTTCCGTGTTCAGCGGGTTCCGCTACCGTTACTTGGTTTAAGCAAGTTGTAACTAGGGAGCTCTCCACGTGGCCACGAAACCTGAGACTATCGTCGGGCTGGATATCGGAACGACCAAGATCGCCGTCATTGTCGCGCAGCGCACCATCGGCGGGAAGGTCGACATCATCGGTATCGGCACCCACCCATCGAGCGGGCTCCGCAAGGGTGTCGTCATCAACATCGAAGCAACCGTTGAGTCGATCCGGCACGCCATCGAGGAGGCCGAGCTGATGTCCGGTGTTGAGATCTCAACCGTATATGCCGGAATCGCGGGATCGCATATCAAGGGTTTCAACAGTCACGGAATCGTCGCCGTGAAAAGCAAAGAGGTCGGCGCAAAGGATGTGGAGCGGGTAATCGACGCTGCCCGCGCAGTCGCGATCCCGATGGATCGCGAGATACTTCACATCCTGCCGCAAGAATACATCGTCGATGAGCAGGATGGCATTCGTGAGCCCGTGGGAATGTCCGGTGTGCGTCTCGAAGCCAAGGTGCACATTGTCACCGGCGCTGTTGCGAGCGCGCAGAACATCGTCAAGAGCGCAAACCGCGTTGGTCTCACCGTCAGCGATATCGTTCTTGAGTCGATAGCCTCCGCTGAAGCGGTGCTCTCGCCCGAGGAGAAGGAACTTGGAGTAGCTCTCGTCGACATCGGCGGCGGCACGGCCGACATCACGATCTTCCAC
>CAYOAK010000393.1:0-1806 GCA_964401925.1 uncultured Bdellovibrionales bacterium | reverse complement strand
CAAGCGGTGACAAACGGATACGGAAAGAGCGAATACTTCCGGCACCAGCCGACCGCCTTCTCGAACCATCCGATCGAGTCTTCGAGCGTCGTCGTGATGAAGCTCTCTTCGCTGGGAATCATTTCGGCCCTTGTCTGAAATCGATAATCTGCAGCAGCAAATCTAACAACGCCGGTATAAACCGTCCACCGGCAATGCCTCCTCCGGCCAAAGGATCAGCTTGGCTTCGAAAGCGATGCCAGCGCGCAAATCTGTTCCGGCCGCACGAGGCTCTTCAGCCTGCCCCTTCCGGACTGCGGCTCATACTCGATGAGACAGATCGCCGCCCTTGGAAAGGATGCGACACTTTGATCCCGGCCGGAGGTGAAGTAGCCGATGGAGCGGCCCAAGAACGGCTGATGAGAGACTGCAAGCACGGTATTTTCCGCAACGGACTCCAAGTACTCGGCAAAGTCCGCCGGCTCGCTTTCGGAGCGTAACTGCTCGACGATCTCGACCGAGCAATCAAGTTCTTCAATGACGATGCCCGCGGTTTGACGAGTGCGGAGCGCAGGGCTTGTGAGCACTTTCACCGGAACTGGAAAGATCGACCAGAGGTACCGGCGCATCTCGACAAGCTGCGCCCGGCCTTCGCCGGTGAGCTGTCGATCGTCATCCGCACCACTCGTCGATTGATCCTCGGCCTGGCCGTGTCTAAGAAAGAGAAGATTCATTGCGTGAAGCACTTTCCTGTTTTGACTGCGCACGCAGCTTGGTGAGCTGCATCAAGCGATTCTGCACCCCGACAAATGTTTCGTCTGAGGTTTTCTCTTTTCGCTTATACGAGCCGTCGGCCTTCATCTCCCATACCTGCCGTTCATCAGCGACGATGAGCTGCAGGAGCTCATGGCACTTTTCACGCACCGCTCGATCCTCGAGAGGAGTGATGACTTCAACGCGTCCATGAAGGTTTCGGTACATCCAGTCGGCGGATCCGAGGAAGAACTGTCCGTCGAGCGGATCCTCCGCACCATTTCGGAAATAAAACAGCCGCGAATGTTCGAGGAACCTGCCGATCACCGAGTAGACTCTGATTGTCTCACTCATGCCCGGCACTCCCGGAACGAGCGTGCAGAAACCTCGAACGATCAGCTCAATCGGCACTCCGGCTTGGGAGGCTCGATAGAGTGCCTTGGTGATATCTTGATCTTCGAGCGTGTTCACCTTTGCCCGGATATGAGCGGGCTTGCCGGCTTTTTGGCTTTCGATCTCGCGGTCGATCATCGCGATGAATCGCTCTTTCATATTGATCGGGGCGATCATCAGCTTCTGATAATCCCGCTTCAGGGAGCGGCCCGTCAAAAAATGGAAGAGGTCGACGAGGTCAACAGTGATGTCGCGTCTGCACGTGAAAAGTCCGAGGTCCGTGTAATGCCGCGAGGTTTGCGCGTGATAATTTCCGGTGCCGATGTGCGCGTAGCTAACGATGCCTTCGGCCTCCTGCCGAACGACGAGGATGGTCTTTGCGTGCGTCTTCAGCCCGACAATTCCGTAGACAACGTGCACGCCGGCTTTTTCAAGCGCCTGCGCCCAGAGAATATTTCGCTCCTCGTCGGAGTACGCTTTCAGCTCGACAAGGCAGATGACCTGCTTTCCTGCTTCGGACGCTCGAATCAGCAGCGGGATGAACGGGCTATCGTCTCCGGTGCGGTAGAGGGTCATCTTAATGGCAAGCACGCGTTTGTCGTCGACGGCGGCGCGAACAAACCGCTCGACGCTGGCACTGAAGCTTTCATACGGGTGATGCACGAGCAGATCGCCATTCCG
>CAYOAK010000392.1:0-1814 GCA_964401925.1 uncultured Bdellovibrionales bacterium | reverse complement strand
GAGTCGTGGGAGAAAATGGAGGGGACGGAGCGCCGGCGAGCGTGTGAGCGATGCGCGCTCAATGTCACGAATTTATCCGCAATGACAAAGAGAGAGGCGGAAGGCTTCATTCAAACGCGGACCGCCGGCGAGCACGTATGCATTCGATATCGGCGCCGGCCGAACGGCCAAATTGAATTCCGCCGCTCGGCGGTCGTGCGCTCGGGTGCTTGGATGGTCGCGCGCGTGATAGCACTTGCGGCTCTCATCGGCGTGCGTGCCGTACAGGCGGAGACACCGTCTGATACGAATATGCCCACTGAGAAAAGTGCTCCCGAGAATTCCGATCCGCGAGTGAAAATGGGGGAGATGACCATCGCCACTCCGCCGCCGCCGGCAACACACTCTTCAGGAGAAACCGTTGGACGGGTTGCGATGCCCCATACCCCGGCTCCGACTCCCGAGCCGAAGGAGTAGCTCACTCTCTGCCGAACCGGTATGGTTCGCCGCGAAAGTGATGCGAACACAATTGATACGTCTGAGTTATCTCGAGGGCAGCTCGTTGCTGCTCCTTCTCTTTGTGGCGATGCCGATCAAGTATCTCGCGGGGAATCCTCTGCCGGTGCGAGTTATCGGTATGGCCCACGGAATTCTCTTCCTCCTCTTGGTCGCGATGATGGCGCTTGTTGCAAAGCGGGATCGTTGGCCGGCCGGATTAGTCCTCTTCGCGTTTATCAGCTCCTGCATTCCGTTTGGCATGATTGCCCTCGATCGCCGCTTAAAGCGTGAGCCGCCTGACCGCTCGCCCGATTGATGTTGAAAAATGTCGCGGAAGTTAGCAGAAGAGTGGGGCAGAGGAGACGGCTCCGGCTGGTCCCTGATGCCTTAACACCATCTTTTTGGGATTCGTATGCATCCTATCGTTCGCTCAGCATTTGCCCGTGCCCACATTCTCCTCACCTTTGTGGCACTCTTCGCTCTAGCCGGGTGCGCAGGATCCGTCAGGCCGATTCAATTTCGGTCCTCGACAGAATCCCGTTTTGATCGAGAAGAGTTCCACCTCGGAACGCACCGCCTCCGTCCGGTAAGTTGCCGAGGCGCAGCACAGCAGAATTTCGATCGGGGCCTGGCGCTGGCCTACGGATTCAACTACGACGCGGCGGAAAAGGAGTTTGAGAGTGCAGTGGCTGTCGATTCAAACTGTGCGATGGCGTGGTGGGGAATCGCTCTCGTAAACGGTCCGCACATCAACTTCCCGATAGTTCCCCCAGATCGGGCGGCAAAGGCGTTCAAGGCAATCTCCTCTGCGAAAGCACTCTTGCAGCGGATAACGCCGCTCGAAGCTGCTCTCATTCAAGCCCTCGACAGACGCTATGCTGAAAACCAGCCCGAGGATCGTTCGCCACTCGATCGCTCTTACGCAGAGGCGATGAGTGAACTGGCAAAATTGTTCCCCGATAAGAGTGATGTCGCAGCGCTGCACGCCGAGGCTCTGATGGATCTTCATCCTTGGGATTTCTGGAAAGCGGACGGCAGTCCTCAGCCCTGGACGCCGGAGATTCTCAGAGAGCTTGAACGGGCAATCCAGTTGAATGCCGCGCATCCGCATGCGCACCATCTCTACATTCACGCGGTCGAGGCATCATCCAATCCAGGAAAAGGTCTGGCCTCCGCTAACGCCCTCGAGCATCTCGTCCCCGCCTCGGGTCATCTCGTCCATATGCCGGCGCACATTTATGCACGAGTGGGGCAGTGGGAGGACGCGGCGAGGTCAAATCTTCAGTCGATCGCCGCAGATGATATTTCGATAAAAAGCTATCCGCGACCTGGCTTCT
>CAYOAK010000391.1:846-1841 GCA_964401925.1 uncultured Bdellovibrionales bacterium | reverse complement strand
TCCCCGTCCGCTTCCAAGTGTGAGCAGTGGAACGACGCCCTAATCAATCACTGTTCAAATGCACGAACCGGCAAGCGGACGGGGACGTCCGCGGTCCCAGTGGTCGCACGCCTCAAACCCCAGCAGTCATCCTTCCGAATCTCGTAGAGCAGCCTGCAACCGGGGAAGAGCCTCGAGCGCAGCGATCCTCCCAATCTCGATCACCGGTTGGGCCCGATGGAAGTCGAGGACGCCAACCTTCAGGACCGCGGGCTGGATGAGGAGGTCGGCCGGGAACTCCTTTAAGCGCATCTGAGTTGAGTTTTTCTGGATCGCCGCAAAGGTCGATTCGATGACACTGATCAGATTCATCCGCTTCGATCGCTTCCCCCGCATCTTTTCCGAGATGAAAGCGAGCGCATTCTGAATTCCTTTTTTCTGCTCGACGAGAGGCACCGGCGACTCTGCTGTCGAACCATAAAGGTCAATTGCGATCACGAATTCTGCTCCAAGCTCCCGCGCAAGATGTATGGGCAACACGTCGATCAAACCTCCATCCACGAGCAACCTTCCCTCGGAGGCGACCGGCGTAAATAGCGCGGGGATAGAGATCGTCGAACGGAGTACTGAACGGATCTCACCGCTCTTGAACTCGACAAGGTCGCCTGACAGCAGGTCGACGGCGGTCGCACCGAATTTTTTCGGCAGCTCTTCGATCAGATCAACGGTCAGCGAGTCGTTCAGGAATTCGAGAGCGTTCTTTCCGCTGAACAGCCCCTGGAGCGACCAGGAGGGACTGAGAAGCGATGGGATATCGGTCAGTGATATCTCCATCGCTTTCTCTTTGAACGAGGCGAGCTTCCCGCAACAGTATGCCGCCCCGATCAATGCCCCGGCGCTGGTTCCGGTAACCACTTCACAATCGATTCCGGCTTCGGTCAGAACCTCAAGCACCCCGATGTGAGCAAATCCTTTTGCTCCGCCTTAATAGCTTACTGCTGCAAAAATCATTTCAC
>CAYOAK010000391.1:0-836 GCA_964401925.1 uncultured Bdellovibrionales bacterium | reverse complement strand
CGCCCCCGAGTGCAATTCCAACCTTCTTCATACGCCTATCCTAGCTCCAGTTACCCAGCTCATGCCTTGCTCGCTCGACCCGCGCAACGATCGTTCCGATATTCCGCTCCACGTATGAGGAGCAGAGGAGAATGGCACCGCCGCAGACGCCGAGTGTCAGCCAAGGATTCATCCTGTAGAGGTCGACGGCGTAATGCACGTTTGTCGCCAGAACCGTCAGGATCAGGATGCCGCCGCTCGTAAGAATGCTCTTATCCTTTCTCAACAATCCGGCGCTCACAAGACCGGCTGCGATAAAGAGCGCCGTTACGGCGATACCGACGTGGTCCGTCACAGCGACATGATAGACCATCGGGTAAGCGGCGATCCCTCCCGCGAGCCGAAGCGTCGAATCCTGATCCTCCCCAAGCTCACGTGAAGCAAACACCAGCCCCGAAGCGATCGGGAGGCAAAGCATCGGCAGCATAATCAAGGAGCGTGAGTCAGCGAGCACTGAACTGAAGAGCAGGCCGGCCGGATCCGTGGTGACTGCGTTGCAGAAGCAACCCCAAGCGACCGCATACAGTGACAAGCCCAAGATCTGTGCGATCGATGCGCGTCCCGATTCAATCCTCCTCCCGAACGTCCACAAGAACGTTCCGCAGATGACGAAGAGCGCTGAACCGAAGAGCGGGGTCGGACCATAGAGAAACAGGGTCCGGCCGCACAGCAGCACAACCGGCAACGCAGCAAGTGCCATCGCCGACTGCCCTTCGAATGTGCGAAACACCGCGTCTTTGCGCCCGATCAGGCTCGTGAATGCGACCATCATTACGCCGGATACGAGAACGAGAAGC
>CAYOAK010000390.1:0-1841 GCA_964401925.1 uncultured Bdellovibrionales bacterium | reverse complement strand
CTTCGCTACATCAGCTCGGAAGGCGATGCATCAGGGCCGGCGCAAGTTCTGTCGGCTAGTTTTGGACAGTTAAAGCTCAAACGCGAAGGTCATGCCGCGGGGGTTTTGCCTTTGAGCGGAGTGTAGCTTTCCGTCGTCCGCGCCGAGAAGACCTTCACCTTTTCGGTGCGGCCTTCGAGGCGGGTCTCCTCGAGAAATCGGAAGGGCGCAACTTTCGCCGCTCGCTTGGCCGTCTCTTCATCGCAGAGCAAATCATGTCCGAGCTGCGTGCAGAGATCGTTCAGCCGGAAGACGATGTTGACGGAGTCGCCGAAAACCGTGAACGCCCGTGCATCGCCGCGGCCGACGTTTCCGAAGATCACCTCACCGCTTGAGATGGAGCTTTTCACCCGCCAGCGATAGCGCGGAGCGAAGGGCCAGAGAACGGAACTCTCGAGGGAGAGCGTCTCCGATTCGATCCGGCGGCTTGCGGCGTATGCGCGTTCGGCGAGCTCCTCATCGGTAGGACGATCGGTGTTTGCGGAGCGGAGCCAATACGCCAAAACGCTGTCGCCGATGAACTTGTCCACCACTCCGTCGAGTAGTTGCACGACGGTTGTCACGCGCTCGGACCAGACACGAAGCACTGAGGTCAGCTCCTGTGCCGGAAGTGACTCAGAAAGATGTGTGTAGCCACGAATGTCTGCGACCAGAATCGAGCCGCGATGCACTTGGAGCTCAACCGGTCGTGTCGCATCGGTCTCGTAGTTGATGTTCGGCTTCGTATCGATCAGCTCGACGAGAAACTCCGTGCCGGCAACGACAACCTTGTCGCCGGTTCTGAGAACTGCCGCAGCGCCGATGAGCTTTCCGTTTACGAAAGTTCCGTTCAGGCTTCCGAGATCCTGTACGATCACTCCTTCCGGAGTTGAGCGAAACGCTGTGTGAAATCGCGAAGCTTTGGGCGAGACAATCCTGATATCGTTTCCCTCGGAGCGGCCGATCTGGATCGTCTCGCCACGGACGAGATCGCGCGTCCCGTTCGGGCCCTCGAGCGAGCGCATCTCCAACTTCGCAACGATCTCGTTCTCCGCCATCCGCTATTCCTCCGCCTCGGGCTGCAGCTCCGGAGGTGGCTTTAGCCCATAACTGTCAATCTTAGCGAGCAGGTTGCTCCGGCTAATCCCCAAAGTCTTTGCCGCCTTTGAACGGTTCCAGCGCAGGCGGACGAGCGCCTTTTCGATCTCCTCCCGCTCGACGCGCTCGATGATCTCTTTGAGGTTGGCTCCCGCCGGCGGAGCGGCCGGCCGCAATTCCGTTTTCGGCGCCGAGCTCGCAAACGAGCCCGCGGGATATTGTCCGGGTTTCGTCAGACGTTCCGAGAGCACATCCAAGCCGAGAGTCTGCTCGTCGCCTGCGATGATCAGGGCCCGCTCGATTTCGTTCTCCAGTTCACGAATGTTTCCGCGCCAAGTATAGCCCTCGAGCGCGGTGAGAGCTTCGGGGGAGAATCTCCGCCGCTCACCCCCGGATCGTTTCGCTGCACGCTCGAGAAAGTGCTCGACCAGCAGTGGAATGTCGCCCGGCCGATCGCGGAGCGGGGGCAGATCAATGCCGACGACGTTCAACCGGTAGTAAAGATCTTCACGAAACTTCCCTTGGTCGATCATCTCTGGAAGATTGCGGTGAGTCGCCGCGAGCACACGCACCCGAACTTTCCGTTCCTGCGAAGCGCCGACCGGGATAATCGTTCCTTCCTGTAATACCCGTAAAAGCTTCGCCTGAAGCGCCGGGGTCATCTCACCCACCTCATCGAGAAAAAGAGTTCCTCCGTCCGCCATTTCAAAACGTCCCAATTTCTT
>CAYOAK010000389.1:0-1845 GCA_964401925.1 uncultured Bdellovibrionales bacterium | reverse complement strand
GAGGGCCTTCTCGACGACAATCGCGATGTCATCCGGATTTCCCGGATCGCAATAAAAGGCATCGTCACCGAGGTAATCTCGAATTGTTCCGTACTCCGTGGCCACGACCGGCAGTCCCCGTGCGGCGGCTTCCAGCGAGACAAGACCTGGAAGCTCATACCAGCTGGGAAGCACGTGTGCCTTTGCGCCGTCATATGCGCTCGTCAGCACATCGGCCGGAACTCGGCCGAGGAAGAGGCTTCGCCCTTTCCGGTGGAACTTCCTGCATGCCGCTTCATACATCGGCTCATAAGTGAACCCGCCGGCGGCGAACACGATATTCAGATCCGAGTCCTCGAGTGCTTTTAAGAGTCCGAGCTGATTCTTCCGCTGCTCGAGTCTACCGACACACAGTATGTACTCGTCGTGCATGCGGTTTTGCTTACGAAAAAGCTCGCCGCCATCGGTGAACTCCGTGATCTCGCTTCCGAATTTGCAGATCTCGATCTCGCCTGCATCGGGAAAATCGCGGCGGAGTGAGACGGATTCGTTATATCCGGAAGAGATCAGGATCTGGGCGTTCGTCGCGGTGAACGTATTGTCCTGAATATCGGCTTTATTGATCTGTTCTCCGGCGTGACGGAACCTTTCCCAGTATTCGCGAGGTTGACCGTATTTGACGTAACCGGAGAGGATGAGCTCCTGGAGAATCATCTGGTTGAAGAAAAGCGGCCAATCTTCGTAGAGCGTGGTCACGACGTACTTTGCCCCGCGCTCGACGCACTTACGTGCAAGCTTTTCCGTCACCTTCTCGGTTGCGAAGTTGTAAAGATGAGTGATGTCGTATTGAGCGGGATCTTGTTCTCCATCGAGGTCGATCGTGACTTCATGGCCAAGCTTGATCAGCTCGTCGGTCAGACGATCGAGCACGACGGTGTCTCCGCCGCGCTGCGTCCGTGCGTTCGGACGCATCATCATCAGAATCTTCAGTCCCATACGAGCCGCCGGTTCATTGGTGATTACCTTTCAAAAACGGTTTCAAAACAGCCGGCCGCCGGGTATTCTCCCCCTGGTTTCAATGCCGCGAATTTAGATGCAGCAAATGGTCCGACGGTGAGTAAAGCGTTCACAAAAGAGAGCGACGGCTCCGACGATGGCGGAGACGGCGAAGAGGAAGGGCCAAAGGTCCCGGCGGGAGTAAAGAACTACATTACTCCCGGGGGTTTAGCTCGGATGCGCGAAGAGGTTCACCAGCTGATGCACGTCGAACGGCCGAAGGTCTGTGCGGTTGTCTCTTGGGCGGCAGAGAACGGCGACCGCTCCGAGAATGCCGATTATCAGTACGGGAAGAAGCGGCTCCGAGAGATCGACCGGCGGGTCCGGTTCCTGATGAAGCGGCTCGATAACGTGGAAGTTGTCGACCCGCTCACCATTCCAAACAAAGAGCAGGTCTACTTCGGTGCCACTGTCGTCGTGCAAGATGAAGAAGGTGAAGAGAAGACTTACCGGATAGTGGGCATCGATGAGAGTGATCCGAGCGCGGGAAGGATCAGCTGGATCTCTCCCCTCGCAAGCTCGCTGTTCAAAGCAAGCGAAGGCGATGTGGTGCAGTTTCGATCGCCCAGGGGTTTGCGGGAATTGGAGATCTTGAAGATTCGGTACGAGGAGATCGCGTAGCGGTCCCAGTGTGCCCACCTACTTCTGCGGATCAAGCATGTGCTCCGGGTACTCGTCCGTTCCGATGAACGGGCGTTTATCCAGGACCTGTTCAATCCGCGGCGGCTGACCTTGATCTTGAATTGAACACTCGACGACCACGGCGACGGGCTTTTCATTGTGGGCTTCACTGGGACCGCGGGCGGCCTC
>CAYOAK010000388.1:0-1877 GCA_964401925.1 uncultured Bdellovibrionales bacterium | reverse complement strand
AAATTGATCGAAGTGCGCAGTCGGCGGCTCTGATGTTCCTAGAACAAACGCCTTCACCCGGAACGGCGGCCTAGGAATCGGTTCGAGCCGCGCAGCTTCGCTCCCGCGGCTCAAGCTGCCTGTGGGGATCCCCTGCTGATCGAAAACGGCGAAAGCAAGAAGGACGAACACCACGCACCGAAATTTGCGTGACGGAACCCTACGGAGCAGCCAGTCGGCAGTCAGAACGATTACGAGAGAAGCGAAAAAGCCGGCAGACGACACGGATCGCACCGGCGCCGGGAACAAGTTTATAGACGAGCCACCACAGCGAGAAATCACCCACTTTCAAGAGAAACGCGATTGAGAGCAGCAGCATTGCCGCCATCGACAGTATCAGGGTGTGCCTCCACACATCTTTCTCTGGAAAACGCCTGCGAGTGAGCAGGTAGAGCAGAGAGGTTCCGAAAAGCAGAATCATGAACCCAATAGTCGGCGGGTAGACGTTCAGCTCGATTGGCCGCCAAATCGGAAGGAGGTATTTCCACAGAGGAGTGTTCGCATTTACGAAATCGATCGGTTCGTAGAGGTGGACCAGTGCTTCACTAAAGTCTCGACGCGAGCCCATGAGGGGCCCGTAGAGCCAGAAAAACGGAGCCAGCAGAATTGGGAAAACCACGGCGCTAAAGACAGCCGGTCGCCAAAGGACCCGGAACAGTTCGCGCCGATTGGGCGAAAGAAGGAGAAAGATTACGCCGAGGGGCCCCGCGAAAAGGATGAAGAACCACACGGTATAAAAAGTCGAGAACGCGATGAGCGCAAGGAGGGTCAGAAGAGCCGAAAGGTAAAAATACTGTGTTCGCTCTCGCCGGAATGCCCGCTCCAAGAAGCGCGCAAAAAGAATGGCTACGAGTGGAAGAAGATACGTCGAGCTGTTTTGGAAAGCGCCGATCAGCCGGACCATGGGAGCGGAGAAAGCAAAAAGAACGCTGCCAAAGCAAGCTGCGACGGCCGAAGTTCCGAGTACATTTCGGGCCAGATAAAAAAATGTGAGGTAGCCGAAGAGAACAAATAAAATCTGCGCTCCTTGAAAGGCTAAGTACTCGTCCGCCACAAAGAAACGCGGAACGATATAGAACAGGGAATTCAGTAGAAACGTATCGCTGTATGCGAGCACGTGCTCCTTCGTCGGGAAAAAATACAGCGGGCGCAAAAACTCCTGTTGCCCGAGAAGCGCTCGATACCAATGTTCGAGAATCGACATGATAAAGCGCGGATCCGCCATGCTTCCATGAACGAGATCAAAACCCGATTCGATAAACTGACGATTTACAATCGCTGTAAAGAAGATCCAGACGGACGCAAGTGAAACCCAAACGCTCCATCGCCGTGTCGTGCCTTCAGGTTGTGCGTGTGATTCCGCCCCGCGATCTTCCACAATCTTTCCTGCTTACTTCCCGAATTGTGTTGACCACTGGTACAGAAACACCGCGGCGGCTGCCGAAACATTGAGCGACTCGATCTCACCACTTCCCGGAATGTTCACAATCGAATCACAAAGCCTTTCCGCCGCGGGCGCGAGCCCCTTTCCTTCTTCTCCAAGCAGTAGAACGGATTTCTTCGTAAATTTGAACTGCCGGAGCGCCTTTCCTTTGTGAGGCGATGGAGCGATCAGCCTGAATCCCTTGGTCTTCAAGGTTGCAAGCTCCTTCGAAGGAATAGAAGTAATTCGCAGGGACTCAAGCGCGCCTTGAGCGACACGAAAAGTTGCTGCAGAGAGTGCGCCTTCACCGGCATCGGCGAGAATCAAACCGGTCGCGCCGAAATGCGCAGCACTGCGGGCGATCGCTCCAATGTTATGTGGATTTGAAACCCCGACGAGGGCCACGAGTAAGGTT
>CAYOAK010000387.1:0-1923 GCA_964401925.1 uncultured Bdellovibrionales bacterium | reverse complement strand
ATATTTTCGGCGAAGGCGGCGGACAGAGCGACTCGAAAGCGGGAAAGACCGCAGAGCAGCAAAAATTCGAAAAAGTCGCCGAAGAGATCAAGCAGAGCATCGAGCAGGATGCGCAGAAGATCGAAGGGCTCATCGGGCAGATCGCCGTCAGCGTCGATCTGCGCGGTCTCCATCTCGAAATCATGGACACCGCGAAAGCATCTATGTTCACCCGCGGGAGCGCGGAGATTCTTCCGGACGCTCGGGCGCAGCTGCAAAAAATCACCGCCATTCTGCTCAAGCTCCCGAATCCGCTCGATATCGAAGGACATACCGATGCTGCGCCGTTCCGCACTACCCGGCTGAACTACGACAACTGGGATCTCTCAACCGATCGCGCAAACTCCGCACGCCGGATTCTGGTGAACTCCGGGATTAAGGAAGCGCAGGTCGCCCGTGTGGTCGGATATGGCGCCCAACGGTTAAAGACGCCGGCAGAGCCGCTTGCTGCGACGAATCGCCGGATCTCGGTCTCAATGCGATTCACGGAGCAAGCCGCGACCGCGCTCAAAGAGGCACCGGTGCGTGAGACACGGCCGGTGCCGCTCGGTAAGCCGCGCGCCGAAAAAGTGGCTCAGCCCTCGGCGGCCACGGTAACGACGATTCCGGGGGGTCAGCCGACAGTGAAAGATCCGAAGCAACTTGAAGTGTCGATCTCCACTACTCAACCAGAAGGGACGCCGGTTCAGCCTGCCGTGAAGCAGGAAGATATTGCAGGTCGTCCGGTGTGGATGGAGAAGGATAAGATCTTCGGCGACCAGAATCCGTTCCTGCCCGGGAACTAGCTGATCGAGCCTCCGGCTCCGGCTTGGCAGAAAGCTGAGGAGAGGCTTGCCTAAGCGTCCGCGACGATAATCCGCGATGTCTCGACCTTCGCGTAATGCAAGATTACCGGTGCGAGAATCATTCCGGGAATCCCTGCGAGCTTCTCGCCGATAATCAGCGCAAGGAGGGTCATCCACATCGGATTCTTAATCCGCGACCCGATGATCTTACTGTTCAGAAAATACTCGAGCTTGTGAATCACGATCAAAAACACGAGCGCAATGACGCAGAGCTTGAATGACTCAGTAAGGGCAACAAAAGCGATGACCGTATTGCTGATCAGGTTCCCAATGATCGGAAGGAGGCCACACAGAAAGGTCACAACTGTTACCAGCGCGGCATGCTTCAACCCGATTCCAAAGACGAAGATCCCCGTGAGTACGCTGTTGATCGCCGAGATAATAATCTGCGCGCCGAGCACAGTCTCAAAGCTGCTGAAGAATGTTCCGAATCGCTGCCGGATCTGGTCGGTCGTCAATGTATAAAGGTTCCCGGGCGGAGCTCCCGCAAGGGTTCCCATCTCGATCTTTTTCCCGACATACATGCTGATGGCGACGACCAGACCGATAATCAGGGTCACAAACTCTTTTGTCGCGAGCTTCGCAAAGTTCGTCAGATATCCAAGCTCCTTTCGGACGGCAGCGAGCGCCGCCTCTCGAGTGCTTTCGACATCGGACCAAGGCAACTCATAACCGTAAGAATCTGCGAGCTCTTGCACCTTCGGCAGCACCTGCGCGACGATGCTCGGAATCGCCTTAATCGAGTGGTTCAGTGACACAACGAACCCCTGGAATATAAGATAGACCAGGATCAGAAAGAGGGTGACGGAGACCCACTTCTTCCCCTTTATTGCGAAATGCTTAAGGGCAAGCGAGGCGAAGAGAATCGTCAGGAACGGCGTCTCCATATCCAAGGCGAAGACAAGACCGACGATGAGCCAGAAGAAGATGTGGGAAAACCTTACGGTTGCCTTCATCTCTCAGACTCGGGAGCCGGTGAGTCGGCGTCGGAGTTAATGATCACTTTCGTCTCAGTCGACGTAGGTCGACTTTGTGTTGT
>CAYOAK010000386.1:0-1955 GCA_964401925.1 uncultured Bdellovibrionales bacterium | reverse complement strand
CTCCCCGTCGCGGTTTCATCCACTTAAACCCCGTCACCGTCTCTGAGACAAAAAGGGGGGCGGCTCGAACTAGAACTGGGTGCTGCAAGCTCCGTCCTGAAGCTTGCAGCAAACCATTACGCGGCGATCAGATCGCCCGCGGCGCGCCAGCCGTCGACGACGCCGCGGATCTCGGCGCGTTCGTCATCGTTCGGGTCGCGAACCAGCGCCGGCATCGGGCAGTACTCCGCGTCGGGGGTGTACGCGTAGTGGATGGCATAGTTCATCGCCGGGCCGTTCAACTCTGCTTTGCCGGCCGCCGGATGGTTGAACGGATTCAGGTTGGGCCGGTTACGGATGACTTCCATAACCAGCGAGACCTTCCAGCGCGCCACGAGAAGTGCCCGCAGGCGTTCGGCCCAACCGATGTCGCGCGCTCTGTTGGCGACCATGTTCCAGCCGTCTACCGTCGCGGCCAGGGCGAGATTCCCCCCGAAAGTGGTCAAGCCCTCGAAGCCCCAGTGAAGCGTATTGATCAGGGTGGCTTCGGCGAGTCCCTGAATCATCAGGACGCCCATGCCCTTCAGCCGCGCGATAGTTTCGATGCACTTCGCATCGGCGGCAGCGCCTTGCGGCGACGGGGGCACCGCCCATTTGATTGCCACGAGATTGGAATACCGCTCGGCGAGCTCCAGGAGGTCCCGATCGGTGAGCCTCAGGCCCTTGTGATAGAGGATGATCCGCACCCCGATGGATAGTACCTGCTCGACGAACTGGCGGAATGCCACCGGGCCGCCGTACGTGGCGATTTCGTCGTCGAACAACAAGTAGCCCTCGACACCCGGCAGATTGATCGTCCGTTCAATGACGTCGGCGATCTCCTCCGGCGTTGTGGGCAGCCCGACAATGATGGGATGCGTCTTCCCGAGCACAACCGAGTAGGCTTCGGTAATCCGAGTCGCCCAGTGCCCGGGATAACGGCCCCGGGCGGTTGAGCCGGCGGCAGTGGTCACCGGAATGCCGGGGAACTGTCCGATCCGCTTTGCGTGCGCGATCAGTTTTTCGCCGACATCGGGCACAGCGATGGGAAAGTTCCGGCCCGGCACCGGAACTCGGACTACTTTTTCATAGGGATGGGCAGCAATGAGATGCACCCCCCCAGGGATATTGCTTCGCATTTCGCAGCACTCTCCTTCTCCAAAGGACGGCGAGTAATGGAACAACTAAAACGATTGTAAGAGCTCGCCCTCTGGCAGCGAGGCGGAACGCGCTATCAAAGGGTAGAGATTCTTCTGCGAGATATGTGAAGAGAGAACGACGACAGCGAAATCCTAGCGCAGTTCGCCGCGAGATGAAAAATAGTCCTCGCCGCCTCCACTGCTTCCTGGAGGCCGCTAGTCAAACAACAGAGTTACAGCTTGAAGGTGACTCTCACCGAGGCATCGAAACCCTGACGGTCACCGGGGCTCACGTGCAGCGAGACCTTCGGGCGGTGTGTCTGCACAAACTTTGCGTCGAGCTTCATGATGCGGTCGAGCTCCCAACTCGGAGAGAGCTTATCAGCCAGCTTGCTCAGGGTGCCCGCCTCGATGGGCTGCACCACTGGGGCTTCCAACACACGCTTCGACAACGTTGGCTCCGGCTGCTTTGCCGTTGCAATCTGAAACGCGAGCACTGCTTCTAAAATCATGGGGACATCCTCCAGCCCATTCCGATTGGGCGCTTCAGAGTGAAACGGCTTCGTAGAGAAAATCTGAAGTGCGGCTAAGCACTAATTGTCAAAACCGGGGAAGGTCCGAGGGGGCTTTGCGAGATTCTCGCAGCGCTCGTTTTGTGCCCGGGTTTAGTGGCCCGTAAGCAGGAGTTGGGAGGTTTCTTCCACCGTCGCGTATTCGCGTTCGATGTGCTGAACCATCTCCGGCAGCGTGAAGCCGAAGACGAAGAGTCCGACCAGGATCGTCAGCGGGAGGCTCATG
>CAYOAK010000385.1:0-1990 GCA_964401925.1 uncultured Bdellovibrionales bacterium | reverse complement strand
ACGCACTGGAACGAGGTCAACAAAGCGATCAAATTTCGTATGATTGAACCGAAAAGCGGACGAGACGTCCGCGGTCCCGGTAGCGCCTCTCCTTCCGATTACCGGTCTACTCCAATCTCGACATTCGACTTCGCCAGCCCGTATTGCTCGCTCGCCAGGCGGCCGTCGAAGAGCTGTCCGACCCGCACCAGGAGCCGCGGTTCAAACCGATCGGTTCCCTCGATTTCACGCAGGGGGAAGGCGAGATCAATCCGGACTATCCCGCCGCCCGACGAACGGGTGAAGGCCAGCCGAAGCCCGACCCCGACGTTCGTGTAGAGCTGATTCTGGAGCAGTTCCCCGACCGCGTCATACGAGGCACCGCCGATGTCCGTAAAAACAGCTCCGCCGATACTCATCAGCTCGAGGACATCTTCGATCAGGTGAAACCGATCTTCGAGGTTCACAAGGAATTTCTTGTCCCCTTCAAAGGTGCGTCCCTCATACCCGCGTAACCCTTCGTCGGCGCCGAGCAGCAACTGCCGATCTCGATCGAACCGATCACCGAACTCCAGCGAAAACGCAGCTGCGATCGTGTGCCGTCCGACGTAATGGCCGAAGAGGAACTGCGGTCCAAGCACATTGAAGTATTTCTCTTGGCCGCGAATGTAAGTGTTCTCCGCTCCGTCCGTGTTCAGGCGAGTGCTCGCGCCGATCTCGGCGCGCATGAACTCTTTCTCACCGAGGCGCAATCCTCGACGTGCGCTCGCCGTGACGAGAAAAGTATTATCGCTTGAGCCGAGCGCCTTCGGTGCGAGCTGAGCCTGCGCCGAGTATTCTGAACCGAGGTTGAAGTCCTGGACGATCTCGAATCGGTCGACATAGTTCAACGAGATGTAGTCCGCCTGAATCATATCGATGCCGACGAGCGGTCCGCTGAACTCACGGTCATCGGCAAGTTGCGCCAGATCATTCGAGACGGCATTTGGATCGAGATCAACGTCTTCGTAATCCGAGGCATCCGCTTGTGTGAACTGATCCGCGGAATAAGAGTAGCCGATGCTTACTCTGTTGAGACGCTGCGAGGGCTCGCCATAAGCTTTCGTGTACTTCGCCGCTGCTTCATTGTGCTGGCGGCGATAGATGTAGCGCTCATCTCCGCGATTAAATAATCGGCCGACTGTGTCGCTAAAATCCCAAGCAGTTCCCCAAGCATCCTCTTGAACGAGACTGCGAAACGGGCTCCCGAACAGACCGTCTGTCTGCCACCCGTCTGACCGGGAGTAGCCGGACAGGAAGAGCCGGTTGTCCGTGTTGAGAAAGCGGAAATCATCCCAGAGCGCGGCGACAGTATTTCGCCCCTCGTCGTTTCCGTAGATTACCTCCGCCCGCTTGCCGAATCCGAACAGATTCTTTTCGAGAAGCCCGACCGTCTGTTTGTCCGTGTTTCCGCCCCCGCCGAAGCCGATACTGACCTGCGGGATCAGCGTCCACTGATCCTGAACTTTCACGAGAATGTCGACGAACTCGCCTTCGAATTTGGGAGTGATCGTGACTTTCCGGAAGAAAGGCAGCGCCCTCAGGAATCGAGCGCTCTCGTCCAGACGGAACTGGTTGTACTGCTCACCCTCGGAGAAGAGCAGCTCCCGGCGCACGACGCTTTCACGGGTGTTGATCTTAAGCGCGTTCAGGGTGCGGTAGAGGCTCCCCTTCTGTCCGTCGAAGACATCGTCAACCTCAACCGTAATTGTACGGATGACTGCGCGCTGAGTACTGACCGGTTCGGCGGCCGCCGACGCCGTCAGTGCCAGCAGCATGATGCAGATCGTGAGGCGGAACTTCAGCATGTGCGGCAGGATAGGGACAAACGCTTCAACTTCGAAATGATTATTCTGTGTAAGAGGGGTAAATCCCTATGGATAATTTACGCAGGAGCAGTGTATTTTTCCTATGATGACGGTTGCCCCAAAACTTGCTCCTGAAACCGCTGCCGCCGCTGACGGCGACTCCG
>CAYOAK010000384.1:0-2004 GCA_964401925.1 uncultured Bdellovibrionales bacterium | reverse complement strand
AGTCACCTTGTCCACAGACCGGGCATGCGAGTCTGTAAAGGTGCAGATGGGCGCTGCGGCGCTGAACTCACTCTCGACCGACACTCCCGTCTTCGAAGTTCGCTTTCCGAGCGAATCAAAGCCCCGAAAGATCTATCCGCTGACGAACGTTCCGCAGCAGGTTCAGATCCCGGTCTTCAACGAGAATCACGAGCAAACCGGCACTGTCCTCCAGCAGTTGCTTCTTGTCACGGATCAGCGAGAGCTCTACGGAGTCATCGCTCCTTCGAGCGAGGGATTCTTTGGAACGCTCGTAAATCAGAGCAGCACGGAAGCAGAATTTTATCAGCTCTCCCCGCACGGCAGTATTTCGACGAAGGGCACTTCGGCTCCGAAATTCACAGCCCATTTCGCGAAAGCTCCCGAGCATGAGCTTGTAAAAATGAGCGCCGCGGAGCTTGCAAGCGAAGTTCATTGTGGAAACGAAGCTTCGGAGCACGCCCCCACACTTCAACGCCGTCAGATCGGCGCGGGAACAACTGTGCTCCCGAGCGCCGCGAAACTTTCGAATCCGCTCCCGTCCGTTGCACAGAAATCCGGCTGGCGGGGACTGGAGATTTTCGCAGTATCTTCAGCCGAATTCTCGGGCAGCCGGAGCGAAGATGCGATTACCGCGCAGATCTCCTCGACAGTTGCCGCTGCTAACATCTTCTTCCAGCCGCTCGAGCTTCAAGTTCGAATCTCGGGCGTCCAGATCCTCCGTTCTTCGGGTGACCCGTATTCGGCCGCTGCATTCTCACAAGACGCGCAGCTCCTCCTCGATGTGCTTCAGAAGCAGTGGGAGCAACGCTTCGATATTCAGCGCGACGCAGTTGTGCTCTTCGCAACCGGCAACTACCGCGGCATTCGCGGGCTCGCTTACACCGGCAGCTCTTGTGTCTACCCCGATCTCTCGATCGCTTTCGTCTCCACCGGCGGCACTGGCGCCAGCAAGGAGCTTGGCCTCGCAGGGACACTGGCCCACGAGCTTGGGCACGTCCTTGGCATGCATCACGATTCGACGCTCTACTCGAAGGGACCGTCGATTATGTATCCGACCTTCTCGATGAATGTCTGGGGATTCTCCGAATATTCGAACAAAGAGTACCTGAAGCACGCTGGACCGAATGCGTCCGGCGGCAGCTGCCTCACCGAAATCGACCCGCCGTCGAGCGCGCAGTTTGAAGGGGGCGTCTCCGAAACAATTCGAATTCGCGAAGGTGAAAAGTTCAGCCGGATCATCCGCCTTGAAGGCACCGGTCTCCAAGCGACGCTTGCTCTGAAGTCGATTCCGGCCGGCGCGAAGTTTGATCCTGCAACGGGCCTCTTCGAATACGCGGCGCCGTTCGCAATCGGTTCGAAGCGCGCAAAGATTCGCACAGTCACAATTACCCTGACGGCCGAGTTGAGCGACGGGCAGCTGTTGAATAAAACCTTCGTCTTCGAAATCCAGAGCGGCAACTCCGCACCGAAGGCAGCGTTTCGCAGCACAACGATTTATTACCGCGCGGGTGTGAACAACTCCTTCGCGCTCGAGTTCACCGATGCCGATGGCGACGAGCTTGAGCTTTCCGCGCGATCCGTTGGCCGGTTGCGCCGCATCTCGGGACGGAAGAACATCCGCTTCCGGAACGGCGTCCTCTCGATGACCTGGGTTCCGGAAGCCGGCTTCAAGCGGGTCGAACGGGCAGAGCTTGAGGTGACGGACGGACGGGGCGGCCGTGTCGCGAAGCTCATCACCTTTCGCCCGTATTAGGGTCGAACCAGCGGGCATTCTCCTTCCTCAGGCGCTCGTCAGGGCTTTGGTCTGGGAAATCCTTGTCTCTCCGGCCAGTTCGGTTTAATTCTCTCCCCATCCTGAGGAGTCATGGCAAGCGAACATACAAGCGACGATGGTCTGAGCACGATCGGAGAGATTAAGGTCGGAGCGTACATCTGGACGGTAGTTGTTTTCCTGATCAGTGGAACGATGGCGTACAACTTCGC
>CAYOAK010000383.1:0-2028 GCA_964401925.1 uncultured Bdellovibrionales bacterium | reverse complement strand
CGAAGTTCAAGGACCTCGTTCAACTCGGCAACACGAAGATCCAAGTTGGTTTGAACCTGGAGAACGGTGAGCGCCAAATGGGTCGTGCCGAATCCTCGGTGCTCCAGAACTTTCTCTCGGTGAAACTCGCCGAGGAACTTCGAAATGCCGCACAGGCCATCCGGAACGGCAACATCGCTGAGGCAGAGCGCATCCTTCGTGCTCAACTCGAACTGTTCCAATCTGTGCAGCGCTCGGCCGCGCAATTGCAACGCTCCTCCGATTCCCGTTCGATGATTCAGCTGCTGACGAATGGGCTCGCGCTGCTCAACTGCGCAAAGCACCAACCGGTTCACGGTCTCTCTGAGGTTTTTGAATACGCCGCCCTGCGAAGTGTCAACGACAACCCAACGAATCAGAACTCATTGCTGTAGGAGTGTTTATGAAACGCGTTATTGCTTCAGGTTTAATTTTCTCCCTGCTCTTACCGGCAGATTGCGTCGCCAAAGAGGGTGCTGACACTGCCACCGTGCAGATCCCGCGAACCGAATACGACCGAATTCTTCTCGAGCGGCTAAACATCGAGGAGGGAGTTGAGCAGAGTCCGCGATACGCCTTCGGAGATGTTTCAATCTTCGCCCGGCTGGAGGACGAAGAGCACCGGATCAAGGGCGAAATCATCACCGATATTCAACTCGAAATCCTTCGCGACAAGTATACGACCGTCGCGATTCTTCCTCTCGGAACGAAACTAAAAACCGCGCAGGCAGACGGTAAGAAAATCCGATTGATCTCCACTCCTGATGGACTGTGCTTCGGCGGAACGAAAGGGCGTTACCAGCTGCGGATCGTCACCAGCATCGACGAGCGTGCCGAAGGGGCGGGCCGCGGGATTGCACTCGCACTTCCGGGTGGAACATCCGCGCGTCTCACTGCCGATATCAGCGGCACGGAGATTAGCCCGACCATCGCGCCGGCATTGACCTCCGAGATCACACTCAACGGTGATCGAACAACCGTCACAGCGGAGATTCCGGAATCAGCGCAGACGATGCTCACCTGGAGACGAGGCCGGGATGTTGGATTTGCTGCAAGCAAGGGCTCCTACGTCGGTGAGCTTGTCGGTGACGAGTCCGTGTATTGGAAAGGTGAGATATCGATGGAGGTTTTCGATCGCGAGGGGGTCACCTATAAACTCCTCCCAATCACGACCACGATGAGTGCTGTTTCGGTTGATGGCGCAGAGTCGACACTCATCGAAGAGAGCGGATGGCACGCGGTGCGCGTGAAGGGCGGCGGCAAGCACAAAATCCAGCTTGAATTCATTATCCCAGTTGCGACCCAAGGCTCGCCGGGATTGAGCTTTGAAGCTCCGCACGTTCCCGTATCTCGGTATGAGCTGAAGCTGCCTGGCAAGAAGACGGTCAAGGTCGGGTCAGGCGCAGACGTCCAAACGACTGCTGCTGACGCTGGCACGAAGGCAGTCGCGCATTTCCCCCCGTCAGTTCCGATCTCATTCGCATGGACCGAAGAAGTTCCGAAAGAAGCTGAGGCCGTGAGCCAGGTCTACACCGCAATCTACGAATCGGTTATTGCGGAAGAAGGGTTGCTCGCCGCTGACGCACTCGCCGTCGTCGAAGTCGCGCGAGGAGAGAAGACAAGTCTCGATTTCACGCTGCCTGCCGGCGTCCAGATCAACAAAGTGACCGGGCCAGAGAATGTACGGACCGACTGGAGAGTGATCTCGCAGGACTCGAAGCAACTTGTCCGTGTCTTCTTCGAGCGTGGACTGAAAGGGGAGTTCTCCCTGCAGTTCTCCTATGATCGTCCGCTCGGTGCGACCGCTGGAGGAGAGGTCGAGATTCCGTTGCTCACCCCCATTGAGGTTCAACGCAGCCGGGGCATGATTGCGCTCCTCTCCAGCAAGGAATTCTCCTTCGACCCCTCAAAGGAAGTGTCGCTCACCCGAGTTGGTGAGAACCAGATCCCGGCGCTTTGGCGACGTGGAATCGACAAGCCGGTGGTCCACACTTTCAAATACGCTGGTGC
>CAYOAK010000382.1:0-2035 GCA_964401925.1 uncultured Bdellovibrionales bacterium | reverse complement strand
GTCGCGGTTTCATCAACTTAAACCCCGTCACCGTCTCTGAGACAAAAAGAGGGGGGATTACGAGGCGGTGAGGGCGAGGACGAGGAGGCCGACCAGGATACGGTAGTAGCCGAAGGGGCGGAGAGTGTAGCGCTTGAGGATTGAGAGAAGGAGCGAGATTGAAGCTATGCCGGCGAGGAAGGACACCGTCAGACCTGCGGCGAAGATTGTGAGATCGGCGGCGGTGAGCGTGCCGGCCACTTTGGCGAAGTCGAGGATGGCGGCGGCGGCGATTATTGGGACCGCAATGATGAACGAGAAATCTGCAGCGACGCGGCGTTCGACGCCGAGCAACATTGCTCCGACGAGGGTTGCTCCCGAGCGGGAGATCCCCGGCCAGAGAGCCAGGGCTTGGAAACAGCCGATGAGAAATCCCAGCTTCAGCGTGATCTCTCCTGTTGATAGGATCGTGGGCTGGTGCCGCTTCATCTCTACAAGAAGGAAGACGACGCCGCCGAAGATGAGCGCGAATGCTACGGACGTCGGGTGGAAGAGCGCTCCGATTCGACTGTGTAATAGCGCGCCGGCGGCTAGAGCGGGGATGGAGCTGACACCAATAGTAAGAAGGCCAGATGACCCTTCCAGACCGCCGGTGGCACCACGGTATGTGCTGCTCCGCAGCCATTTTGTTAACGGGAAAGCACCGCGGAACAGCGATACAAAGCGATCCCGGTAGAGCACCACGACCGATAAAATGGCGCCGAGTTGAATGAAAACGTCGAAGGCCTTCGCCTTGTCACCCGTAAACTCGAGTGCTTCACCCGCTAGGATAAGGTGCCCGGTGCTGGACACTGGAATAAACTCGGTTAGCCCCTCAACAAGACCGAGCAGTGCCGCTTTTGCTAATTCAGAGAGGTCCATCTTTCAATAATCGACGATGCCTTGTGGGAGGGCGGCATTGGATTCTATCGCCCGTGGAGACAGAAAAGTTGGGGTCGCCGCGCCATTACATTGCGGAAGATATTGTGTGACACCAAACCTCGCGCGGCTCAGGCACTACATCGATTTGGTCGGAGCCGGCTCATCTTCGGCTTCCATCGGGATCTCGGGGTCCTCCGGCATATCCAGCTCATCCTCCTCGCCCATCGCCGACTCGTCATCGATCATTTCGTCTTCTTGCGACATCTGTTGAACTTCGTCGGCAGTCTTTTTTTGCTGCTCAGTTTGGGTTTTTGCAGCTTCCTTGGCGGAGTCGATCGCGGTTTTCGGATCGGCACGCGCAACGTCGACATTCGTCAACGCGACCGTCATGAGTGCGGCAATCGAGAGGCTTGTCATGTAGGGCTTCATCATTTCCATCCTTCAAAGGGTATCTGATACGAATACGGTGACGCCGGAGCCGGCGCGGCAAAGCTTCAAACAGTGGCAGACGAAACAGATCAGCTTCAAGAGATGATTTCGCCGGAGCGAATCCGGTCTCTGCCGGTGTTGCCCGGAGTCTACTTGATGAAGGGCTCCGACGGGAAGGTCCTATACGTGGGCAAGGCGAAGAACCTGCGCAGCCGCATTCGCAGCTATTTCTCCGGGGGTGACGGACGCCAGAGTGTACCGTTTCTTCTCCAGCGTGTTACGCAGATCGAGACAGTTGTCACCGAAGACGAGCGCCAAGCGCTCATCCTCGAAAACGATCTGATCAAGAAGCATCTGCCCCGCTACAACATCCGGCTCAAGGACGACAAAGCCCCCCTCCTGGTCCGGATCGACCTAACCCATCCTTGGCCGCGAATCGAGCTGGTGCGCAAACAGTTCGAAGACGGCGCGAAATACATCGGCCCATTCGCCTTCAGTCACGAGCTGCAAACTCTCCTCGACATTGTCCGGAGCGCAGTGCCGCTTCGATCCTGCACCAACCGCATGCTGATCAACCGTGTCCGTCCCTGCCTCGAATATCAACTCAAGCGATGCGCCGGACCCTGCTGCTTAGAGGTCGACAAGGCGAAATATCTTTCCTGGGTTGAGACCGCAATCGAGATCCTCGAAGGCAAAAACAGCGACG
>CAYOAK010000381.1:0-2071 GCA_964401925.1 uncultured Bdellovibrionales bacterium | reverse complement strand
TGTTTAAATTCTGATTATTGACGAGTAAATAATTAATTTCTGTTCGCATCAATATGTCACCTTCTATGAGACGAAAAAAAGCCGCGTTGGTGGGGTGGAGGTTCGGGCGTCGGGGATTGTGGGGCGGGGGGTGTTTGCTTTGCGCCGGTTTGAGGTCGGGGAGGTGGTGTTGGAGTGGCGGCCGGTGGGGAGCGTGGGCGCGGAGGACGTGCGGGGGATGCCGGAGCAGGCACGGCATTATCTTATTCCCGCCGGGGATGGGACGTTTCTTGTGATGGGAGAGCCCGAGCGGTTTGTGAATCATTCCTGTGATGCGAATACCTCGGCGGTGGAGATGGCGGATGTTGCAGTGCGTGCCATTGAGATCGGAGAGGAGATCACCTCGAACTATTCTCGAGGGAATTCGTTGGTGCGCTTTGACTGTCGATGCGGAGCGGTGGGTTGCGTTGGGGTGATTGGATAATGAGCGGGGAGTTCGATCGAGAGAAGGCTGAGAGGCCGGAGCCAGGGCGTTATCGCCACTACAAGGGCGGTGAGTATGAGGTTGTGGGGATCGCCTATCACTCCGAGACGCTGGACGAGATGGTTGTGTACCGGCCGGTAGAGCGGTCGGCGGAGTTTCCTCATGGGCTATGGGTGCGGCCCCGGGCGATGTTCTTGGAGAGCGTCGAGTTCGAGGGGCGGCTTGTGCCACGATTTTTGAGGGTCTCTTGAGGCCGGCGGCGTTAGTGCTTTTTGCCGCGGTCGTCGCACGGGCGCTTTTCGATTGGTCCGCCGATCCTGACCTCTGGGGACATCTTCATTTCGGGTTGCTCACTCTTGGTGGTGACTTTCCGCGGGTCGATTCGAGCTCGTTCACTGCGAGCGGGTTGCGGGTCGTCAATCATGAGTGGCTCGCCGAAGCAGTCATGGCCGGATTCTATTCCGGCCTGGGACCCACCGGCGTTGGGGTCTTCAAAGTGCTCGCGGGCGGAGCGATCGTTTTTCTGCTCTGGAATATCTTAAGTGCTGTTCCCCTCGTGACGAGAGCGGTGGTTATGTCGGTTCTCCTCACGGTGCTCACACCGGGGCTTGCCATGCGGCCCCAGCTTTTTACTTATCTCTTCATCCTCTGGTTGGCGCGCCGGCTTTCGCGGGCGGCGAAGGTGCGCGCTGTGGAGATGTTTGTATTGTTCGCTGTGTGGGCCAATCTGCACGCCGGATGGCTCTTCGGTTTAGGCATGGTCGGGGCGTATGCAGTGTGCCGGCCGGGACCAGAGCGGATCGTTGCTGTAGCGGCAGCTGCTGCGGGGACTTTGATCAATCCCTACGGGTGGCACCTGTGGAGTTATCTGGTCGAGGAGCTCTCGAATCCAATCAGCCGGGAGGTGCTTGCCGAGTGGGTGCCGTTTCAGGGCGAGATGCGCGAGGCACCGTTCTTCCTTTTGTTTCTGCTCATCGGCGTCGGCATTGTGATCGAGCGGCGGCGGGTGCCCGAGTTTCAAGTAATCGTATACCTGGCCAGCGCGGTGCTTGGATTTCTTTCAGTGCGGCACACTCCGATCTTGGCGCTTGCGAACTCGCCGCTGATTGCGACTCTCGTCGTCGGTGCGATGGAGCGAATGAAGGTCGTTCTCTCCGGCGCTTCGAAGGGGATTCTCGGTGCCGCGTTTGTCGCGGCAGCGGCTCTCCTGGTGCTGAAGACCCCTCCCGGTGTCTCGTTGAAACTCGGCGAAGATTCCTATCCCCTGGGAGCGCTGCAGTGGTTGAAACAATCCGGCTTCTGTAGACGGCTCTGGGTTCCACTTCATTGGGGCGGGATCAGTCTGTTTCATCTTGCACCGGAGACAAAAGTTTCCATCGACGGAAGATGGGCAACGCTCTATCCCCGTGAGACGATGCAGCAGAATCTCGACTTCGAGCTGACCGGAGAAGGAGGGAAGTGGAAGACGCTCCTTTCCAAACATTCGGCCGACTGTGCGCTTGTTGAGCTTTCCAACATCGCTTGGGGGGAGATGAATTCCGATCCGGAATGGGGCTTCGCCATCCGGGAGCGCAGCGGAGGTTTGCTCCTGAAGCGTTCTGATATCGA
>CAYOAK010000380.1:0-2076 GCA_964401925.1 uncultured Bdellovibrionales bacterium | reverse complement strand
AAATCGACTGAGGTTCCGCTCCGCGTTCTAAACTTTGCGAAGGGGAGAATTCTTCTGCTCGAGCCCCGGCGCGTAGCGGCTCGAAGCCTCGGTCAGTATTTGGCCTCAAAGCTGGGCGAGCGCCCTGGCGAGACTGTCGGGTACCGGATGCGCGGAGAGTCTCGAATCAGTGCAAAAACCCGGCTGGAAATCATCACCGAGGGACTTCTGACTCGAATGATTCTCGATGATCCGGCACTCGAAGGGATCGAGTATGTGCTGTTCGATGAGTTCCACGAACGGTCCCTTCAGACTGATTCAGCGCTGGCACTCGCCCGCGAAGTCCAGAAACATCTCCGTCCCGATCTCAAAATACTCATCATGTCTGCGACGCTCGAAGCCGGACGATTGCAGCGCCTATTCCCCGATGCGGCTTCCATCTCCGTTCCAGGCAGAGCTTATCCAGTAGAGACATTTTATCGAGGCCGTCCGGAGCGTTTCGACGATGAGTTGAATGCAGCGATCATTGAAGCAGTCAGACGGTCGCAGGGCGATGTTCTCGTTTTCCTCCCGGGCAGAGGTGAGATCGACCGAGCCAAAAATCGCCTTGCGGGCCGGGAGGTATTTACGCTCACCGCAGATACGGCGGCCGACGAAGCACGCGCGCTGTTCGAGCCGCACGATCGTCCGCGAATCATTCTTGCGACAAGTGTTGCGGAAACTTCGATCACACTTCCATCGGTGCGTGCTGTCGTCGACTCGGGCGTCAGCCGTTACTCTGTGTTCAACGCCGAAACAGGGATGAACGAGCTTGTGACGCGGCGGTCGCCGGAATCGGTTTCGGAACAGCGGAGAGGACGAGCGGGAAGGGTAGCGGAAGGGGTCTGCTTTCGCATGTGGGAAGACGGCGAAAGATTGCTGTCGTTTCTTGAGCCGGAAATCGTGCGGACCGATCTCGCGCCCTTCGCACTGGATCTCCTGGCATTCGGCATCTCAGATCCGAGTGAACTCGTGCTCCTTGATCGTCCAACCGATTCGGCATGGAATGCGTCACTTTCGTTGCTCCGGCAGCTCGGAGCGCTCGATAACGAGAACCGGCTCTCCGCTCACGGACGGGACCTATCTCGATTTGGTGTGCATCCTCGAATCGGACATCTGCTGCTCAATGCGAAAGCGCTCGGTTTTGCCAAGAGCGGAGCGTTGGCCGGGGCTATCCTTGAGTCAAACGTCCGCTTGGATCAGACCCTCTCCGGATCGGCCAATCGCACTCAGCCTGAGCGGGTAAGACAACACGCCGAGCGGCTTGCGTCGATGCTCGGGGGCGAGGAGTTGAAGGGCGAGGTGCCGTACGCACGCTTCCTTGCATTCGCTTATCCGGAGCGCCTTGGGCGCCGAACAGCTCGGGGTACATATAGGCTCGCGGCGGGGGGTGAGGCGCGGCTTCCGGAGAAATCGACGCTCGCGGCTGCCGAATTCCTGGCGATCGGCCGCCTCGAGATGCACGGGTCCAGCGGGCGAATCTCCGTTGCAGAGCCGATCACTCTCGAAGCGATTCGTGATTCCTATCCGATCATCTCAGCGCGGAATCTGGAGTGGGTTGACGATCGAATCGAGGCCACTGAGGTAGAGAAGGTCGGTGAGCTGGTTGTCAGCTCGAAACTCGTGGAGAGCACCTCAGCCGAACGAGTCGAGATGATTCTCGCCCGTTTACGCGGCGGGGAGCTTCAGGACTTTCTGGAGCGGTCCACGGCAAGGACGTTTCTCGAACGATCGGAGTGGGGAAGGGAGCAGGGACTGTTTCCCGAAGGGTGGCCGGTATTGAGTTTCGAACGGCTTTCTGAAGAAATGCCCGAATGGCTTCCGCCGTACATCGAGCGAATCACAAAGTATTCGGAGCTTGCGAAACTCAACTGGACGGAGATCCTCCAAAGCCGATTTGATTATTCGCAACGGCAGCTGCTCGAGCGTTTCGTGCCCGAGGAGCTGATCTTGCCCACTGGCACAACGGCCAGGTTTGAGTATTCCGCGAACGGAAAAGTCGCATTGCGAGTGCTGCTGCAGGAGGCAGCTGTCGATCTGGTGTATTGGTTCCACCTG
>CAYOAK010000379.1:0-2079 GCA_964401925.1 uncultured Bdellovibrionales bacterium | reverse complement strand
GTAAAGTTGCCATTCGCCCTGGAGGAAAGACACTTGGCGGAGCACCTTGAGAAACAGGACGCGTGCGTACAGCTCCTCTCCCACTGTCCAGAGGACCATCCGGAGGAAGTGATAGCCTTCCGTCATGTCTTCGAGATAGTTGGCGAAGACGTGTCCTGAGAGCGATTTTGCCAGAATCCACGCTGTGCTGATTCCCAGCACGAACATGAGGCAAAAGTCGATCGTGATCAGTGCCAAGATCTCGCCCATGGCCACAAGGATCGACTTATCGAGGCGGACTAGTTCCTCGCCTCGGCCGCTGAAAAATAAGCTGATGTCGTTCAGCGCTTCGGCATAGCCGTTAAGCGCGTATGCGAAACAGAAGAGTACGATCGACGTGCCGAGGAGTGAAAAGACTCCGAGCAACTGAGGATCCTTCACAGAATCCTCGAACGGCTGCCGAACGAACTTTCGCAGGTGTTGTAACCTCATTGGATACCTCGCTCCTGCCGGAACGAAATACCCTAGACGAACAGTTCTACTCGCTGAATAGCATGTTGGAGCATTGCATAACGGCGGTAAATTGTCGCCGTTGCCAGGCTGGTCGATTTGCGTGCTCGAACATTGTCCGGGTACTGCGCTACATCTATTCTTCTGCGCATGCGAGACACCTGCGGCCTCTCTTTATCTCCGAATTGACTTACTACGAAGAACCCGGCCGGAGAGCCTCGGCGGGGATAGCGGGAGTCCCGGGTCGATGCCTCTAAGACGCGGCTAAGTGCCGGTCGTTTCAGGGAACATCGAGGTTCGAAGGCTCGTGCCCAGTCGGACTTATGCCTCATGACTTCGCGCAACAGCGACGATACCTAAGTGATTTAGATCACTTCATTTCACGGACGAAATGGCCCTGACGATTCAGTCAAATATTGCATCGTTGCAATCCCAGCGGAGGCTTTCACAGACCTCTGCGCGACTGTCGTCGAGCTTTGAACGGCTATCGTCCGGACTTCGCATCAATAAAGCCTCTGACGACGCGGCAGGACTCGCCATTGCCGACAGCCTTCGGGTGGATTCGAGAGTCATGTCTCAAGGGCTGAGGAACGTGAACGACGGCATTTCGATGCTCACGATCGCGGAAGGCTCTTTAACCTCGTTGAGTAACATCCTTACCAGAATCACAGAGCTCGCGGAGCAGTCGGCGAACGGTGTCAACAGCTCGCCGCAAAGAGCAGCGCTTGATAGTGAAGCTCAGGCTCTAAAATCCGAATACAACCGGATTATCAGCACAACGACATTTAACGGCGGCCACCTCTTTGACGGCAATGACCGGATCTTCCAGGTCGGAATCAACGGGGCGTCGGCTTCTCAAATCAGCGTTGACCTTGATGTTGTCACGACCGTTTCAGGCGACGGAACGTTCCAGGCTGAGATCGGCGTCGGTAATGTGAACCGATCAAACTATCTCATTGGAGCGGACTTCAACGGAGATGGCAATCAGGACGTCGGATACGCAAGCGAACTTGATAATTTCGGGGTTCTGCTTGGGAACGGAAACGGAACATTCAAAGCCCCAACCCAATATCCGATTGGTGGAAACACCGCCTACTACCTTGAGGCGACAATCGGAGACGTCAATGGGGATCAACATTTAGACTTCGTCATTGGTGTCGACTACTCGAACGCTGTGAGCGTGCTGCTCGGCAATGGCGATGGGACCTTTAAGGCCGCCGCGCTGCAATCACAGGTTACGGGCGGCCTATCCGGAGCCATCGAACTTCAAGACTTCAATGGAGATGGGCAGTTGGACATTATGGGTGGAGACTACGGAGGCGGCACTCTTGTGTTTATGCAAGGAAACGGAAATGGCACTTTTAAACACGGAGTTTCCTTCGCAAAAGCATGGGGATCCTTCGCATCGGGTGATCTCAACGGTGACGATATTCCGGATTTGTTTGTCGGCGGAAATACCCAGATTGCAATTGGCAACGGCAACGGAACATTCTCGATAGGTCCGTCCGTCAGCCTGAACGCGGATCGTGGAGCGGTCCTCGCAGATATCAACAACGACGGAAACCTCGACGCACTGGCCTGGCATCCCTC
>CAYOAK010000378.1:0-2080 GCA_964401925.1 uncultured Bdellovibrionales bacterium | reverse complement strand
CTGCGCACCGCGAATTGAAGGAGGAGATCGGCGGCGAGTCGAACGACTGGGTCTATCTCGGAGCAGCGTATTCAACCCCCGGATTTACGGACGAGCTGCTGCACGCCTACCTGGCCCGAAACGTCTCGATCGGCGAGACCGCGCTGGAGACAGGTGAATTCGCCGAACCGAAGATCATGTCCCTTGAGGAAGTCGAGGCGGCGCTGAACAGCGGCGCCCTGCGCGATATGAAAACGATAGTGGCATTGTCGCAGGCCCGCGCTGCGGGGCTGCTCTAGAACCGATCCAGTTTCGAAAATGGTGCCTCCCGAATTTGAATCGGAAGAGAAGCGCTACCGGTCCCGGTGAAGACTTCCCAGCCACATAAGACAATCGGGGTGAGAGGATTCGAACCTCCGGCCTTCTGTACCCAAAACAGACGCGCTACCGGGCTGCGCCACACCCCGTCGACTTACGATGCGGAGTAACAAGGCGGTACCAGCGGGTCAAATCCAGTTCCAAACACTAGAGCGATCGATGACGCCTCGAAGCCCTGATCGCGGGGCGATCGAGCGGCTGCCCTCGAGAAGAGATGTAGCCGCTCTTAACCATTACTGATGACGGAAGACTGGGATGAACTCCGGCTCCTTCGTCGTGAGAAGATACTCGCCGAAGCCCTCTAGCTTTCGAAACGCTGAGATCTCATAGCCACGACCGAGAAGACGCTCGAGGACTAAGCAGACCGTCTCCTGCCATGGAGCTGCGAGACCTTGCAGGTCGCGTGTCTTCAAAGCTTCAAAGTCTTCCGGGATGCGAAGAGTGACAGGCATGCGAGCTTCTGCGGTCGCCATCACTCTCTCCCAATCAATCGTCGGAACCGTTTGGGGATCTGAGACGATCAGTGCCTGCGTCGAGTGTTCCGGAAAGGCAGGGATCTCCACTTGCTCCGGCGACGGTGCCACCTTCACATCGATGCGATGCGTCGGCAGCCCAACATACTTCCCTCCCAAACCCTTTCCCCACTTGTTCCGCACCAGCTGAAATCCGCGGCCTCCGACTTTTCCGATGTACAGCCTGGCTACCCCGGCAAGCATCGGGTCCTGCTGCCAGCGGATGGAGCTGATATGCAGACCTGACTGCGTTGCAACATACTGCCTGAGCTGCTTCATCATCTCCGTCGCGATCCCTTCCCGCCGCCGCCACCTGTCCACACCCAGCTGCTGAAGGATCAACTCGAGCGCTCCGTGCTCATCACGAAGCGAACAGAGGGCAAATCCGATCAGCTCTACTTTATCGAGCATCGCGAATGACCAGCCGGTCATATCGAAGACGTAGTTCGGAACGAGCTCCGGATCGGGAAATCCGAAAGCCTCCCGCTGAATCTCGACCATTCTATCGAACTGTCTGTAAGTGCCTGCGTGGTCCGAACCGCTGGTCCGGACACGCGTCAATCTCATGCGCATGAAAAAAACCTCCTTGAAAAACGCTCATTCGAGGCGCCATTCGACGCGCGGAACGATTTCCGCGCGCCGGTAAGCGCTATCGTCTGCCCGCATGGGCCGAGAGCGATCGAAAGGAGAACGGCAGAGGAGAACACTGCTGAGACGAAGCCCAGAGACGAATTCGCAGCAGAGAGAGAAGGAGAGAGAGAGATTGCTGACGAAAACTTGTGTTCGTTGGGTGAGCTCAGCCCGGCCGATCTCTACGATCGCCGCGGCTGAGTAAAAGAACTAGGCCAGCTCAGGCGATCCGAAGAAAATCGGCATGCGCATAGGCATACGCAAAGGCAAACGGGGCGCCTGAGATCTGCGAATGAGCCTGTTAATCTGCATCAACTCTACGTAACGGATTTTTGTCTTAAGTCAATCGATATTTACATGCGGTAGTGGGTCAGTTTGAATCGGAGGAAAGGCGATGCTGGGACCGCGGACGTCCCCGTCCGCTTTCCGGTTCACGCTCTCGAATAATGTCGGGCTCTGTGCTGCCACGGCTACTTGCAAGCAGGCGAGACGCCTGCGGTCCCAGTCAAACTGATCTACTACCCATTTTCCGGCACCAGGTGTTCGGCAAAATGGGCCGCGAATCAGGAGACTCGTCCTCG
>CAYOAK010000377.1:0-2124 GCA_964401925.1 uncultured Bdellovibrionales bacterium | reverse complement strand
ATCCGAAATTCAAAACGAACGGGCGATTCTTTGTGAATTACAGCCGGGCAGGTGACGGGGCGACGGTTGTATCGTCGTTTACCGTCAGCAAGAGCGATCCGAATCGCGCAAACGGCCGCTCCGAGCAGCCGCGACTCCGATTCGCTCAACCGTTTGGAAACCACAACGGGGGGCATCTCGCCTTCGGACGGGATAAATTTCTCTACATAGCGTCCGGAGACGGCGGTTCCGCCGGAGATCCCTTTGGAAATGGGCAGCGCTTAGATACCGTACTGGGAAAGATACTCCGCATCGATGTGTCCGGCTCGAAAGGTTACAAGATACCAACTTCAAATCCCTTTCGAACACGTGCCGGTGCACGGAAGGAGATCTTCGCCTACGGCTTGCGAAATCCCTGGCGCTTCAGCTTCGATCGTTCAAACGGGAGATTATTTGCCGGTGATGTTGGACAGAATCGAATCGAGGAGGTCGATCTGATCAGTGCCGGCGATAATCTCGGATGGAATGCAATGGAGGGGAACGATTGCTACCCGGACCCGAACGTCACATGTGACCAGACCGGATTGCGCCTGCCGATCGCCACGTACGCTCACGACGAAGGGCAGTCGATCACCGGCGGGTACTTTTATCGCGGGTCCCAGGTATCGGAGCTCAGAGGGCGATACGTATTCGCCGATTTCTCCAGCGGCACCGTTTTCGCCCTCAGGCAGCAGTCAGATAACAGTTGGACCAGGTCAACGGTGCTCAATTCGGGCCTGAATCCCAGCTCATTCGCCGAGGACCGCCGTGGTGAGCTGTACCTTGTCGATCTAAACGGCGGCATCTACAAGTTCATACACCGCTAGACGGTCAAGGCTTCTGGGCAAAAGCCGGTTGACCCTCTTCGCACGGGTACGGTATCGTGCATTTTACACAATACAGTTGCTATGCCTCCAGATAGACATGCCCCCGTATAGATATGCCCCAGTATAGATATGGCTGAGCGCCGCGATCTTCTTTTTCAGGGCCTGCGGGTTATCTTGCATCCATTTGTGCACTTTTGTGTCCGCCACAATATCAGGCTTCAGGAATTTGAAGAGGTGGCGAAGCTCGCCTTTCTCGATGTGGCCGAGCAAGAGCTTCAGGCGAAGGGGGAATCGATCAGCCAAAGCCGCTTAAGTGTGATCACCGGTCTGCACCGGCGAGATGTGAACCGGCTCTATGTGCAGGAAGCCGAACCGAAGCTCTCACACAATCTTTTGACGCGAGTGATCGGACAGTGGCGCAGCGATCGAAGATACTGCACTGCCAAGGGTAAACCGCGGACACTGGGAGTGGACGGCCGTGAAAGTGAGTTTACGCTGCTTGTCTGGTCGATAAGCCGCGATGCAAATCCTTATGCGGTACTGTTTGAGCTTGAGCGGACGGGCTTGGTCCAGCGAACCGCGAACGGAGTGGAGCTTCTCTCGGCCGGGTTTGTGCCGCGTGGAGATTTCGAGCAGGGCTTTTCACTCCTTTCCCGGGACGTGTCGGATCTGTTGTCGGCCGTCGAGTCAAACGTCGTCGAAGGCGCGGCTCCGTTGAATCTTCATCTCTCAACCGAGTTTGACAACCTCCCGCTGTCGAAGGCCAAAGAAGTCAAGCAATGGTTCCTTGAGGAGGGAGCTGCGCTGCACAGAAAAGTTCAGAAGTTCCTGGCGAAGCTCGACCGGGATCTTGCGCCGAAACAGAAAGTTCCGGAAAAGGGGCGCGTACGGGCGGTTCTCGGAACATTCAGCCGGGTGCACACACTCCCGGATAAACTTTTGCCGGAGGAGGAGCCATGAGAGCTCGTTTAGGAAGATCATCATCAGCTTTTTGCTCTAGCGTTGGCCTGCTTCTAGCGCTTGCGGGATGCGGTGGCGGATCCTCGGGTACCGGCGTGCCGGATGGTTTCATTGCGAAGGTGTTGACGGGCACAGTCGCCGACACCGCGAATGATCCGATTGCCGGCGCACGAGTTACCGTTCTCGAAACGGGTGATACGGCTTCAACAGATTCAAACGGACAGTTCGAAGTCGAGGTGAATACGGCCTCGCCCGATAATTTGAGCGTCGAGGTTCAGACTGGAGTTGTAGCCCAAACTGTCAGCGTGCCGAGTGAGAG
>CAYOAK010000376.1:0-2145 GCA_964401925.1 uncultured Bdellovibrionales bacterium | reverse complement strand
GCACCTCGATGAACCCACCCCGTGCTTTCGTGCTCCATTCGACGAAAGCGACCGGTGGAACAGCGGCCAGAAATGAAGCGATCTTCCCCGCGGTGAGGCCGCCGATCCGGCAACCGAGGAGATAAACAGAATAGATGAAGAGCAGGCACGAGATCAGCGGGACCGCCTTTAGGGTCCATGCATCTTGTCCGAAGAGCATGAACACCGGCGCGGTGAGCGTCGGCTCCAAGCTGCCCATGTAATGCTGTCCATAGTAGAAAATCGGCCACTGCCGCCCTTCAGCGATGTGCTGGGCCATCAAGCCCACGATCGCCTCGTCACTGTCCGGAATGACTCCGCCATAGGCGAGAAAGATGAGGCGGACAGTAAGACCAAGCAGCAGCACGAAGAGCAGCCAGAGTGCGCGGCTGATCCTGAGATTCATCGGGCCGAGATTCATCGCGGGTCTCTCCGCAGATCCCCGGCAAACCGCTCGTAGGCATCAAGCGTCCCCTCGGCAGTTCGCTCCCAAGAGAACAGCTCTCTCCGACGCAGACCGAGCGTCGCAAGATCGCGGCGCGCTGCGCTCGAGCCGAGAAGCTGGCTCACCATCTCAACCCATGCTCCAAGATCGTTATCGGGCAGAAGCGGATATTGATCTCCCACAAGCTCCGGCATCGAAGAGTTCCGCCCTGCGGCGACGGCAGTGCCGCACGATATCGCTTCGAGCACCGGGAGCCCAAACCCCTCGTAGAGGCTGGGAAAGAAGAAGAGATCGACCGCCTGGTAGAGCTCCGGCAGCAGCTCGTCGGGGAAAAATCCGAGCTTGATCAGATACGGATCGAGCTTCAGGTGCTCCATCATAAAGCGGAATCGGGGATAGAACTTATCCGTCTCCTGCTTGCCGGCGAGCACAAGAAACGGGGCACTCCCTTCCGGAGAGTTGTCTACAACCCCTCGAAAGACTTCGAGCAGGAAGTCCATGTTCTTCCGGGGATCGATTCCACCGACATACAGGGCGAGGGAGCGATCCTCGGGCAGACCGAGCTTCCGGCGGATTCGGCCTTGATCGACGGTTGCCGGCTTGAACCGGGAGTCCACCGCAAGCGGAGTAACGGCAATCTTCTCCTCGGGGATGTCGAGAATCTCAACGATGTCCCGTTTCGTCGCCTCGCTGATCGCGATGATCCCGCGCGCGGCTCGGATGGCTCGCAACTCGAGAAAACGCGCGAGATGATAACGCCAGTTCTCGTTCTCTCCCCTGTAGAGGTCCCGGAACTTAATGGGGATGAGGTCGAGCACCGTTACGAGCGTGGGGGCACCGCCCCAAGCCGGCGCGTCCCCGTGTGCGAAGAAATGGGTGACGTCCACTCCTGCTCGCCGCAACCGTCGCGGCAGGCAGAGCTGCGACTCGACGGTTTCTCTTCCGGCAGGCAGAGAGGCGATCAATTTCCTCTCGAAGGCAGTTCCGCGAAGCGTGTCACCGGCGAGCGGGCGAATCTCTATCGTTCCTCTTTGCGCGGCAAGCTGCGGCAGAAGCCGGGTCAGCTCGGTCGCATATCGTCCGGTCCCACGGCCAAAGTGAGATTTGAAACCCGGCTCGGTTGCCCTGAGATCAAGCCCAACTTTGAGCATGGGCCGGAAGCTCTGCGGCGCGCAAAGCCCGAAGAGGCTCGACGAGATCGCGGATCAGCTGTTCTTGGAAACTCTCGAGGGAGAAGCGCTGAAGCTCCTCCCGGCTGAACTGCATCATTTTGTCCCGCACCGCCGGCTCCGAGAGGCAGATGTGCATCAGCTCGGCGATCTTCGCGTGCTCCTTCTTCTGGACGAGGACACCGGAGCGCCCAAGGGTCTCGGCGACCGCACAGGAGTCATAAGCGATTACGGGAAGCTCGAAAAACATAGCCTCGATGAGCGGCACGCAAAATCCTTCATGCTCGCTCATGCAGAGATACATGTCTGCGCTCTCGTAGAATGCTTTCAGCTCCGTATCGGAGACCGCGCCGGTCATCGTTACCGCCTCTCGAAGACAGAGATGATCGATCAGGTCGTGAAGCTCGATTTTATAGAGCTCCGTATCGACATCCGAGCCGACGATCCAAAGCCGGCTCTTGCGATTGATCTTATGGTGATAGAAGTAAAAGCACTTCAGGATATCCTCGAGAC
>CAYOAK010000375.1:0-2188 GCA_964401925.1 uncultured Bdellovibrionales bacterium | reverse complement strand
GGCCTGCATCCTCTGCCGCGTCGACGGCAAGCTGCTCGCGTTCAAGCTGATGTTTCTCTCAGCAGCGGTGAAGCTCGGGAGCGGAGACACCACTTGGCGCGATATGACGGCGCTTTGTTATCACTATTTCACGCAGCCCCTTCCGACGCCGCTCGCGTACTTCATGGCGAACCTTCCATGTTCGTTTCATCAACTTTGCACCGGCGCGGTTCTTTTCGTGGAGCTTGTTGTTCCGTTCGGACTCTTCGGGCCGAAGATCATTCGAAGGTTGTCCGGGCTCCTGTTGATTATGCTGCAGGTCTTGATTGCGCTCACCGGGAACTATGCGTTCTTCAACCTGCTTACGGCGGGGATCTGCTTTCTCGCGATTGACGATGCGTGCTTTCGAACTCTCAGGCGGATCCCCCGTTCGAAGATCCACAAGCAGTCTGAGTTTGGAGTAGCGGCTGCTACGGCTGCATTGTGCCTCAGCGTTCTCGCCTTCTTTCATGTTGAGCGGCAGCTTACATTCGTTCGTCCGGTGTTCGGATTTGCGAGCAAGTGGGGGATGACGAGCAATTATGGGTTATTCGCTGTGATGACGAGGACTCGCCCGGAGATCATCATCGAGGGGAGCAACGACTTGAACGAGTGGAAGAGCTACGAACTCCCGTATAAGGCAGGAGCACTGAACCGGCTGCCTCCCGTTGTCGCGCCACATCAGCCTCGGCTTGATTGGAATATGTGGTTCGCTTCACTCGGCACAGTGCGTGAGAATGTTTGGTTTCTCCTGATGGCGGAGCGAATGCTTCAAGGAAGCAAACCTGTGTTGTCGCTGTTTGAACGAAACCCGTTTCCGGGCACGCCGCCGAAATACATCCGGGCTGAGATGTATGAGTATCAGTTCACGACGCTCGAAGAGCGCGCTCAAACCGGCGCTTACTGGAAGCGCGTTTATTCGAAGCCGTATCTTAGGCCCGTCTCGCTAGAGATCTTTGATCGGAACAAGGAGAGGGCGACCCAGTAAATATGCCCAATGAGATTATTGGGTCGGGGGAAACCGGGGCTGGGGCCGGCATGACGTGATGCGCGGCCCGCTTCGGATGTCGAGAACGGCTTCTCAGGTCGTGTGGGCGAACTCGAAGTTCGATTGGATCCCATTGAGATTCATGGCACCGATGTACGCTTGCTTTACCGACGCGGCAACCCGGGAGGTGAGGTTCTTGTCCGACTTCGCTTTTCCGGTGATGAGCAGTTCCAGGCGAATCGTGGCGGGGCGCGACTCTTTCATGGCGGCCTTCTTCGCGGTGATCACGGGCTGGACCAGGCCGCGCGAGTAGGCGTCGAATTCGTGCTGCGAACCGAACCGATTCGCTTTCGCGGTGTCGAGGTCGGCGGTGATCTCCAGAAGGAGCGGTTTCGGGGCGGCGGCCTTTTCAGTGCTGCCGGCGACTGTCGTGCTCGTAGATGTAGCGGCGGCTGTTGTGCCAGCGGCGGCTGTGGCGGCCATTGCTGCGTGACGTTTCATGGTTGGATTTCTCCGTGGTTTGGAATGTGACCAGCTTTTGCTGAGTCCTCCTAACGGCCGGGGCGGCTGTCACGAGGACTCAGCAAGCGGAAGTCATTCACGCGGAGAATTCGAAAAACCTTGAAGGGTCGTCCCTCTCACGCCCGTGTGACGGGCGTAAGTCGAGATGCGTGCTGGTTCAGAACGAATGGCAAAGAACAGTTCGGTATCGTTTCGTTTTACGGAGAAGTGCCGGATCTATGCGATATGTAAAGATTGTGTGATCGATCTCGTTCGCATCACGCTGCGATGACAGTTTCGAGTTATCCACACTTGTAGAGTCGCATCCGGCCCCTTTCGCCACTTTTTCCGCTCAAGTTGTTGAAAATACATAGAAACTTGCGGTTTCACGAAAATTGCTGAATCATCCGCCCGCGGCGCGGGGATCAGGGGTGTCTCGCTGGCACCTTTTTCGCCCATAAGAGTCCTGCGAGGATTGATTCGGTGGGTCGGTTCGTTTGGTTGTGACTACAGTGCTTGGATTCCGGAGAGTTAGCGAGTCCCTCGGCAGAGGCCTCTTCTCTATCGCCGTCCTACTGTTAGTCACCGTGTCCACAGCCCGGGCAGGCGAGTCTGCAAAGGTGCAGCTGGGCGCTGCGGCGCTGAACTCACTCTCGACCGACACTCCCGTCTTCGAAGTTC
>CAYOAK010000374.1:0-2203 GCA_964401925.1 uncultured Bdellovibrionales bacterium | reverse complement strand
GATGAAGTTCCAGCTGAGCCTGAACATCGATGGCTCGATGGAATTTCGTTACATCGACACCGAATCGGGAACGCTCACTTTCGATAACGGCTACAGCGCAACCATCGGCGTCGCACCGATCAGCGGGGTTCGGGGCGAACGAGCTGTTGTAAGCCATAACGTGGCGGCACCAGAGACGCTCGGTTCAGGCAAGGCGATCGTCCTCTCTCCCCGCAAGCTGTTCGTTCAAAACGAAATCGACGGGGATAACCTCTCGGATCTGATCCTGTTTAATCACCGCAGCGGAGGCTTTCGCATCCTGGGCTCCCGCTCGAGTTTTCAGAGCGCCCGCACAATCCGGCTCGGTAAACGGGGAGACCGCCCGTTCGTTTGCGATATCGACGCGGATGGCAGCGCCGATCTCCTCACCTACCGGCATTCCGATAACCGCTGGCACTACCGCCGGTCGAAGGAGGGCTACGGCAAGGAGCGAATCCTCGCCTGGGGCGATAAGCACGCAGCTCCTCTTGTCGGTGACTTCGATGGCGATCGGAAGTGCGATCTTGGACTTTTCAATGCGAAGCTCGGAAAGACGACCGTCCTGCTTTCGAGCGGCGGCTTCGACCTGAAAGGCGCAAAGAAAAAGAAGCGAGGAGCAATTGCCGTTTTCAAGGGTGGAACACGAGGAGATCGCATGCTCGTTTCCGATCTGAACGGCGATGGGCGTGATGACCTCTCCCGTATCGCCGGGCGCGGCGGACGGCAGCTGAGTGTCTCGGACATCCGGGGTCAACGCAGCAAGATCGACGTCGCCGGTCCCGGTTCGATTCTCGCCTGTGATCTCCGCAGCACCGGAAAGAGCGTCACGTACTTGGTTAGCAACGAGGCTGACGGCCGCCTTTCATGGACTGAGAGCGGGAAAGCCGAGAGCATTGCCTTCGGCGCATCGGGTGACACACCAAGTTGTGGATCGGACTTCGACGGTGACGGAAAGGACGACCTGAGCGTGTATCGCTCCGCAAACCGCGCGGTGCTGTTTCAAAGCTCTGCGTCATCGCAAGAAGTCGCCATCCCCGGAATCGGACCCAACGAGCGGCCCGTCAGCTAATTTCCGGTTGAACTATAGTTCCGCACTCCCCACCTCCAGAATAGCCAAGCGGTCATCATCGCTACGCCGGCAACAACCGGTGTGAGGAGATAGACGTGCTGAAGACCCTCCTTGGAGATGAAATAAGTGGAGGGATAGAATCCGACGAAGGCGAACGGAACGATCACGCTCAGCAGCACCTGAATCACCTTATTAAAAACGGTAATCGGATAGCGCCCGAACTGGATGAGATTGTAGAATGGAGCGCTGATCCCGAGCCGATCCTCGAAATGAAAGGAGAGCGAAGCTAGAATCACAAAGACCGAGAGTAGAATCGCGGCACCGAATACACCGCTTGCCGCCAGCCACAGATAATCAGAGAACGAGAACTGTAAGCCCAACCGCGCTTTGGCTACGAGCAGGATGGTGACACCGACAATCAGGTTCCCGATTGCGTCGAGATTGAAAGTCTCGGAGAGCACCTGGGTCAAGGAGCCCAAGGGACGAAGCAGAACCCGATCGAACTGCCCCTGGATGATATACTTGTCGCCAAATCCATAGAGATTCGGTGAAAGGATCGAAAAAAGCGCCACGGCAATCCCCGCGTAGCCGTAGATGAAGAGCACTTCATCTTTCGACCACCCTGCGAGGTCATGCGCCCCTGCCCCATCGAGCACTAAAATGATGAACACAAGACCCATCACTGCGCTGACCATGCTTGCAAGAAGCGAGAAGAGAAAATCCCATTTGTATTCGAGCCGGGCGAGGAAGAACTGCCGTAGATAGAGAAGGACGATCAAAATGCCGCGGGCCATGTGAAGCAGATACTACCTCTCCCCCTCCCTGGTGCAACCCAACTAAGCCTTCTGAAATTGCTGAGCCTGTAGACACTCTCGGTCTCCGCTTTTCTTAGCAGCGGACATACAATTGAGCAGACGCTTTCGGACTTAACCGGGGCAGATTAAGGGGTGCAGGTAGAAAATAGTATTGTCAGACGGATCTCTGCACACTCGGAGGCGAGGATTTGCGCCGCCAAGGTAGGCTAGACTTGGTCAAACTAGGTGGCGAAAAGATTGTAGGTAGGTGGCATGGGAGGTTTAAACGCTTCCGGTGGCCAAGGCACTGAGAATTCGCCCC
>CAYOAK010000373.1:0-2268 GCA_964401925.1 uncultured Bdellovibrionales bacterium | reverse complement strand
TACGGGAGGGCCGCCATCGAGCGGCCGGCCGAACGGGTCGATGACTCGTCCGAGAAGAGATTTACTCGCAAGAAACCGCTGTCCCTGTCCGTGCGAGATGATCGTCGCACCAGGTGCGATACCGTGGGCCTCGCCAAACGGCATGAGGAGAATGCGATCCTTTCGAAAGCCGACGACCTGAGCGTTCATGCTCTTGTCGCCTTGCACAATCGAGCAGGTCGAGCCCACGCCGACGGCCGGTCCGTTCCCCTCAATGATGAGTCCCGTCATGTCAGTAACGAGACCGCGAGCGGCAACGGGATTAGAGCGCTTCAGTGCTCCGTCCGCTCGAGCCCAAATATCCATCCTCAACTTCTCCTAAAACCTTTGTTGCCTTCGCGGCATGCGTAGCAATCTTCGATGGCTACTTCACTACGTCGTATAAATTCTCTTTCACCTGCTGCCACATATGTTCGAGGCGCAGATCGATCTCTCCGAAGTCAGTTTCCACAACGCAACCGGATGCGATTCCGTCATCCGGGACGTACGTCACCCCGGTCTCCTGTGCGGAGAGATCGGGCGGAACACCGACAACTTCGAGAAATTCAAAATCCTGCGGAGAGACACGCACGCGAAGGGGCTTTCCAGCACCGTTCGTCTGTAATGCTTCGCGAATGACATCGAGGATATACTCGGGGCGAATCTCAGCAGTTGTGGAAAGAATTTTGCGAGACACGGAAAGAGCGAGCTCGAATGCATTCTTCTCTGTCCGGGCAGCGAGCGACTGAAGCTCGCGCACAACCTGAACATGGAAGTCGTGCTGCCGCTTCGCTAGCTCTTCGTGCAGGGCGGTAGCCTCCGCTACCGCTTCGCCTTTACCCTCTTCACGTCCCGCGGCGAGTCCCTGTTCGTAGGCCTCAGCGCGAGCTGCTTCGAGTACTGCCTCGTCGATAACCGGTTCAGTCTCGACGGCCGCGGCGCCCGCGTGTGCGTAGCTGCCGGTGTCGTTCCTGACGTTATTTCCGAAGTCACGGAACATGGGATCGGGCTGCGTCATCTCGGAGGCGATAATCTCGATCTCCATGGAAGCGAAATCGCGCGAGGCTAGACGCTCGCCGACAAACTCCCATGCGCTGGCCTCGAAGGGCGTGTGAGCGAAGTTCCGTTGAGAGAGGATCTCCCCCTCTCCTTCCACGTCCGCTTCCTTCTCGCCGGTGGTTTCCGCAGTCTGCATATTCTCCGCTGATTAAACGAGGACGTCGTCTTTTGCTCCGGTGGAGATCTGAATCTTTCCTTCGGCCTCGAGCCGGCGCACGATATCGACAACGGACTGCTGAGCCTTCTCGACATCTTTGAGCTTCGTGGGTCCGAGGGATTCCAGATCTTCCTGCAGCATCTGTGCAGCACGCTGCGAGATGTTGCGGTAGAGCAGGCCGCGCAGCTCTTCGCTTGCGGTCTTGAGAGCGAGAACGAGTGTCTCTCTCGGAACTTCCTTGAGAACCGTTTGTATGCTCCGGTCGTCGATCTTCTGAACGTCTTCGAACGTGAACATGAGGTTCCGGATATCGTCCGCGAGCTCGGGATAGAGCTCTTCGATCTCCGCGATAATACGCTCTTCGTTGTTCCGCTCGACGAAGTTGAGGATATCTGCGGCCGCTTTCGGCCCGCCGATCTCTTCTTCCTCGCGCATGCTGACGCCGCGCAATTGGCTTCGGAGGACTTCACGGACTTCGTCGATGACATCTCCCTTCACGTGATCAAGTTGGGAGACCCGAACAAGCACTTCGGTTTGAAGTTCAGGCGTCATCTTTCCGAGAAGCTCTGCCGCCTGATCGGGTGTCATCTTCGTAAGCAGAAACGCAATTGTCTGCGGATGCTCGGACTGAATGAAGTTATCGACGATCGCCTGAGGAATGTCCGATAGGAGGTTCGACAGCGGCTCTTTCTTCGAGCCGGTAACGTATTCGAGCAGCGAGTCGCCCGCCTCAGGTCCGAAGGCGCTCGCGATGACGTCTCGCGCGAAATCCTTACCGTCAACGACGACCTTTTCTGCGCAGCGGAGCATGACTCCGAACTCCCGGGCAATATTGCCTTGGAGCTCACGTTCAACCTCTTGCACACCCATGAAGGCACGCGAGAGCTTTTTCACTTCAGTCTCGTTGAGAAACTTCATCACATCGGCTGCGGTCTCTTTTCCGAGACTCATCAGCACAACGGCCGCTTTCTCAACGTTCGTTAGATTTCGATCTGATCCAGGCATAGCTTACTCCTTACACCCTGCCTTCGTTC
>CAYOAK010000372.1:0-2278 GCA_964401925.1 uncultured Bdellovibrionales bacterium | reverse complement strand
ATGTCGTGAATGAGAAGTTCGAGGAGATGGCTCCGAAGATTCCAAGCGAACTTTTCAGCCTCAAAAAAGAATGGTTTGCTCAGCGTCTTGTGAAGCCGATTGATAGAGCAAATATCTCGAACGAGCCGCTTGTAGAGAAAATTTGAAACACTCGTGTCAATTTGGCTCTGCAGCTCCAGATCGGACGCCCGAAAACCGATCCTCCACGCTAGAGCTGAATGAATTTGATCCGCACGAACATAAGTATCGGACGAAGGGACCCGGAGCACGAATGCCCGTGCGACGTTCAAAGCATCAACAAACGGATCCCGCGGAGGCCTCTCAACATCAAATGTTTCATACGGCTCATGCTCGTCGGCCATCGCGCGTGAAACAGCGCGCTCAACAAGGGGACCCCGCAGTGGAGGGTAAGCAGATTCCTGTGAGGAGGCGGCAGAATATGACTCGACAAGAGATGGATCAAACAAATCGCCTTCAGCGCAATCGTTGACAGGCGCACGCCCTTCGCGAAGAGCGGATTCGGCATCTCTGATGAATCGGACAGTAGCTGCTATTCTCGTCACACCCTTTCGTGCCCCCTTGGGCCCCTTATCTGGTGCAACCCAACTATCTTTTCCTAAGCCGGAATCAAATCCTGGTGCCTCGATTAGTGAGGGGCATGCCCCCCCCATCGTCTTTGCCGCGAGAGAACAGGTGCAGTTATTATCAACCGGATCCTAACCTCCAACCGCTATGGTTCGATGGGGAAGCTCACGGACGCGAGTTAGATGTTTTCCTTGGATGGAAATTTCGCCTGGCGTATCGTCCCGGAAATTCGGAGGCTCCAATGCGCCCATTTCTATTCTGTTCTCTCTTCGCCATTTTTCTCTCGCCGAACTGCACACATGCGGACGTTCAGAAGGACAAAAAGCTCTTTGAAGCCGTCCAGTTCCAGGACCTTGTGCAGATCAAGGCGCTCATCGCAGGCGGTGCAAACGCCAACGCCGTGGAAAATGGTCGACCGATTCTTGGGTGGGCTGCACAAAATGGAAATGTCGCCGTCGTGGATGCGTTACTCGCTGCCGGCGCAGATCCGAACCGGAGTGACATCGCCGTTGGTCATACTCCACTCATGAGAGCTATCGACACGCAGCATGTCGAGGTCGTGAAAGCTCTCTTGAAGGGGAAAGCCAACCCAAGCTTCGTGTCTAAGGGAAAGAGCTGCCTCATGATGGCAGCCGAAAGCCGAAAGCCGGAGATTGTTCAGAGTCTTGTCGATGCCGGAGCAGACACCAAGTTCGTCAACGAAGAGGGATATTCCCCTGCCCTCCTTGCCGCACAAGATGGTTTCGCCGAGAGTCTCGAGATCATTCGCATCCTGGGAAGAGCGAAAGCCAACCTCGATGCTTCGAACGCTGCTTACACTCCGCTGATCTACGCGGTGCAGCAGGAGAACAAGAGCCTCATTCAAGCTCTTCTGGATGCCGGTGCAAACCCGGACGCTCCGAGCGCCGGAGGACAATTGCCGATATTTGCAGCCATCGCCAATCCGGAGATAGTCGAGCAGTTGCTCAAGGCAAAAGCAGACCCGAACATTCTTGATAGCTACAGAGACACCCCTCTCATGGCTGCAATTCAGAACGACGCCCAGGGCACTGTAAAGATCCTTCTCGAAAACGGTGCCGATCCGATTCGAGTGAACGCCGCAAAAAAATCGCCGCTCGAAGTTGCAAACGACTCTTATAAAACCGAAATAGCAGCACTCATTAAAGCCAAGCTAAACCCAACAAACGAAAACTTGAAAAGCTACCCGCTCGACCCATCAGCGAAAGCAAGAGGTGAATGCGATATCGCCGATGCCGCAAAACGTCAGATGGAGGTTCACGGAAAACTTCAGGCGCAGGTAGATCAAGGAAAGATGAGCTCAGAGATTTTCCGGACTTTCGGCGATGATACGAAAGAGCTCTCGCACCTACTCGTCGAAGATCCCACCGCGACTTGCAGACTGCTCGATCAACTCGCGAAAAAATATGGGGTGGAATAGATCGCGCGATGAACGCCCTCGAAATGTTGTTAAACAAGGAGACAGATAATGCGTGTGATGGTGTTGGTGAAGGCCACCGAAGACAGCGAAAAGGGCTTTGTCCCCACTGCCGAGACGACGAAGATGATGGAGGAAATGGGCAGGTTCAATGACGAGCTTGAAAAGGCCGGGATCCTGGTCCTCGCTGACGGCCTCACTCCCTCCTCCGATGGCAAGCGTGTTGCGTTCGATGGTTCAAGTCGAACCGTCATCGAC
>CAYOAK010000371.1:0-2278 GCA_964401925.1 uncultured Bdellovibrionales bacterium | reverse complement strand
TTGAAAAGCAATCCGCCTTTCTCATTTTCGGTACCGGTGACTGTGGCCACGACAGAATTCGATCGATCGATGAGCGCGGCTTCACCGCTGATGGTGTTCACATAGCCGGCGATCACGTTTGCACGGTAGATAGAGCTGATCTTGAGCTTTACAAAGCCGTCGACGCCATACCGCGTGACAAGCTCAGAACGTTGCGGGCACTCGGGTGTGGAACAGATCCGCTGAACAATCGAGTCCTCAAGGACGATAAACCCGCTCGCTCCAAGGTCGGACAGCAAAGTTGAACGGAGGTAGCTGACTCTCTCCCTGCGGACATCGGAGGGAGATTCTACCGGCAGCACCGCAACCGTTTGGATCATTATCTTCTCTTTCGGGACGGATAGCTGCAGCGACGGCCCGCAAGCGGTGAGCGAAAAAAGTGGAAGAAACGTGAGGGCGATGAGAAGGCTATTCAGAGTTCTCATAGTGACTTCTCCACGATAACGCTGCCGTTGAGTGGTTTCGCGCCGATTCCAAAGACCTTTACCGGGTAGGAACCTGGATCGGGAAAGCATGCGAGAGCAAAATCTCTCGGTCCTACCGGCTTTGTGCTGCGCATCATCCCGGACGCGGGGTCATACGTCAGATTGCCGCTCGCGCAGTGAGGGTGTTTCTCGCCAAAATCGATCTCGAACGTCAGGAGTGACTCCTTGGTTGTATTCACCAGGAAAACCGAACCATCAAGCTTTCGTAATGTGACGGTTGCCGGCTCGAGACCGGTTGGAGTTACCTTGACGATCTCCTTTACGGCGGGAGCGACTGTCGAGGCAGCACTCGCCGTCTCCTCCGCGTGGGCGGTAGTTACGAGAAAAAGTCCAAATGCTGTAATGAAAAATGCTCTCATTCGTCGACTCCTGAAAGGTTCGCTCGAGGGGACCGAAACCTACCACCGATCTTCGTCCCTCAGAAAACTACGTCCTGATTTGGGGATTAGTCGGAGCGGAGAGTGAACCATTACACCGAATCTGCGATCAGCTGGTTCACAATCGAAAGCTGCTGCTCCAGCAGCTGTTTCGTCGGCTCCCAAAGCAGCTTGGTTCGAAAGCTTGCCCCTTGTTTTAGCTCCCATTCGATATCCTGCTGAGCGAAACTTCCGAGGAAATTACGCATGGGCTCCTCACTATTCAAGCCGTAGGGAAACCGCGTCTCAATCTCTGTGATCAACTCTTCGTCTATTGGCCGAGTCTCCAGCAGAGCGGCGATGCCCCGAGCTGACCTCACACGAACCTCAAGCTTGCGAAGCTGAGCCTTGAGGTACTGTTGCTGCTCCACGCAGAGAACTGTGACGTCACATAATGTTTCCAGCTCAAGTCGGAATGGCTCGGGAAATCGTCCGGAAGCACCTTTGATCAGCTCTCGAAACTTCAGCTGATACGCACGTAAGAGAAAGTAAACAAAAAGGAAGAGATCAAAGCGGCCTCGCGATTTGAACGCATGAAGCCTTTGAAGGCACTCGACCAGCCCTGCTCGCGTCAACCCGAACATCGGAAACTTTCCGCGGCTGAGCTTCCGGGCATAACCTTCGTTTACGAGCTCATTAAGCGCCCGCTGAACCTGAATGTTTGTCACTCCGAGTACCTTCTCGCCGATAAACGACTCCATCCAGTTGGTGGCGAGATTGATAAAGAAGACAGCATCGCGGAGTCGAAATCCGGCCTCGGGGCTTCTGGAATGGGCGCCGAGGAAGCCCGCGATAAAGTAGGGCTCAAAGGATCGTTCGGCGGAAAATCTACGGCGTTCCATATCAATGATATGCTTTGTGGAGTCCAGCGAGGTGCCGTGCACCCAATATTTTACGGTACTAACGACAGCTAGTTAATAAATCTATATCATTGTTACGAATCAGAAAGCCGCTTTTGCCTGCTGTTTTTGCATACTTTTTATGTCGGGATTGATCCTCTCCGGACCCTCTCCGACGGGAAGAAGTATCGCCGATTGGAGGGCAAACGAGATGGCACCGAAGAAGATTCGATTTGAAGAGAGAAACTCAGATCCCTATTTCCAAACGCTGAAGGCAAGGGCCGCTGAACTGGTTGAAAATCCGCTCGCGCTCCGCCGGGCTACAGGCGCGATTCTCTTCAAGGCAGCGCTTTGGGGTTCACTCCTCGTCGGTGCATATGGAGCAATGTTCTTTGCCGAGTCCGGTTTGGCTGCGATGAGTTGTGCAATGGTCGCAGCTCTTTCTGCGCTCTTCATCGCCTTTGGCGTCGCGCATGATGCGGCGCATCACTCGCTCCAA
>CAYOAK010000370.1:1329-2284 GCA_964401925.1 uncultured Bdellovibrionales bacterium | reverse complement strand
TGCCCCCTGAAAGGGGGCACTATTCTGTCAACCATGTCCTGGCCAGAACCTTTGGAAGCGGACGGGGACGTCCGCGGTCCCAGTGGGTCCTCTCCTAAGAAATTTACCGATCGCTTGAGCGGACGATAATCGCGCCATTGGGTGTTCCGCCGCCTTTTGCTTCGATGAAGTAGAGCGACACCTCTTCGTCCGGGCCGATAAAGTAGCTACCGGAGTTATAGAGAACCTTCGGGAGCGTTGTCGTTGTTACACCTGTGCCCGTCGTGGTCGTTGCGCCCGCGCCGGTTGTTGCTGCCGCCACACCGGTGATCCGGATCTGATAATCTTCCGGTTCGAGGGGGAATATGCCGGATGCCTTCGTGTATTCGAGACCTGAGACGAGCGGCGTTCTACCGGACAGCGTCAGATTTGGCGGAGTCACATAGGTGTCGATTTTTGTGACCGCGGCGTTCGCATTGATAAAGCGTAACGAGCTCTGTTCGTCAGAGAGGTCGTCAGCGGAGTCGTCGAGCACCGTTAGTACCGGTGCTCCGGCTGTTTCGGTAAGCAGCAACGTTTTGAACCAGGGCGATGTAATCTCCTCCGTGTGCGTTACCGCAGAAACAATAAACTCCGGATTGACCTTGATCTGGAAAGTGGATTCTCCGCTCTCTCCGCTTTTTGGAATTGTCACGTAAGGACTTCCCTCGCCGTAGTTGACACCGGAGATGACCGGGTCACCATCGAGTAGAACTGTGATTGATCCCAACGTCGGTGCCGCATGAACGATGCGCACGAGAATTCTGGCACGTGCATTGCGCGCTCCACCGCTTCCTGAACCGCAACCGGGAAAGGAGATTGCAGCCAAGCTGAGAGTGAGCAGGAGTATGGCGTAGAAATTTCGGTGTCGGGACATGCCAGTAAGATGCGGCTTCCGGCGGTGTCGGAGCGGGAGTGATTCCCGACGCGAAGCGCC
>CAYOAK010000370.1:0-1319 GCA_964401925.1 uncultured Bdellovibrionales bacterium | reverse complement strand
GAATTGAGTGCCGATCCACTTCAGGAAATCCTCATGGGGCAACTCTTTCGCGGTACGGATGACCAAGACCACGTGCGGAGGAAATCCGCTGTTAATCACCCATTCCGCGTAGCCGTCATTCGTCCGGACAACCTCATGAACGCTACGGGTCGTATGCTTTCCAAAGTTGAAGATGACGTCTCCTTCTCGCACCGCTAGATGCGATGTAGGGCCGAGCCAGCTTGCCCGCCCGGGCTCGAGAACGTTCACAATATCGTCCCAGGATAGCTGGTCCAAGCCGAAGGCTTTCAACATGCCCGTCAGCACTTTTCCGGTCGCCTCAACATCTCCTGCGGCGGAGTGCGCGGACGTATGATCTTCGCCGGCGAATCGCTTCACGGCGTCTTGAAGTTTTCTGGGCTCAAAGTGCCGCCAGATCTTTAACGGATCGATCTGCAGCTTTTGGTCGATGTTGAACTGTTCGACGCCGTGCCGCTTCATCTCGGCCTGTATGCAGCGAAGGTCAAACTCCAGATTGTATCCGACAATGACATCCGCGCCGTTCAGGATCTTCTGAATTACCGGGATGAGCGCCGGAAACGGAGGCTTATCTCGAACATCGTCGTCGGAGATGCCATGAACGGCAGAAGCTTGAGGCGGAATCGGTATTCCGGGATTGACTCGCCAGGCCTGCCGGAACGCATCGGGGCCAAAACCCTTCTGTGCTGCAAACTCAATGATTCGATCGCGATCGGGGATGATCCCGGTGGTCTCAACATCGATGATCGCAACAACCGGCTCGGCGTTAGCGCTAGAATTCATCATTCCGTGGATCAAAAGTTCCAAACCCGACGAGGAAATCAGCGATCTCCACCGGGTCGATCCCCAGATCTACACCGACGATGCCGAGGTGCAACCCCGCCCCGAATTCGCTCGGAGAGTATTCAGGTCCGAGGTCAAAAGCCGCCGTCGCATCCAGGACACTCAGCTGAGCCCCATTGAGTGTTTCGAAGCCGATCGGTGAACGGGGAATCCGGCGCATTCGCGGGCCGGGCAGGCCCACGTAGGTCGAAGCATAGGCTCCCACAAAAGCGCTCGCATACTTTGTCGCCCTCACGTCGGCAGCGACACCAGGTCCGACACGGACTCGCACGCGGAAGATGTCGAGTAGATCGACGATGCGGTTTGGAATGTAGAGTAAAACTCTGTGCGCGATCGAATGCTGCGTTCCGGGATCATCGGCGATCGGATCCGCATCCGCTGTTCCCACGCCGGCAGCTTGCTCCGCATAGCGATGGTTTTCTCCTTCTTCCACCGGCAGATCTTCATCGGGAAGCGCA
>CAYOAK010000369.1:0-2286 GCA_964401925.1 uncultured Bdellovibrionales bacterium | reverse complement strand
TCGAACGGTGATGGCCTCACACGGTGTGCAGACTGCAGCACTTGGAAGCGGACGGGGACGTCCGCGGTCCCAGTGGAACACTCCTCATTCACGTCGGCGTTGGTGGCTTTCAGCTCACCTCTGCCCCTGATAATTGAGCACCATGAAGATCCTCATGGTGAATCAGAACTGGCTTCGAGCGGAGTTTGAAGCAGCCGGCCATAGCGTTTTCTCCGTCTCGCTCTCGAATGAGGGATGCGACATTCAGTTTCCGGCCGGCGGCATCGACATCGAAGAGATCCTTCGGGCGCTTCCATCGGGCTTCTCTCCGGACAGAGTTCTGTATTGGGATGACAGCACGGTCAGCTGGGTGAGCGGGCTTGAGCAGCTCGACGTGCCAAAGCTCTTCTACTCGGTGGATGTGCATCATCATCACACCTGGCATCCGCAATTTTCTGCCACCTTCGATCGAGTGCTCGTCGCGCAGAAAGATTATGTGCCGGCCTTCTACGGGTATTCGCCCGAGGCGCAATGGCTGCCGCTCTGGGCCACGCAAGCTCCGTTCCCGGAGCAGCCCCGCGACCTGAACACCGTCTTCGTCGGAACGCTGAACGATACGATCCATCCGAAGCGGCGCGAGTTCTTCGAGGCGGTGATGCGCTTAACGAGGGTTGACGTGCTCCAAGGTGACTACCGGGGGATTTATGCCCGGGCCAAGATCGTGCTGAACCAAGTGGTCTCCGGAGATCTCAACTTCCGGGTGTTCGAGGCGTTAAACAGCGGCGCGCTTTTGATCACTCCGCGTATTGGAAACGGTCTCCTCGATCTGTTCACCGATGGCGAAGATCTCGTTTGTTACGAGGATGGAAACGCTAACGATGCCGCGGCTAAAGTTGAACAGTATCTGAGGGACGAGACTCTCCGGCAAAAGGTCGCAGCTCAAGGTGCGGCGAGTGTTCGCACCAATCACAGCTGTCAGGCACGCGCGGCGGAGCTCATTCAAATTCTCCAGAGTCTGGAGATTGCTCAGAAGCCCCAGCGCATGTTCGGCGCGGCGTTCGCCTACCTTGTCGCTTACCTCACCTGTAAGCATCAGCAGATCGCCTGGGGACGCTCGCTCCTGAAGCCCGCGCGCGGAGCTTTGCTGAAGTATGGTCCTCTCCAGAATGGAGACGAAGTTGGAACGGCTGTGCTGCTTGCAAATTTCACCACTGAGGAGGAGGGACAAGGAGCCGCCCGAACCTACCTGGTTCAGCAGCTCGCAGCGAGTCCCGGCTGCCGGGCGCTCGAGCTGGCGCTGATTCAGAAGGAGCTCGAGATGGGCCACCGCGAGGAAGCGCTCTCACGAGCAAAGCGCATCTCGGCCGACCCGGAGCAGCTCTGTCAGGGAGTTGTCGAAGCCTTGCGCTTGGAGCTCGCTCGAGTCTGAGCCGGCTGTTTCTTCTGCTTCTGAAGGGAGCCGGGTGGAAGCATGCGTGCCTCAGTTTTTTTGATCCACTCCTCTTTCGAGATCTTCGTCTTTGCGAGCATCGCCTCAGTCATCGCATTCGTCTGCTCGATGAGGGAAAGGATGTTCACCTTCCATCCACTTTCTTCCCGCGAAAACCCGAGGCGGAGCGGAAGCCGCGAGCCGAGCTTGTCGAGGCCGGCGAGCGCCTTATCGCCTCGCAACTCAATCCCGGTGAGCTTGATGTCCTTCTTAATATCCTCTGCGGCAAGGCCGCGCTGAATCGCCGTTTTTAACAAGGCAGAGGGCGTTTTGTCCTTCAGCACCGCCGCCGGGATAAAGCGCTTCACTGTGTCGACCATAATGCGGTTCATGGGCGAGAGCGCCTCGAGCTCCGCCGGAGTGCTGTTTGCCGCAAGTTGCCTGAGCAGCTCGTAATAATCCTTTGTTTCCGAGGAGAGGAGCGCGAGCGTTCTATCAGCGTCCTTCGCAGTCAGAGCCGCTTGGAGCGCGATGAACGATGCACGAATATCGGCCTCGTCCTTTGTGGGTTCCGGCTGCGCAGGTTTTGTTTCTGCGGGTTCCGGGTTCGCATGCGCGAGTGAAGAGAGCTCCGGCGAAGAAAATGCGATCGAGGCGGAAACAAAAATCAGAAACGCTCGACTGACTGGAGAGAGAAACAAACGCAGAGCGGTCGATGGGGCGAGAGTCTCTATGAGAGCAGAAGGAATATGTCCGAACATTTTCGTTACCTTGATTGGACACGACGCGGGAGATGCTTTGAGTCCGCGTAGCGCTCGGGAAGTAGTAGCATACTCCCATTTTTCTGAACCTCTGGCGCCCGAGCCTCCAGTGAATGG
>CAYOAK010000368.1:0-2293 GCA_964401925.1 uncultured Bdellovibrionales bacterium | reverse complement strand
AGCCTGCGGATCATCGAGCAGATCGAGGGAAAGAAGCTCTACTAACAGAGACGCCTTTAGCAGCGAGTTTTTGTCGGCAACTCGCTCTAAGTTCAGGATAGTAGGTATGCAGAGATAGGATCGAATCCCCGCAATCTGAGCAATCGCTTGAAGTACGATCGCCATACCGAGGCAATTCATAGTGCCCCATGAACACCCATGCTCCTTCATCAGCGCAGGAAGGTATCGAGACGGATCTGCGATTGTAAGGCCATCACGAGTGTCTCTTGACGCTCTCTCCGGACGGTTTCGAATGAATGTCGAGAGTTCCTCGAGACAGTCGATCCGCTCATTCGCCCGCACAGCAGCGAGTTTCGCACAGAAAGGTTCGCAGTCCGAACGAACTAGCTCACCCATTGCGTGAACAAGCTCGACTCCGAGCGCGTGCACCGCGGCGCGAAACACGAGCAATTGCTTCGAATCTCCGGCCCCGGCCTCAAATCGATCAAGAGCGTCCATGAACGAGCGGCGCTTCGATATTTCTTCGAACGGAATTCCGCATCCCCGATGAAACGCGAATTCAAAAAGTCTGCAGATGCCCTTTGGAAGGGCATTCAGAGTAGTGCCCTTAACCTTAAGCGTGTGCATTCGAAGGAAGCCTGCTTCCGGCGAATGCAACTCTACGAATACCCCTCTCGACAGCTGAAAAAAGCGAAATCCAACGGATGATCCGCTGAATCATCGGTCTACCTTCGATGCTATCCCATTTTTAGCGAGCAATAATACAGATGTTTCAATGCGGCAGCAGCGACGCAGAGTCTGCGCGTTGTCACGCAGCGCCCACTGCGGAGCCTTAGTCGGCTCGATCGCTGATGGTGACATTTAGCTGGGCTCGAAAGCCACTGAAGGGTCCAAAAGACCGATGTCTCGTACTCGTCTGTCGAGGCCAATGACAGCGTGCGAAGGGAGCGATCGGCCGTTAAGCTCCTCACCCCCTCACCTATCAAAACCTACTGCTGCGGATTTACTGCACCATCGGTTCGACGAGATACAGCACCTCTCCAGCGTTCCTCACGATGAGAACGTCAGGGTCCTCTGCAAGCGCCGCGAGCCGGCTTTCAGAAAAATCGCCCGGGTCCGCGTAGCCGACGCCAAGCGCCGCGCAGCGATCAGGTGAGATGCCCGTCGCCAGCACGCGTTCGGCATGCAACTGCTCGACGCCGTCCACGAACGTTCCATCGCCAGCGACGTGGCTGGAATGGGCGATTGCGCTCAACTCGTAGCCCTGTTCCACCGAACCGTTCGCAATGTGATAGGCCATGCAGTGGTATCCGAGCCGTTCGACGTCGGAGTGGTGTTCAGCAACCGAAGTAATGTTCGGCGCAACGATAATCAACTGACCGCCTTGCTGCACTACTCCGCCGAGCTTGTAGGACCCTTTGCCCGCGGTCCACAACTCGCCAAACATCGCCGGCATGAGCGCAATGACGATCTTGTAGCGCCGCCCGGTGTAGACGACGTTCACTTCGAGCGATTGCCTGGCCGCAGCCCGCTGAGCTTCCGCAAGGCCGCCGACGTAGAGGCCGCGCGTGTCACCGTCGGGAGCGATGACAAAACTCACGTGGAAGATCGCCGGCTGGATGAACTGAGTCGCCGTTTCGATCATCGTTCGCATCGGCGTCTCGATCCTGCCGATTGTGGCCGTCACCGACAGCAGCGCACCCAGATAGTGCGTTTGATTGATGATCTCGGGCCCGGAGACGCCGGGCATCAGATACTTGGCTCCCGCGCTGAAGCCCATGACTTCGTGCGGAAACACGGGGCCAAGAACAATCACGATATCATTCTGGCGAACCAGGGGGTTCAGCCGGATGGGTATCTCTCCCGCAATCCGGCCGCCGGAGATCCGGACGACGTCCTCAGCACGGAGTGTTCCGACGAGGTCCAGTGGAGCATTGCAGTCGTGATTGAAGAACTCGTCGACGCCCGCGGCACCATCACCGGTGAGCTGGAAGTACTTCTGGATCGCCGCCGGCGACATGGCGCTATGGGTGCCGGTAGCGATCAAGATCGTGACGATGCCGTGCCGGCGCTTGATCTCCTTGACGAGCGCGTGAAACAGGCGCGCATCAAACGAGCGTGTATCATCTGGGACGATCACAAGAACACGCTTCCCCCGCGAAATGCCGAAGGAATCGATGCCCTGTGAGATCGTCCGTTGAATATCGGCCACCCCGATATTCGATTGGGAGCGAAACTGTGTGAGAGTGTTCATAGTAAGAACCTTCCGGGTACGGAGACACCGGAGAGGCAA
>CAYOAK010000367.1:0-2352 GCA_964401925.1 uncultured Bdellovibrionales bacterium | reverse complement strand
GCTCTCTGAGCGCGAGGCCCGAAAATGGCCGAGACGGCCATTTCGCAACGGGCCCTTTGAGGTCGGATCCTGTCTTTTTTAGCTAGAAATTAGCGGTTAAGCAGAATTTCTAGAGTGACGATTCGCTGTATGACTATTTAGGCATCTAAGTTGCCGGGAATCGTCTTAACACTGAGTAGTAGGGACGCTTCAATGCGCGAACCTCAAAATATTATGCCGAACAGATCCGAGCGGGGCGGCGTCATCATCTTTGTGATGCTGGTGATCCTGTCGCTCGTGTTTCTGATCTCCGTGGCCATCGATGGCAGCCGGGGATTGATCGAGCAGAGTCAGATCAAGCTCGTTGCGGATCAGATCGCACTCGCTGCTCTCGAAGGCTACGTCACGGAGCCTAGCGACATCCACGACGACAAATATAACTCCGCCGTCGATCGTGCTGCTCAGATTGGAATCCAGAATCAATCGATCATGCGCGGCCGAAGTTTCGTCGGCAGCGTCGCCGAACTTCGAGCCGGCACCTCCGGAACGATTACCAGCGGGCGATGGTGGAGCGCACGGCCTGCCGCGTGTGGTGTCGGCACGTGCCCCTGCGGCGCAGCTCCTGGAACGATCCCGCCCTGCTTTCAAGCCTGTCCTAATACCGGTGTCTGCCCGCAGGTGACCGGCACGGATTCCGATTTCGCAAATGCCATTCAGGTGAAGCTGAACACGACGAACACGAATCCACTCATCGGATTTTTCTCGAACTCACACGGACAAGCGACAATCGATGTCTCAAACGCATCAGGTGGAACGGACCTGGGATCGGTTGCCATGATTGCTCCGCGAGTCAATCTGCTGCTCGTCGATCTCTCCCGTCGCGCGAGCTTTGAGAGCGATCCGCCCTTCTTTCCGCCTCTCCCCCCGCCTCCGGCGGTTCCACCGCCTCCACCCACTCGTTGGGGTGATCCTGTGCCGGCAGCAGATTGCGGCACTTATGTCGGAGTGACGCCTCCTGGGTTCACTTGTATACAGGTTTCGCCGACTTCACCGCCGATCTGGATTGAGTTGTCGAGAGATCCGCAGCCTTTCGGCATCGAGCTCGACGCCGCAAATGGTGCACTCCGGAGTTTCAATGATTTCGCTCTGCCCGGCGACAGCATCGGAATGCTTGGGTTCAGCGACAATGTCACTGCCTTGGCCCATCCCGAGCGGATCTTCACCCCTGCTCCTAAAGGTGACCCGGGGGTGGACGCAATGTTAGCGCTGACCCTCACCGCGGACGATCCGGTTTACGGAACGGTTGCCAACGCGCGAAACCAGCGTGTTCTTAGAAATTTTATTCCGTATAATTCGTCCGCAGACATTTCGGGAGCATTAGATGCTGCACGGACATTGCTCGAAACCGTGGCACCCTCGCCCGGCGTTGAGAAGGTCATCACGCTCATCACGCAGGGAGTTCCGGATTGCAATCGCATCGGAACGTGCAGTGCTCCAACGGATACAACCTGTTATCCGGCTCCGGCATTCGGCGTCTACGCGCCAGGGGACTTTGTGCGGCAGATCTCCCAGCTGAAGCAGATTGTCCGAAACTGCGGAAACGAGCTCTTTCAGCGTGGCAATATCCGGATTGACGTCTCACTCGCCGGCGCCGCCGCTCGGCCACATACGCTGCTGCTGCGCTCCGTCACGGCGGCGAAGTGTATGGATGATCTTGAGAGCCGCCGCCGCGACTACCTGAACGTAAGGCCGATGGCACCAGCCGTTTACCCGTTCACGGGCGAAGAGCCCCTCTGGGCCAGCCTCGGAACTCACGATCCCACGGGAGCGCCGGCGCCTTATACGCTTCCCAATCTGTTTCACTACTCCATGGCGCGCTTCACTCGCGGAATGTGGATTCCGATGCGTCCCCCATGCCCGGTGCTCGTTCCGCCGCTGAACCTGAATGCGCGTTGCGCGTCGTATCCGCGCGGCCCTGCAACTATGTCCCCGCCGGAGAACAGCTTTCTGAGAGTTATCCTCGATGCAGCACTGTTGCCTCCGGCGAATGTCGAGGATGGGGACGGGCGGCTGCTTTGCGACGAGGCCCGCCGCACTTACGTGAAACAGATGCGTGACGCGTTCGACATCGCCTTCACCCGGCGTGCTTTTATCCTGACGAATTAGCGGCTTTGAAGCAGAATGGGCGGGATGATTTTCCGTGTTCTGCTTCTCCTTTCCTTATCCGTGGCTTCGGCCGCTTGCGCCGAGACCGTTCGCGTCGGCGTGCTCACTATGACTGGCGGCTCGTGGACTCAAGTCGCTCAGAGCTTGAAGAACGGCGCGACAATCGGAGCGGAGGAGAGTAAGCGCCAGCTTGCGGAGTCAGCGCCC
>CAYOAK010000366.1:1372-2371 GCA_964401925.1 uncultured Bdellovibrionales bacterium | reverse complement strand
GGAGCTGATCGAGCGCGGATATCTCTACAGTGCTCAGCCGCCGCTCTACCGGATCAAGAAAGGGAAGTCGGAGTTCTATCTGCACGACGACAAAGCGTTTGACGGATTCATCCTGAACGCGGGCGCAGATGAGATGAAGCTCAAGGGGAAGAAGGGTGAGCTGAGCGGGCACGAGCTTGAGCAGTTACTGCGGAGCATCTCGCAGGCGGCCTCGATTCTCCGGGTGTTTGAGCGCAATGGCCTGAACCCGGAGATTCTCGGCGCTCTCGCGGAGCAGGAGAAGTTTACGCAAGAGACGCTGCAGGTCGAGGCCGAGCTTGAGCGGTGCTCAGCATTGGCGCTGGATCGCTATAAGCGGCGGCATTCCGATGATGCTTCGGCAAGCTTTGCAATCACCAAGGACGACGAGCACGGAAGCCACCGGGTTACGTTCGTTACGAGCGGTGCATTCGGACGGAGTGAGTCTGCGGTCGATTTCACTCTCGTGAGCGGTGACGAGTTCGAAGAGCTGAAGACAGCGCTTGGAAAGGCGTTCCAGCTCGGCGGGGGCCCGTATCAACTGATTAGCACCGCCAAGGACAAAGAGCCGATCGTCTCGGAGAGCCTGTTCGACGTGCGTGAGCGGATCAACGAGCGCGGAAAGCTGGGACTTGCAATCACCCGGTTCAAAGGTCTCGGGGAAATGAATCCCGAGCAACTCTGGGAGACGACGCTGGATCCCAAGGTGCGCACGTTGCTTCAAGTGCGAATCGAAGACCTCGTGGAAGCGGATACGGTGTTCACCCTCCTGATGGGCGACACGGTCGAGCCCCGGCGCGAGTTCATCGAAGAGAACGCGCTCAAAGTTAGAAATCTCGATATTTAAACAACCATGTCCGAAGAGCAGCCAAACATCACCCCGGTGAACATCGAAGATGAGATGCGCGGTGCGTATCTCGACTACGCGATGTCCGTCATCGTCGGCCGCGCGCTTCCGGATGTCCGCGATGGCCTGAAGCC
>CAYOAK010000366.1:0-1362 GCA_964401925.1 uncultured Bdellovibrionales bacterium | reverse complement strand
CGGTCCATCGCCGGATTCTCTATGCGATGCTTCGTGAAGGGCTCGTTTCGAACAAAAAATATTCGAAGTGCGCCGGGGTTGTCGGCGAGGTGCTCAAGCATTATCACCCGCACGGTGACGGACCGGTATACGGCGCGCTCGTGCGGATGGCTCAGCCCTGGAACCTGCGCTACCCGCTCATCGACGGGCAAGGAAACTTCGGGTCGATCGATGGCGATGCTCCGGCGGCATATCGATACACCGAGTGCCGGATGACCGCGCTGGCTGAGGAGCTATTGTCGGATATCGACCGGGAGACCGTCGATTTCTCGCCGAACTTCGACGAGTCGACAGAAGAGCCTAATGTTCTGCCTTCGAGAATTCCCAACCTGCTCGTGAACGGTGCGGAAGGGATTGCCGTGGGGATGGCCTCTTCGATTCCTCCGCACAACCTGACCGAGGTGATCGCTGCGACGCTGAAGCTCATTGCGAACCCAGATGTCACGGTTGAAGAGCTGATGACCGTTCTGCCAGGACCGGATTTTCCGACCGGCGGGATCATCTACGGCTCCGGAGCGCTGCGATCGATGTACGAAGGCGGCCGCGCCCTGATTCAGCTCCGCGCGAAAGTTCATATCGAAACGTTCTCGACAGGGAAGCGCGAAGGCGAGGCGATCATCATCGATGAGGTGCCTTATCAGACGAACAAAGCCCGATTGGTCGAAAAGATCGCCGAGCTGGTGAATGATAAGAAAATCGAAGGGATCAGCCGGCTCCGTGATGAATCCGATCGGCGCGGGATGCGCATCGTGATCGAGCTGCGTAAGGACGCCGTCACACAAGTCGTTCTCAACCAGCTCTACAAGCTCTCACCGCTCCAGCAGACGTACGGGGTGATCATGCTCGCCATCGTCGATGGACGGCCGCGCATCCTGACGCTGAAGGAGATGCTGCAGAACTTCATCGAGCACCGGCGCACCGTAGTTGTGCGCAGGACCCGGTTCGAGCTGCGAAAAGCGACAGCCCGGCTCCACATCTTGGAAGGTCTGCGCATTGCGCTCGATCGGATTGACGAGATCATCAAGGTGATTCGCGGTTCGGAGTCAACGCCCGAAGCGAAAGAGGGGTTGATGAGCAAGTTCTCGCTCAGCGAGATTCAGGCTCAGCACATCCTCGACATGCCGCTCCGCCGGTTGACCGGTCTCGAACGGAAAGCGATCGAGGATGAGTTCAATGAAGTGAATGCACGGATCGTCGAGCTGAATAAGATTCTCTCAAGCCGCACAGAAGTCGATCGCGTGGTGAGCACAGAGCTTGAGGTGATCGTGAATGCGTTCGGCGATGAGCGCCGCACCCAGATCGAAGAGTCCGGCGAGGAGATCG
>CAYOAK010000365.1:0-2394 GCA_964401925.1 uncultured Bdellovibrionales bacterium | reverse complement strand
GCCGGTATCAAAACCAGGTCCTCTTCGGGAATGAGACGACATTCGAGTCGCTCGAATCGCGTTTTAACAGCGGCTGGAAAATTCGATCCCTCGCACCGGACGAGCTTGAAAAAATTCAGAGCGAAGAGCGGCAAGCAGGCGAGCTCTCGATCGTGCTCTTCGTGATTCTGCGAAACGGACAGTTTCTTCCCTCGACTGCAGACGCAAAGCTTTTCGCTCCCGCCGGCGCACATGTTGTTGCGCTCGTTTCTCCGGCAGCGAATGCGCCGGACATAGACCGGAACGCTTCCTCCCGAGTCGTTCAATTCCCGCGACGGTAGCGCTCGCTGTAGATCAAATTCTACGGCGTTATCTCATCAAGCGATCGTTGCAGTGCGGACATTCTAAGAATTTGTGGAACGTCGCCGCCGTCGTTACGTTGTATACACAACAGAGATCGAAAAAATAAAAGACGAACAAAAAAAAATATGACATTGAAAATTGAACTGGAACGCAGCAACGAATCGGTGGAGCGCAACGAAGAGATGGAGTCTCGTCTCGAACAAACGAAACCTGCCGAAGTTCTTGCAAGCTACCTGAAAGGACTCGGGCGCCGGATCAGCACATTGAGAAAAGAACGCTCGATGAGTCAGCAACAACTCGCAGATACCGCGGATCTGGATCGGACTTATATAAGTGCTGTTGAGCACGGTAAGCAGAACGTGACCGTCGGCGCAATCGTGAAGCTCGCCGTTGCGCTCCAAATACCGCTCGACGACTTAATGGTGGGAGGCCAGTAAGCGCACCGGCCTGTGGTGCCGTTACGGCGGAGCGGCTCGGGCGCCGCCGCCGGGGCTGTCTTCTTCACGGCGGGGAAATTGGGGCTCCCTTAACGCCAATAGAGGTCAGTTAGATCGCTGCAGCGGCCTTTAGGGTCGTTCTGTAACCCTCGGGGAATCCCTCAAAGAGCGATCAGAGGAGCCCCGACAAATCAACATTATGCTATCATTTTAAGAGCTTAACGCGCTTAGAGGTGCTTTTTTGTGTGTCGCCTCACATTCCGCGCAAATTGTTAAGTCCAAAGCGCGGTATTCCGACATCAGAATCAGACTAACGGACTAGGGATTTTTACCCAAGGCAGATGGGAATTTAGGAACCCTCACGAAAGAGGCGGACATGGCTGTATCTGGTGTCAACTCTAACATCCCCTCGCTGCGAGCAAATCAGCAGCTTCAAAATAAAACCTCGGATCTGAGAAAGACCTTCACCCAGCTCTCGAGCGGGTTAAGGGTGAACTCGGCGTCCGACGACGCCGCGGGGCTCGCGATCGCAACGAGCTTGCTCGCGAATGCGACGCTCGACGACACGGGGGCGCGAAATATCAGCGACGGCATCTCAGCCGCGAACATTGCGGACGGCGCGCTCGCCTCTGCCTCTGATATCACATCCCGGCTGGGAGAGCTGGCGCAGCAAGCCTCGAACGGCACGCTTTCCGCGTCACAGCGAAGCGCACTGAACGCAGAGTTCAGCTCGCTAAGCCAAGAGCTGGATCGCATCGCCCAAACGACAGATTTCAACGGCACCCAGTTGCTCGGCGGCGGTGTATCGATCGACGTGCAAGCCGGCACTGATGGCAGCTCGAGCAGTCAGCTGTCGCTTAACTTTCCAGGTGTAAGCTCATCTTCGCTCGGATTGACCGCCGATCTCTCGTCCCAAGCCAGCGCTCAAGCGGCATTAGATCAGGCTAGGTCCGCTGCGGATAAGGTGGCGCAGGCGCGGGGCACAATCGGCTCGAGCGTTTCGCGCCTCGACACCGCGTTTGAAAACATTCGCAGCGCATCCGTAAACTCGCGTGATGCAGCAAGCCGGATCCTCGACGCGGACTTCGCGGAGGTCTCCTCCCGATTAGCGGCGAACAAGATCGGTCAGCAGTCGGCTGTCGCAATTAGTGCGCAGGCGAATCTGCAATCGGCGAACGTCTTGAAGCTTCTCAATAGCTGACCTCAGCTCTACTAGTTTCCGATCGGGCAGTTCACGATCGGGTTTTCACGATAAAGCAAAGCGCGCAGTGATGCGCGCTTTGTCTTTCTCCGTTTGGAGAGAGTCGGCGAGGCCGCTCGCGAGGATCAGACCTCTTCCGCCCAGCTGCTCACCGCCGGGCGGCGCTGACAGCTCCCCCACTTCAAACCCGGGTCCGGAATCCGTCACCCGGAGCACCAGCTCCGTGCCAGTTATCGAAAGGTCTAACGAGATCGGCTTCGCACCGTGAACTCGTTCTGCGGCGGCCAGAGAGCCTTCCAGCATCTCCTCGGCCTGCAGCTGCTCTTTCCGGCTCCGGCCAAGCCCGAACGAGCCATGCTCGAGCGCGTTTGCCAGCAGCTCCTCCGCAACAGTCAAGACTTTTCGGCGGGTGGT
>CAYOAK010000364.1:0-2413 GCA_964401925.1 uncultured Bdellovibrionales bacterium | reverse complement strand
TCAGGCGACCGCCGGAAATCCGATTCCACGGAATCTCGACTTCCTGCTCGACGTCAATCTGCAGGTAAGCGTCGAAGTCGGCCGCACGCGGATGACGATCCAGGATCTGATTCAGTTGGGGCAAGGTTCGGTTATCGAGTTGACGAAGCTCGCCGGTGAGCCGCTCGACATTTACATCAACCAAAGGCTGGTAGCCCGCGGTGAGGCGGTAATCGTCAACGAGAAGTTCGGTGTTCGGATTACGGATATCGTGTCGCAACAGGAACGGGTCACGAGTCTCGGCTGAGTTCCGTAAGGAACTCTCAGGGATGAGGTTTTTACATGCGTAGGTTGTTTTTTATCATCGCTCTTTGCTCCTGCCCGATCGCTGCAGCAGCTGATGAGAGCGCCCCCGGGCCGCTCATGGAGAAGCGCCCGACTGAACGCACCATCGTCGGTCAGGATGTCGCTCGCTTCAGCGACAGCGCAAACTCTTCGGCTCGGAATGCGATGTATTTTTTTGCGGTACTGTTAGCCGGCTTCGGACTGTGGAAGCACTTTCAGCAGAAGAAGGGCGTCCCGGCGTCGACGATGAAAATTATCGGCCGCACAAGTGTGGGCCCGAGGGCGGCGCTAGTGCTCGCGGAGGTCGAAGGCCGGCGCTTCTTACTCTCGCAGACACCTGATCGTCTCTCACTCATCTCTGAGCTCGACAGCCGCGCCGGTTCCTCGGCGAATTTTCAAGAGCTTCTGAGCGCAGAGCTGGAGGCTGATCTTACAGCTTCGAGAGGGAGCGTGAATGAAGGCTAGATCTCTCAGACTCCTCATTCCCGCTCTGGTTCTGCTGCTTGCGGCGGCCGATGCCGCTGCGCAGGTGAATCTCCCCTCGCTGACAATCAACACTACCGGCGGCAAGGAGCTGAACTCCACGGAAGTCTACACAGGTTTGAAGCTCGCATTGCTGATCTCGGCGATGGCTTTCCTGCCAGGTCTGCTGATGGTTGCGACCTGTTTCACGCGAGTGGCGATCGTGCTCTCGATGACGCGCCACGCATTGGGCACAACGCAAACCCCGCCCAATCAAGTGATCATGGGGCTCGCGATGTTTCTCACCTTCGCAATCATGGGGCCGGTATTCACCGACGCGTATACGAACGGCATTGTGCCGTATACGGAAGACAAGCTGACCAACGATCAGGCGATCGAAAAGATCTTCACACCGTTCCGCAGTTTCATGCTGAGACACACGCGAGAGCAGGATCTGACCTTGTTCATCGAGATCACAAAGACAGCGACGCCGGACACGCCGGAAAAACTTGGACCGCTGGTGGTGATTCCGGCTTTTGTGATCAGTGAATTGAACTCTGCGTTTCAGATCGCATTCCTGATCTATCTGCCGTTTGTGATTCTCGACATGATCATCTCATCCGTTCTCACATCGATGAGCATGATTACGTTGCCTCCGACGGTGATATCGCTTCCGATCAAGCTCATGCTGTTTGTGATCATCGATGGATGGCACTTGATCATCGGCAATCTCGTGAAGAGCTATCACGGAGCGTAAAGTGAATTTAGAGGACTTCCTTCACATCTCGCACATCGGAATTCAGACCGCGATGATGGTGTCGGCACCGGTTCTCATCCTCGGCCTTGCCGCCGGGGTGGTCGTCAGCGTGGTACAGGCGGCAACCCAGATTAACGATTCATCGCTTGCGTTCATCCCCAAGATCCTGGCCGTCATGGTGGCGCTGATGTTCTTTGGCCCATGGATGATTGCTCAGATGGTCGAATTCGCCACGTTTGCACTGAACCAGATCCCGAACGTCACTCAATAGAGGAAAGAGATGCTCCTCTCAGAGATCCAAACGTTCGACATGCACTTCATGTGGACTTGGTTTCTGCTGTTCGTGCGTTTCAGCGGAGTGATGTTCGCGATTCCGGGGATCGGAACTGAAGAGATACCGTTGAGCTTCCGCTTTCCGCTGGCAATGGTGATCTCGGCTGCGCTCGTGGCCTCAGGCGCGAAAGCGGAGTTCTCTGCGACGTTTGCCGAAGGCGTGCTGATGATCGGCGTAGAGGCGTTGCTTGGCTACCTGCTCGGCGCCATTCCCGCATTTGTCGTCGCGGCGATGTCTTTGTCGGGCCATATTTCCGCGACAGCGATTGGTCTCAATCAAGCGAGCATCATCGACGTGTCCCTGGGAGAACAGGTGACGACGCTCTCGAGGATCCAATCATTGCTGGCGACCGTCCTCTTTTTGGCGATCGATGGACACCATACAGTATTACGAGCGGCTGCATTTGTGACAAAGGATGTCGGCCTGGGAGTATTTCGCCCTGATATGAGCACAGCGGAGCTCTTCTTGGAGCGCTTTGCGAACACGTTCGTCGTCGCGCTCTCAATCGCCGCACCGATCATTGTCGTCACGCTGAT
>CAYOAK010000363.1:0-2415 GCA_964401925.1 uncultured Bdellovibrionales bacterium | reverse complement strand
ACTGAGAAGATCTTAGGCGTTATCGCGGGGTGATGCTCAACACCCATCCAAGCCAGTTCATCCTGGCGCGGCCAACCTTCTCTGTTCCAAGACGCCGCCAGTCCGCTTCGTTGGAGATCCAATCTTCGCGAGACCGGCCTTGGACTGACGAACGCACTACATAGGTGACGCTCTCGCCACCCACCGTTTCATGCGCCTTCAAAGTATATCGAGGCTTTCGCGGCGATAGATCCTGTCCGGAATCCTCGAAGGTATTTGCGGCGACCTGGCTCTCCAGCCGCCAAAAGTAATAGTCAGCCTCAATGGGCACATCGACGATGTTTGGAACCTCGCCCCACACTTTCTTTACCTTCGTCTTGTAGGTGTAGGTGTTTTTGAATCTTCCGTTCGCGAGACTTTCTTTCTTGGCAAGTTTCTTCGTCGCCGGATCTTTCTCCCCTGTGTCGATTTCGACCCAGCCGGGTTTCATTCCGCGCTGCACTGGCCTTGTCCTGCCGGTATCCCGCTTTTCCTGCCGAATGATCTTGGCATTCGTCGGCAGATCAAAGCCCTCACCGGTCGTCGTTTGGGTTACCTTTGTCTGCACAACGTACTTCCACTGAACCTCGGTTACGAAGGCATCGGCACTCTTGACCGGGATGATCAGCGATAAAAGAAACGCGACAAACAGACCGACTGCTGCCCAGATGAGGGGCAGTCGCAGTCCGCGCGGTTCAGGTCGCCGACCAGGTCGCGGACCATTCGGTGAACGCTCTCTCTCTCTCGAAATCGCGGCGCGAATCGGCGGCGCGGGATACACAGGAATCTCCTCGCGCCTCCGTACGGTATCCGTAAGCGCCAGTTCGCCGCCGCAGTTGGGGCAGCTCGCCGTGCCGGATGGCTGATCACCTCCGCACCGGGGACAGGTGAGATTGACTCCCTCCAACTCCGGGATTGCCTCCCGCGAAATCGCAAGAACTCTCCTGGGATCTTCGACGAAGGTTTCTCCGTCTCCAACACTCAGCGGGTTGTTACAACCTTTGATACATTTGGTTGTATCGCCGCTGTTCATCGTTCCGCAGCTCGTGCATTCCCACTCGCCGCCGGTATATTCAAATTCGATTATTGTGCCCATGGGGTTACCCGAAGGCTTCTCAGCCCTAAGGTAACCCCGAAAAACATCTATCTCCTCGCGCACCTCTGCGGCGACGCTGAATCGCAGAGGTGCGGAATTGTTAAGCTCGAAATCAGTATCAAGAGAGCAACGAAGAATATCGCGAACACCTGGGAAAGTCTCGTCTCACGGTTACAATTTCTACTCTCGTGCCCGTAAAGATGCCGCTACCGCATCTCCGTCGGCGATCCGTGACAGTGCATTGACCGATGGGTATGGTGCCGCGGTTGTATTCATCCAAGTGAAATTTCAGCGGGTTCTGCATGAAACTGTTTCTCCATTCGCTCCTGATCGTCGGATCGCTTTTCGCAGCTGGCGGTGCTCTCGCAGACTCGGTGAATTCTCCAAACATCACCCTCAATGTCGATACGAATCGAACCGGCGGAGCAGGAGCCGGGAACGTCTCGATTGCAATCAACACGATTACGCTCGCCGAGACGACCTTGCCTGAATACAGCTCAACCGCCGGCAAGAAGATTACTATCGCTGTTCGCCCGGGCTTTCAGTTTGATCCTACGTCAAACGTTTCGGCGACGAGTGTGACAGTCGGGCTGAATGGCGCAGCCGCTAACACTGCAGCAGTTCTTACTCCGGCAGGAACAGCGAACGAAGTTCTCACATTTAATTTCACCTCCGGAACGAACACCGCAATTCAAGACATCGTCCGAATAAACGGAATTCGAATTCGCATCCTGGACGCTGTGGGTGCTGCCGGACCAGCGCAGACAACGATGCAAATAACCACCACCACAGCGGGTGGAGCATTTACGAATCAAGGGATCGTAGCGGCGAACATCTCTAAAGGACTGCCCGATCATCTCGTTTTCTCAGTCCAGCCCTCGAGCATCGCTGCAGGCGATGACTTGCTTCCGTCAGTTCAGGTCGCCGACTTCGGAGGAAATCTCGTAACCACTGCGACCCCGACAATCTCTCTCGCCCTTCAAACAAATCCAGGTTCTGCGACCCTTCTCGGGACGACTTCGATCGCGGCAACCTCTGGTGTTGCCACTTGGGCAGATGCCGACAATCTTCGGATCACAACTTCCGCGAACGGCTATTCTTTGCGTGCAAGTCACAATGGAACTCCGTTCCTGACGAGCGACACGGTCGACAGTCAGTTGTTTGATATTTCCGCGAGCGTGCCCGGCGGATTGGTCTTCACCACTCAGCCTGTCGAAACGGCTGCGGGCGATGAGCTGTTGATTGCCGTGACCGCTGTGGACTCCTTCAGTAATCCGATCACCGGCTCCAGTATCCCCGTC
>CAYOAK010000362.1:0-2420 GCA_964401925.1 uncultured Bdellovibrionales bacterium | reverse complement strand
AGTTGCATTCCATCCCGGATATCGGCTCCGACATGCGCGAGCGAACCGGTTAACGGGACGATTACTCCGATTCTATAAGCGGCTTCCTCTGCAACTACGGCACCGGGAGCAAGCAGCAGGAACGCTGCGAAGAAGATGGTCACAATTCGAAGGAACGCTGATCTCATTTCCCGAGCACCTTCACGGCCTCCCGTGCCATCTCTTGATCTTCGCGGGTATGAATTACCAAGACCGCGGTTTCAGAGCCATCGGCCGAAATCAACCGATCCTCCTCAGCGCTGTTCCGGCTTTCTATGATTTCGACTGTTGGAAACGCTTCGCAGACACGGCGCCGAATCTCCGTTTGGTGCTCTCCGATCCCGCCGGTAAATACAAACGCGTCAGCTCGGCGAATGCTTGGAAGTAACGCGCCGATATTTCGGCGAATCTGGTGGACAAAGAGATCAATTGCGAGCTTCACGCGCGGATTCTCCGGCTCTCGTCTGAGGACCCTGAGGTCATGGGAGATGCCCGAGATTCCAAGAAGTCCGGATTGATATTGAAGAATCTTTTCAAGTTCATCGACTGGTGTCCCCGAACGAAGCAGATGGAGCATGATTCCCGGATCGACCGTCCCCGCCCGGGTGCCCATCATCGGTCCTTCAAGCGGAGTCATGCCCATCGTCGTGTCGACACTTCGTCCAGAATCAACAGCGGTCAATGAACAGCCGTTCCCGAGATGGCAGACGATCAATTTCAGATCCGTTTTTTTCAGCAGCTCGGCCGCGCGCCGGGCGCAGTACTGAACACTGATGCCATGAAACCCGTAGCGCCGGATTCCTTCGTCTCGCCAGCTGAGCGGACCCCCGTAGAGCCGCGCAGCGTCGGGAAGTGTCCGGTGAAATGCCGTATCGAATACCGCCACATGGGGAATCGAGGCGGGGAGCGCGCTTCGCGCGCTTCGCACCGCAGCGAGATTCACCGGGTTGTGCAGCGGCGCAAGCACCGCGGCCTCTTCGATCTGCCGCTCAACGTCGGAAGCGATTACAACACTCGCGGTCAGCGTCGAGCCGCCGTGGACGATCCGGTGGGCAACCCCCATCAGCTCATGAGGAGCCCTGACTTTTTCAAGGATCTGCAGAACCGCTTTCGGGATCTCCGATGCGGACAAGACCTCTGCCTCGCTCGTCCATTCACTCTCGAGGTCCGCACCGGAAAAAAGTGCGGCCTTGATCGAAGAGGAGCCGGCATTGAGCGTCAGAATCCTCACGCCGGCCAGCTCCAGCTTTTGATCTCCGGCAGATCGTCTCCTTTCTCCCGGACGTAGCGGCGGTGCTCTGCTCGCTTCTCCACCATCTCGGCACGAACCTCACCTGCGATCTCTTTCAATCCGGGAACGCGGTCGATCACATCCATCACGAGATGAAACCGATCGAGATCGTTCATTACCACCATATCGAACGGTGTCGTGGTTGTGCCTTCCTCCTTGTAGCCTCGGACATGAAGGTTCGGATGGTTTGTGCGCCGGTAGGTGAGCCGGTGGATGAGCCACGGATACCCGTGGAACGCGAAGATCACCGGCCGGTTCTTTGTGAACAGCGCGTCGAACTTCTCGTCCGTCAGTCCGTGCGGATGCTCGCCCGGCGGCTGGAGCGCCATAAGGTCGACAACGTTCACAACACGAACCTTGAGCCGCGGGAGCCTTGTCCGGAGAATATCTGCCGCAGCGAGAGTCTCGAGAGTTGGAACGTCTCCGGCGCAGGCGAGGACAACATCCGGCTCGGATTGGCCGGCGTTACTCGCCCACTCGAAGATACCGATCATATTTTTGCAATGAAGCACCGCGGCATCCATATCCAGGTACTGCAGGGCCGGCTGTTTCCCGGCGACGATCACGTTGACATAGTTCTTACTTCGCAAGCAGTGGTCGGCGACTGAGAGCAGCGTGTTTGCGTCCGGCGGCAGATACACTCGGATCACATCGCCTTTCTTATTGGCGACGTGATCGATAAAGCCCGGATCCTGGTGAGAGAAGCCGTTATGATCTTGACGCCACACATGCGAGGTCAGGAGGTAATTGAGTGAGGCGATGGGTTTGCGCCAAGGAATCTCCCGGGTCGTCTTCAACCACTTCGCATGCTGATTGAACATCGAGTCGACGATGTGGATGAACGCCTCATAGCAGGAGAAAAAGCCGTGCCGGCCCGTAAGGAGATATCCCTCGAGCCACCCTTGGCAGAGATGCTCGCTCAAGATCTCCATCACCCGCCCCGAGGGCGACAAGTGTTCGTCTGTGGGAAGCATCTCCGCAAGCCAGGTTTTATCCGTGGCTTCGAGAACATCCCCCAGCCGGTTCGAGGCCGTTTCGTCCGGACCGAAGACGCGGAAGTTTGCGGCGGAGAGATTCTGCTCCATGACCACACGGAGAAACTTTCCGAGCG
>CAYOAK010000361.1:0-2493 GCA_964401925.1 uncultured Bdellovibrionales bacterium | reverse complement strand
TATTGGAAAAATCGAGTCCTCGAGAAGATTATCTCCCATTTCGCGAACCTCCCAAAACACATCCGTTTTTCGACAGACCCCTAATGGAACACATCTCAACGGCCAAACGGCGGATCTTACTTGTCGATGACGACGAGATCTCCCTCTACTGCCTGAAACTTATCCTTGAGGAGGAAGGCTATGAGGTCGCTACTGCGAACGATGTTCCTTCGGCGTTAGCCCTTGCGGGCACATCCGTGCCGGATCTGCTTGTGACGGACATCAGTCTGAAGAACGCGAGCGGAACCGAGCTAGTAGAAAAGCTCCGGATCGAAAGAGACCTCCCGGCAATTGCCATCAGCGGTTACGACGCCGATCAACTTGCGGAGCAAAGCTCCGTTCGATTCTCGGGACACGTCACTAAACCGGTGGACCATACAAAGCTCGTGCGGCTTATTGCCCAAGTGCTCGGCGCACAACCGGCCGCCCGGCCAGATCTGCAACCGTAACGATCAGCTCCGCGCGATCCACGGGTTTCGTCACATGCCGTTGGTATCCTGCCATCTTAGCGCGGGTGCGATCTTCAGTCCGCGCAAATGCCGTCAAAGCAATCGCCTGAACCTGACCGCCGCTTTCTGACCCGAGCAATCGGATGCGCCTCAGGAGCTCGTAGCCGTCCTGCTCCGGCATCCCCACATCGCTCACCAGGACATCGGGGCGAAACTCTCGCACGCATTCTAGCGCTTCGTCCGCTGTGCTTGCGGTTACTACTCGGGCGCCGCTGCCGTCGAGCACACGCTTCGCCAGTCGCCGCGCATCCTCCTCGTCGTCGACGACAAGCACCTTAACTCCCTCGAGGAGCTTGGGATCAAATTCGATATCCTTCCGATCGTCGACCGCCTCCGCCGGAGAGCTGAGTCCGGGAAACTCCTGCCAGACCTGAAGCAGAGGCAGTGTTACCGAAAAAGTCGACCCTTTTGCCTCACCGTCGCTGAATACCTGCACTTTTCCGCCATGCAATTCAACGAGATTCGAAACGATTGCGAGTCCCAGGCCCAGCCCTCCGCTGCGCCGTGTCGTAGAAGAATCCGCTTGTCTAAATCGCTCAAAGACGTGTGGAAGGAACTCCGGCTTAATCCCCTGACCAGAATCGGAAACACTGATCTCAACGACCGTATTCCGCTTCACCATCCGGACTTGCACCAGTCCGCCCTTCGAACTGAATTTCACTGCATTCGACAGCAGGTTCCAGAACACTTGCTGCAGCCTGCCCGCATCGCCCGAGATGAAGACTGCCGGATCAAGATCAACTTCAATACGAATCTCCTTCGCATCCGCCGAGGGCTTTGCTGTTTCTACAGCGGCGTCGACAACCTGCTTCAGACTTAATCTTTGGACATCAAGGCGAACTTTCCCTGAAGTAATTCGGCTCATGTCGAGCAGATCTTCAATCAGCTGCGCTTGTGCGCGAGTATTTCGATCAATCGTGGCAAGTCCTTGCTCAAGATCGGCATCCGATCGGTTGCCGCGTCGTAAGATCTGCGACCAGCCGAGAATGGCATTCAACGGCGTTCGCAGCTCATGCGAAAGCGTTGCGAGAAACTCATCCTTCATTCGTCCCACTCGCTCCGCATCGGCGCGCGCTGCGCGCTCACTTTCGAGAAGTCTCTGCCGCTCATCATCCCGCTGTCGATCGGCTGTGATGTCTTGAGTTGTTCCATCGAATCGAACCGGCCGGTTCTTCTCATCGTAGTAAGTGCGTCCGGTCGCGCGTACCCAGCGGATCTCACCGTCCGGTGAGACAGTCCGGTACTCGATATCGTAGGTCTCTCCGTCCGTAACACAGCGCTCGACCGCTTGGCGCGTCCGCTCGCGATCGTCCGGATGAAGCAGGTCATAGAACCGTTCGATGTCCACCTCGACATCCGGTTCCAGCCAAAAGTGCTTCTTACAGGTGTCGTTCCAATGCAATTTGCCGAGCGGCATTTCGCAGTGAAAGGTGCCCAAGCTCGAAGCGTCAATGGCGATTGCAAGTTGCTGTTGAAGCTCGCGCGCCTTTATCTCCGCTTTGTGGATGGCCTCGATATGCTCACGGGCTTCATACTGCCTCTCGCGCCCGCGGACTGCGGCAAGTACAGCGCTGACAACCGAACGCTTCGGCGCGGATCGATCTAAAAGGGTGACGTTTCTCAAAGCGCGGATCGTTTCGAATGTGCCGGGCGATTCGGCTCCGCCTCGAATCAACAACACGATCGGAAGATCAGACCACGGCGGTTGTGATTCGAGCAGCTCGATCAGCTCATCGATCTGAGGTGAAAGCAGGATCTCTTCCGTCAGCAAAATCGCCCCCGCGCCTTTCGGAATCTCCTCCACGAGCTGACGAAGCTCGCTGAATGCGGCTGCGCTGAGGTTAGCGCTGCGCAAAAGTGACGAGGTGATGGCACCCTCTTTCACTGTCTGTGCTACGAAAAGCACGCGCTTTTCGACATCAATTGGTACTTTTTGAGCCATGCT
>CAYOAK010000360.1:0-2507 GCA_964401925.1 uncultured Bdellovibrionales bacterium | reverse complement strand
TCTCAAAATATCCTTGATACCTTCAAGGGTTTCTTCCACCCCAGATCCATAATCTGATCGTAGATTCGATCGCGCGCTTGCATCCAATTGAATGTGTTTCCCGGAAATCCGTCGTTGAATGACAAGCGCACTGCCCGGTCGAGCGCGACCCAGCACATCAACCGCGAGAAGACAAAATTCCTGCGGCCGGCGCGCCATTCCCAAATCCCTTCATCGGGTTGATCCCAATTCACGGACACCCAGTCAACGAGCTGCCGGACGTTCGACCAGAGCTTTGCTGAGATCGGCTGCACATGGCGGTTATAAACGTAGATCGCGTCCACAATGTCGCCGTAAATATCGAGCTGCAACTGGCTGTATGCCGCGTTCCCAAGACGAACGGGGCGGGAATTCTGGTAGCCCTTCAGATGGGTGAGCTCGGTTTCGGCAAGAATATGCTCACCGCGAATTCCATACATGAGGTTCAGGGGCGGAACTGCGGGACTTAACGCCTCCTCAGTCCTGCCTCCTGTCCGCCCGCTGAACCAAGCAAAAGGATTGAACTTACCGCGCGTCACCGTATTCATCTCGTCACAGCGTGCTTCGAGCCAACTAAGGAACGCGGTGGCCTCCTCGTGGTAACCAATCCGCATAAGGGCGTAGATCGTGAAGCTGGCGTCGCGAATCCAAGTGTAGCGGTAATCCCAGTTCCTCGTGCCCCCCATTCCCTCGGGGAGACTCGTCGTTGGAGCAGCCACAATCGCTCCTGTGGGCCGGAACGTAAGAAGCTTCAATGCAAGAGCCGAGCGATAAACCATTTCGCTCCATCTTCCCTTATACGTGCAGCGTGCGATCCATTGCTGCCAGAAGCGATGCGTGCGCTCGAACTGCACCTGCGGCGGCTCGACAAGCTCGAACGGGGAGCTGATTGTAACGGCAGGGAACGAGGCGAAGATCATCGAAAAACTTTCACCCTCCTTCAGATGAATCTCTGCCTCGACAGCAGCGTCACGGATGACGATCGGCACCGAAGAGATTAACGCAAAGTTCTGCGGCCCTTCGGTTTCGAATACCGCCCCGTCGGGATGAGCAAACAATTTGTGAGATTTCCGCGCGTAATCAAACGCGGGAGCGCAGCGCATCGAATACGTAATCTCACCGCGAACGCATTTCACAATCCGTACAATCTGATGAATCGCCGGCTCCGTCTCGCCGGGAGGAATGGACATAAAATCTTCGATCTGTCCGAGGCCGGTACCGGTATAGGACCTGGTGACGAGGATATTGCTGTCCGGGAGATACATCTGCCGCTGCTTCGCCGGGTGAACCGGAGCAATCTCGAAATGTCCCCCGATCTGATCGTCCAGGATGCGGCCAAACACACTCGGTGAATCGAAGTTTGGAAGACAGCACCAATCGATCGACCCGTTGATCCCGACCAACGCCGCCGAGTGCAAGTCGCCGATCAATCCGTAAGACTCAATTGGCAAATACGCCATAGCTACCTCACCTCCTTACGGTCCACTGCGCTTTCCGAAGAAATGCCGGCCGTTCTTTTCCAACACCGAAGGACCTCTGCGACGCTCCACGCTTGGGCGATACATCCACGCGGCGTAAACGGCGCCTCCGCATCAAAGACCTCGCTGATTGTGCCGAGGCCCGCCTCTGCAAGGTGATCAACAAATCCCTTCAGAAACGATCTGGCATCGGTTAGGCGATCCGGATGCACCCGGAGCCAAGCATCAATGAATGGTCCGATCAACCAACCCCAGACCGTTCCTTGATGGTATGCGGCATCGCGCGCCCGCAGGTCGCCGTAGTATGTCGGCTTGTAATCGGGATGGTCACGCGAAAGCGACCGGAGCCCGACCGGCGTGAGCAACCTTTCTTGCGCCACCTCGACGATACTCTTCCAGCGCCGCTCCTCCAGAACAGGATACTGAAGGAAGAGTGCAAACAGCTGGTTCGGACGGCATGCGGGATCATCGGTTCCATCCTCACCATCGATGACATCAAAGAGATAGCCGGTACTCTCATTCCAAAAACGGCGGTTGAAGGATTCCGCAACCTCATCGGCGAGCTCCCCGATCGCATTGCCCCGGCAGGTATCGCTTTCATAGACAAGCCACTTCTCGAGGAGGCGGAGGCTGTTATACCAGAGCGCATTAATCTCCACTGCCTTCCCGCGGCGCGGGGTGACCACCCAGTCGTCGACCTTCGCGTCCATCCAGGTCAGCTGGTATCCGGCTGCCCCTTGGCGCAGCAGCTTGTCTTCGGGATCCATTCCGATTCCAAAGTCTGTTCCAAGTTGATGCGCCTCAACGATCTCAACGAGCTTCGGTAGGAGCTGCTCCAGAAGAGTGTAATCGCCGGTGGCATCCAAATACCGGGAGAGCGCGTGGAAGAACCAGAGAGTTGCATCGGCCGTGTGGTAAAGCCCGCCTCGCTCCCCTTCCGGAAACATGTTCGGTATCAATCCGTTTCGAAGGTGCAACGCGAAAGTATGGAGAATCCAACGCGCCTCGGTT
>CAYOAK010000359.1:0-2517 GCA_964401925.1 uncultured Bdellovibrionales bacterium | reverse complement strand
AAAGCGGAAAGAAGGTGCTCATCACGCCGGGCATGGTCGAGCTCGGAGTTCTCGAGGTGGAAAAGAACCGCGAATTCGGCTCCCAGGCCGCCTCCGTCTGCGACTACGTCATTCTCGTCGGACCGAAACAGACGCGCCCGATCGCCGAAGGTCTTGAGGCTGCGAAGTTTCCAGGTGATCGGCTGAAAGTTGTAAAAAACCTCGCAGAAGCCCGGCAAGAGATGGAGAAGATCGTCGTAGCTGGTGATGTCGTCCTCTTTGAGAACGACCTGCCCGACCAATACGCGGAATGACCCGAAGCTTCGATGACCTTGGAGAGGTGCTGTAACCCATTGGATCGACTTTCGTTGTCCTTCGTTTTTCGCCGTGTGAAGCGGTTTCAACGCTTCGGTTCATAATGGAAGCGCCGGAGTTTCGGCTCCCGCTCTTTTCACTCAGCTCACCGTTGATTTTGTAGAAGCTCAATCGCTCCTCGAGAGCATCCGGGCAGATATCGCTGGGGGAGGCCGCAAACGAGCCTTCGCCGGGGCATCTGCCCAATGAGGTGAAAGTGAAATGCGCATCTTCGACGCGCTGGTTGGAATGTTACGTTCCATTAAGTCCCAGCGGGCGTCCGACGCGCCATGTGGCAGTGGAGTATCACGTACGGCGATCGCGAAGCTCGAAAGAGTGTTCGCCGATTCCAAGAGAAGTCATGCTGAGCGGCTCAATGCCGCGGAACAGCTGACGCAATTTGGATTCCGGAGAATTGCGATCGAACCTTTCAACGGTGTCGGCGAGGTCAGCCAGAGAATCGGGCTGAACCTCCTCTACGCAAAAGACGGAGGCGACCAATATAAGCTGTTCATCACAGCACAGCTTGTGGCGCCATACGAATCCGGCCATCCATCGCCGGTATGGATCCTATTGAACGCTGACGGTCTCCGCATCGCGGCGATCGTCGAAGCGTTTCCGGTCAATGTTCAACAGGCAGTACTGGCCGTGATGGCGCCGGATCTCAACAAAGCCGGTGAACGGCAGACTGAGTTCCGGGATGCGGCTGCGCTGATCAACGAAGCCTTGACTCAGGTCGCAGTCGAGAGAGAGGCAGAACTGTAATGTGGTTGAGGGGCGAGGTATGTTGTCCGCCCTCTTTTTCTGGTTCTGACCAGCAGATGCCCCAGTTTTCCTGTACTCAGGTGCACGCCCGCGCACTTTCGGTTAGTTTGAAACGTTCCCAGGAAAGCTATGTCCATTCGTCCAAAACAGACCGTCGGCGTGATCTTTGGCAGCCGCTCAGGAGAGCACGAAGTTTCGGTAATCTCTGCGCATCAAGTAATGGCTGCGCTCGAGGTCGCCGGATTTTCAGTGCTGCCGATCTATATTACGAAGCAGGGCCATTGGTATTCCGGCGAGCCGCTGAACAATATCAAAGCCTATAAGAGCCAGTTCAATCCGGGTGAGATCGAAGGCGTTTATCGTGTATCGCTCTCACCGGATCCGGGTTGCCGCCAACTTGTTCTGCATCCGGATGAGAAGACCGGTTTGTTCAAGAAGCCGCCGGTCCTCTGGGCAGATGTCTTCTTTCCGGTGATGCACGGGACTCTAGGCGAAGATGGAACACTTCAGGGCCTGCTCGAGCTCGCCGATGTTCCGTACGTCGGCTGCGGAGTGATGGCGAGCGCTTTGTCGATGGACAAAGTTCGCACGAAGCGGGTCTGCCGTGATGCCGGCGTTCCCGTCCTTGATTGGCTCGATTTCAACCGCTTTGAATGGACGAACTTCCGGGCGGAAAAGATTGCTGCCGCAGAGAAGGTGTCTGCCTATCCGCTCATCGTGAAGCCGGTCTCGCTGGGGAGCAGCATCGGCGTAAAGCGCTGTAAAGATCGAAAAGAGCTTGAGGAGGGGATTGAGGCCGCGCTGGTGCTTGATTCTCAGGTCATGATTGAGCCAGCCCTGACGAACTTTTTTGAAGTGAATTGCTCAGTGATGGGTCCTCCTGATCAAGCCTCGACGTGCGAGCAACCGACACCGCGCACAGAAGTTCTGACGTTTGAAGAGAAGTACAAACGCGGTGGAGGAGGAAAGTCGAAGACGGGCGGCTCGAAGACAGCGCCTGCTGCGGGCGCACAAAGCTCCGGGATGGCATCTCTTGACAGAATAATCCCTGCACCGATCTCACCTGAATTCACGAACGAGGTTCAAAGTCAGGCGATCAACGTGTTCCGGGCGCTTGGTTGCGCGGGCCTGTCACGGATCGACTTTCTCATCGACAAGAGCGGCGGTGGAGAGAAGCTGTACTTCAACGAGCTGAATCCGATCCCTGGATCGCTCGCCTTCTATCTTTGGGAGCCAAGCGGAGTAGCGTTCGATCAGCTGGTCACGAAACTGGTCGACATTGCGTTCGCGCAGCACAGTGTGCGGAAGGAGACGTTGTTCTCGTTCGATGCGAATTTGTTGGGGTAGGAACGTCCAAAGTATCGCCTCACTGGGACCGCGGGGGGGCCCGCCCGGATGGCGGCGCGGTCGATCGCAAAA
>CAYOAK010000358.1:0-2522 GCA_964401925.1 uncultured Bdellovibrionales bacterium | reverse complement strand
GTATAGTCCCGGTCCGGACGGCCCGAAACCGAGCGGGCAGGCGAGCTGAATGTCTGCAGCTTCAGATGCTTTCGGATTTTACCCCGATCAGGCTACGGTGAGCCATTCCGCCGAGACTGCGTTGAAGTTAAGGGGGCCGAATTTGACGGGACCTTACCGGGGGACTTACGTTCTGCGGAACGCGAGGGTGTTTTCCCGTGGTCAAAAGCTGGATGAGGGATCTAGTGAAAAAATTTCTCGCTGAGCTTCCAAAAAATTTCAAGGAGATTGGCCAGGTCGTCCCCAGCTCCAGAGTCCTCGCGAAAACCCTGACCCGATCGATGAAGCACGGCATGGCTCCGAGGCGCATTCTCGAAGTCGGCCCGGGAACAGGGTCGGTGACGCGGGAGCTGCTGAAGACGCTCATCCCGGGTGACAAGCTTGTCGTGTGCGAAATCAATGTGCGTCTGCTCGAAGCGCTCCGTAACCGCCTCGTCCATCTCTCGGAGTATCAGCGCCATTCGCATCAGATCGTTTTTCTCGGGCTTCCCGTTCAAGAGCTTCGCCGGCGCGAGCGGACGCATAGCTTCGATTGCATTGTCAGCAGCCTGCCATTTACGAACTTTACGCCATCGATGGTTCGCGAAGTGCTCGATCTCTACGAATGGCTTTTGAAGCCGGGCGGTACGCTCACCTTCTACGAGTACCTCGGGTTGCGGCGTGCGGGTCAGGTGTTCCGTAAGGAGCATGAACGTGAGCGGGTGCGCGGTGTTGAGCGCGTGATCGATGAGTGGAAGCGCGAGCGGGCCCGGCGCGGCGGCTTGAAGACTGAGGTCACACTCCTCAACATGCCGCCGGCGCGTACAGTGGAAGCGCGCTTTTAGCTACTTCGGAGCGTCGCCCGGCCGCTCGATCGGCTCCGGCTTGACGGATTGGCCCGTCGGAATGACCGGAACGTTCTCCACACCATCTGCCGTTACGCGCTTTGCAACGACAGAGAAGTCGAACGCGGGCCCATGATCGCTTTCGCCAAACTCATAAGGACCGAGCACACCCAGCTGCCGCCCCAGACCGCGAAAGCGTCCCAGAATGGGGCCTGATTCATCCGCCGTCTGGGGCGGTGTCCCGAGGACTCGCCCGGCGAGCATCGCGAACTCATAGGCATTCGCCGCCCACGAGAGCTGAGCATTAATGCCGTAGCGCTCGACGTATTGCTTCGAAAATTCCGGATCGACGTAGTGGCCGGCGTAGACGGCCCCGATAATCGCGGGGCCAGCTCGCCGGACCTCTTCAGCTCCTTCGAAGAAATCGGTGCCAAAGGTCGTGAGCTTCAGTTTTAGCTCCGCGACCTGCCGGTAGAACTGGCTGATCTGGTTGCCGACGAGGAAAGCACCGACCACATCGAAGTGTTTCCCCCTGAGCTTGAGAAGTGAGGGACGGAAATCGATCTGGCCCATCTCGTAGTTGTCGATCAGTTCAATCGACTCGTCGGGAGCAAGGTTCTCCTTGAGCGCATCATAGACTGAATTGTTGTAGGCAAGCTCTGTCTTGATAAGCGCAATGCGCTTCATCCCATGCTCCCGTAGATATTGGCGCTGAACCTGGGCGATCTGCTCGTTAAAATAGCCAAACCGGATCACATATTTCCGATCCCTAGAAATGCTCCGTTCCCCGCTCACTGCAAAGATCGGGAACTTTCGGCTCTCAGCAATCGGCGCGACGGCCTGATTCGGGCCGAAGCCCCAAACGTAGGCCAGCTTCAAGTTCGGATCGGTCCGCATTTTCTCGAAGATCGTAACCGCGGTCATGCTGTCGTAACGGGAGTCTTCGTAAACGAATCGCACGCTCGCAAAATTCTCGGGATGCTGTTGCTTGGCCAGCTCGATACCGTTCTTTGCGGCGACGCCGTATTCGGCAAGCGGCCCCGTGAGGGGGATGATCACGCCGATTGAGATCACGCCTTCGGCGAATACGGTCGCTGGAGCCATCAGGCAGAATGCTAATGCCAATATTCGGTTCATTGCCGCTGTCTCCGCTGTCGATGCTCAGCCGCTCGTGTAGCCCGCCTCGAACGCTGATGACAACGACCTAGGTCAGGCCGCTGCGATTCGGTGTGGAACGGGTGGAGGAGGCGAGCATGGCTGATCGGAGAGTGTTGCTCCGGCTGGAGGCTCATCCTGAGCCTGTCGAAGGATTCCCGGCCGTGCCCCTTCCGCGGGCGGTTCCCCGCGGAATCAGAAACACCGTGCTGCGGCTGGCGGCTTGTCCTGAGCCTGTCGAAGGATTCCCAGGCGTGCCCCTTCCGCGGGCGGTTCCCCGCGGAATCAGAAACACTGTGCTACGGCCGGCGGTTCCCGGCCGTGCGGAATATAATGCCCTGGGGGAGACTCGAACTCCCACGCACGAAGCACACGCACCTCAAACGTGCCTGTCTACCAATTTCAGCACCAGGGCACTGGTGTCCTCAGTTCGGCTGCGGAGCCGGCTCTGCAGCGGGAGTTGCCGGTTCGGTTGAAGCTCCCGTGGGGACGGGATTAGCCGAC
>CAYOAK010000357.1:0-2529 GCA_964401925.1 uncultured Bdellovibrionales bacterium | reverse complement strand
GATCAGGACGTAGATGTTCGAACGCGGCTGACAAAAGAGATCTCTTTGAACATCCCGCTGCTCAGCGCGGCGATGGACACGGTCACTGAGTCGGCGCTCGCGATCGCCATGGCCCAAGAAGGGGGAGTCGGGATCATCCACAAGAACATGTCACCTGAGGATCAGGCGGCGGAAGTCCGGCGGGTGAAGAAATCCGAGAGCGGCATGATCATGGACCCGATTCGGGTCCGGCCGGAGCAGCTCCTCGGCGAAGCGCTCGCTATCATGGCGGAATTTAAAATCTCGGGGCTGCCGGTCACCTACGAAGATGGAACGGTCGCAGGCATCATCACGAACCGGGACATCCGGTTCGAAACGAACTTTCAGCGGCCAATCCGCGAGGTGATGACAAAGGAGGAGCTGGTTACGGTTCCACCAGGCACGAATCTCGAAGACGCAAAGCTCGTGCTCCATAAGCATCGCATCGAGAAGCTGCTGGTTGTCGATGCAAATAAGAAGCTCTGCGGACTAATTACAATCAAAGACATCGAGAAAGCGCGGAAGTACCCGAACGCTTCGAAAGATGATCTCGGCCGGCTGCGTGTCGGTGCGGCAATCGGGGTCTCAACGGATCTAGATGAGCGGCTCGAGCGCCTAATGGCAGCCGGAGTAGATGTCGTCGTGCTGGACAGCGCGCACGGACATTCAAAGGGCGTGGTTGAAGCATTGAAGAGGACACGGAAGGCCTACTCCAAATTGAACATCGTCGCCGGGAACGTTGCTACAAAAGACGGAGCGAAGGCTCTCGCGGACGCGGGCGCCGATGCAGTGAAGGTCGGGATTGGTCCCGGCTCGATATGCACGACGCGGGTAGTATCAGGCGTCGGAGTTCCGCAGATCTCCGCGATCGCTGAAGCGGCGAAAGTCCTTCATGGAAGTGGTGTCATACTGATCGCCGATGGAGGCGTGAAGTATTCCGGTGACCTCGTGAAGGCATTCGCCGCCGGTGCCGATGTCGTAATGATCGGCTCGCTGTTTGCGGGTACCGAGGAGTCGCCGGGATCGACGATTCTCTATCAAGGCCGCACCTACAAGCTCTATCGCGGCATGGGCTCAATCGGAGCGATGAAGAAGGGCTCGAAGGAGCGCTACTTCCAAGGCGATATGAGCGAACCGGGCAAGCTCGTGCCCGAAGGGATCGAAGGTCGAGTCGCTTTCAAAGGCTCCCTCTCTTCAACCGTGTTCCAGCTTCTCGGCGGATTACGGTCGGGCATGGGATATTGCGGCGTAAAGACGATCAAAGAGCTCCAGGAGAAAACAGAGTTCATCCGGATCACGAGCGCTGGACTTGGCGAGAGCCATGTTCATGACGTTTATATTACAGAAGAGGCACCTAACTATTCATTGAGGGCTTAATGCAGGCAAAAGTACTAATTCTCGATTACGGATCGCAGTTCACTCAACTTATCGCGCGAGCCGTCAGGGAGTTGGGTGTCTTCTGCGAGATCATGCCCGGCACGGCGAAGTCCGACCGGGTCCTCGGAAGAAAGCCGCAGGCGATAATCCTCTCCGGAGGACCTGCATCGGTAAATGAAGAGAATGCGCCGCGCGTCACGCGCGAAATTCTTCTGAGCGGCGTGCCGATCCTCGGAATCTGTTACGGAATGCAGCTCATCGCTTCAGAGCTCGGCGGCGTAGTCGGAGGCTGGGGCTCGATTGAAGGCAAAGCCGAAAAGCGCGAGTTTGGGCCAGCGATCGTGACGATCGAATCACCGGTCGGGCCGTTTGCTTCGTTCGAGAAAGGCGAGGCGATCAACGTTTGGATGAGTCACGGTGACAAGGTCACGAAGCTTCCGGACGGATTCCACGCCGTCGCGTCATCCAGCGGATCGCCGTTTGCAGCTGCCGCTGACGAAAAACGAAAGATCTACTGCGTTCAGTTTCATCCGGAGGTCCACCATACGCCGCGTGGAAAAGAGATCCTTGAGAGCTTCCTCTTCAAAACGGCGGGCGTTCAGAAAGATTGGAACCCGGGATCGTTTGTTGACGATACGGTTCGCCGGATTAAAGAGCAGGTGCCGACAGGCAATGTGGTTTGCGGATTGAGCGGCGGTGTCGATTCGACAGTGGCTGCGGTCCTTGTGCACCGGGCCATCGGTGATCGTTTGCACTGTATCTTCGTCGATAACGGTCTGCTTCGTTCAGGCGAAGCAGAAGATGTCATGACCGCGCTTAAACCGCTCGGGATGAACGTAACGCTTGTTCGCGCAGCGAAGGAGTTTCTCGATCCGCTATCGGGGGTGACGGACCCGGAGACGAAACGAAAAACCATCGGGCGCGTCTTCATCGAGGTGTTCGACAATGAAGCTTCGCGAATCAAGGATGTGAAATTCCTTGTTCAGGGGACGCTCTATCCGGATGTAATCGAAAGCGTTTCAGTTGTGGGTCAATCCGCGGTTATCAAAAGCCACCACAATGTTGGCGGCCTCGTCGAGAACATGAAGCTCGAACTTATCGAGCCGCTGCGTGAGCTGTTCAAGGACGAAGTCC
>CAYOAK010000356.1:0-2529 GCA_964401925.1 uncultured Bdellovibrionales bacterium | reverse complement strand
TTCGAAGACACCGTGATTGGACTCACCGACGTCTGCGAGCAAGTCCTCCAGCAGCAGCTCTACCGGTCATGGTGGGCGATTGCGGAGACCCTTGAGAAGAAGCTCGAGCCTCAGCTTGAGCAGCTGAAATATGCTTGCCTGGGTGTGTTCCGGATTCAGGGCACCTCGAACCAGTAGGTTCAATCCTGCGGTGAAACAAAACGAGAGCCGGTGCAGGAGAGAGAAGCCGAAGCTTCCCTCCCCGAACCTTGTTGGAGACGGGTCGTCTATTCCGGCCACTTCTTCGACACGGGAACTGCGTCGTAGATACGACAGAACCCGGCGAACACAGCGTTTCTCGGAACCGTCATTTTGGCCGTAGCGCCGTTGACGACGTCGAGAACCGGATAAGTCGAACCTCCCATCGTGTAGAAGGGGAGAAGCACGGGGACTTCAAATATGCCTAGCGCCCCCATGCGCGTCGCGAGCCCGAGCGCGGCGACGATCAGACGATCGGAGCTGTCGATTTCGATGGCGCAACCGCCTGTCCGAACCGATGCCTCGATAGTCGCCTGCATGAGCTTTTCAGCTAACTCCCCTGGGTTTTCCGGCGGGACCCATTCGGTAATGGTGATGGCGCCGAAATGTTTTCTCAGAGCTGCGTCCCTGAGCTCTCTGCTGGGCAGAGAGGCCTCAAAGACAATGCGAAATATTGTAGTGGACATCTCGGGAGGGATTCGCTCCAGAGACGTCCACGAACGGTAACCTGAATCTGCACCGAGCTTTCGTTTCGCTGCCACGACAATTGGCAACGCGAACGAACAGCCGATCTCTATCTACCCCAGGATAAATTCAGGAAGAGCCGAAAACGCGGGAGCCGTGACCCCTGCGGCCAGGCAGGCCTACGAGGGCTGGTCCTTCGGACGCATTCGGCGTGCCATATCCTTCATTATCGGCCTGCCTCCGATTTCCCAGTCTCGGCATTATGCTCCAGAGACCTGAAGTTGTGGCATTGAGCGATATGCCTGACCAATGCGGAGGTCCACGACCGCAGAAACCCCTGCGGACTGAGCTCCCGCGCCACCGGTCTTTAGCGTACTCGAGAGTAGTGAAAGTACGCCTCTGGCGTAATCACGGTGTCGTGGCGCAGGCGGTCGTTTAAAGTCGGGTAATCGAGGTTGTAGTGCAGGCCGCGGCTTTCCTTCCTGAGCATCGCGCAATGGATGACGAGGCTCGCGACAAGGTTCAGATTGCGCAGCTCGAGAAGGGGTGTCGTGACGCGTGTGTGCCAATAGTAATCTTGGATCTCCTGCGCGATGAGATCACTTCGGCGGAGTGCGCGCTCAAGGCGCTTCGTTGTTCGAACGATCCCGACGTAGTTCCACATGAAGCGGCGAATCTCACCCCAGTTCTGCGTGATGACGACATCTTCATCGCTCTCACGGGATGTGCCGGGATCCCATTCTTCAATCGTGACGGATTTTGGCAAGGGCGTGAGCTCAGAGATTGCACGCTCGGCAGCCCGGAAGCCGAACACAAGACCTTCCAACAGAGAGTTTGAGGCGAGACGGTTCGCGCCGTGCAAGCCGGTCGACGCGCATTCTCCGGCGGCGAGAAGATTTTCCACGGCCGTCTGACCCCAGCTGTCGCACTGCACTCCTCCGCAGAGATAGTGCGCAGCGGGAACCACCGGGATTGGCTCCGTGGTGATATCGATGCCAAGCCCCAGGCAGCGCTCGTAGATCATGGGAAAATGGGACTGGATGAACGGCGCGCCCTTGTGCGTGAGGTCGAGCAGAACGTGCTCTTCTCCGTGAGTCTTCATCTCGTTGTCGATCGCGCGTGCAACGATATCGCGCGGCGCGAGTTCGGCGAGCTCATGATAGCGGCTCATGAATGTCTCACCGTTCAGACGGCGAAGAATGGCTCCTTCTCCTCGCATCGCTTCGGTGATCAGGAAATTCTTAACCTTGGGGTGATAGAGGCAGGTCGGGTGGAACTGGAAAAACTCCAAATTCGAAACCGGGCATCCGGCGCGAAAGGCCATCGCGATTCCGTCGCCCGTCGCGACGTCGGGATTGGTTGTGTAGCGGTAAATCTTCCCCGCACCGCCCGTTGCGACCAAGATCTTGGAAGCGACATAGGTACGCACGACGCCGTCTGCGTCGAGAACATATGCCCCGAGAGCGCGATTGGGCACAGCCGCTTCGACTTTCAGTTTGTGAGTTGTGATGAGATCGACCGCACAGGTCTTCTCGAGAAGACGGATATTCTTTTCTTGCCGGGCTGCAACGAGAAGTGCGCGTTGAATCTCGTGTCCGGTAGAATCAGCGGCATGGAGGATTCGACGGGTCGAGTGGCCGCCTTCCCGATGCAGGTCGAAATTCGAGCCTTGTTCGTTGAGATCGAACTTCACGCCCCAATTGATCAGGTCCGGTATCCGGCGAGCACCCTCTCGGACAACAAGCTCGACAATCACTTCGTCGCAAAGCCCGGCACCGGCGATAAGAGTGTCTTTGATGTGACTTTCGAAAGTGTCCGTGGAAGACG
>CAYOAK010000355.1:0-2553 GCA_964401925.1 uncultured Bdellovibrionales bacterium | reverse complement strand
GCTATACAAGCTATCCAACTGCGGTTGAGTTCACTCAGTCGTTCGGCCCTTCGGATTGGCGGAAGCTCCTGGCGGAGGAAGCGACTGCGGATCGCGCCCTTTCGCTGTACTTTCACGTGCCGTTCTGCCGGCAGCTTTGTTACTTCTGTGCGTGCAATAAAGTCATCACCAATGATCGTTCCCTCAGCGGGACATATCTCGACGCCCTCGAGCGTGAGATGGAGCTCTATCTCCAGGTTCTGGGGAAGCGCCGCAATCCGGTTGCACAGATCCATTGGGGCGGGGGCTCTCCGAACTTTCTGCTGCCCGAGGAAATGAGCCGTCTGCACCGCCGGACACTGGCGGCTTTTCCCGAGCTTTCGAAAGATGCAGAGGTTTCCGTCGAGCTGGATCCGCGAACGACTTCGGTAGAGCAGTTAGAAGCGCTTCGGAGTAGCGGGTTTACGCGAGTGAGTTTCGGCGTGCAGGATTTCGATCCGGAAGTGCAGGAGACGGTGAACCGGATACAGACCTTCGAGCAGACCCTCGAGCTGGTGAATCATTCGCGGCGGCTGGGCTTTTCGGGATTGAACCTGGATCTGATTTACGGGCTGCCGCTCCAGACGGTCGAAGGTTTTGCAAAGACGCTCGACTCCGTCATGCAGATCCGCCCGGATCGGATCGCTCTTTATGGTTATGCTCACGTGACTTGGTTGCAGAAAGTTCAGAATAGCTTTCGCAAATTTCATCTCCCGACGCCGGAGGAGCGAATCGCGCTTTTTCAGCTCGCGGTCGGACGTCTTCTTGCCGCGGGATACCTGCACATCGGCCTTGACCATTTCGCTCTGCCGGAAGACTCGCTTGCTCGCGCTCTCAATGACGGAACCCTGAACCGGAATTTCATGGGGTACACGACGCACAAAGGGGCGTCGCTGCTTGGCTTCGGCGCAAGTTCGATTTCGACTTTGCCCGCCGGATTCGCGCAGAATGAGAAAGATCCGGCTGTTTATCAGCAGCGAGTGGCGCATGGTGACTTCGCGACCGTTCGGGGATACAGCTGCTCGGTCGACGATCAGCTTCGAGCAGAGGTGATTCAGCAGATTCTTTGCACCGGCGTCGTGCGCTTCTCTGAGATTGCTTCGCGCTGGGAAGTGGATCCGATTGAGCGGTTTGCGGAGAGCTTCGGAATGCTCGAAGAGAGTATGCGCGACGGGTTAGTCGAGCTTGACGAGAGCTCGCTGCGGGTCACATCTCTCGGCCGCTACTTCGCTCGAAGCATCGCTTCAACTTTCGACGCATTTTTGGCACGCCACCGGCAGTCGAGCCGGCCGGTGTTTTCGCAGGCGGTATAGAACTTCGATGTATCATCCACACAGGCAGAATCTTCACTTTATCGGCATCGGCGGAGTCGGCATGGCCGGAATCGCCGAGGTGTTGCTGAACCTCGGCTATTCAGTCAGCGGATCGGATCTAAAGAAGACTGCATTAACGGAGCATCTCGAAGAGCTCGGAGCGAAGATCTGCTATTCGCATGCGCCGGAGAATGTTCCGGAATCGACGACCGTCGTCGTCGTGTCGTCGGCTATTGTGCCGTCTAATCCTGAGCTGCTCGCTGCTCAGGAAAAAGGCCTCCCAATACTGCCTCGAGCCGAGATGCTCGGTGAGCTGATGCGGATGAAATACGGCGTCGCAGTCGCTGGTGCCCACGGAAAGACGACAACCACAACGATGATTGGCCATATCCTCGAGCGAGGCGCGCTCGATCCGACGGTGATTATCGGCGGAAGAGTATTGAGCAGGCCAAGCGGCGCCCGCCTCGGAACAGGAAAGTTTCTTGTGGCGGAGGCGGATGAATCGGACGGCAGTTTCGTCTCGTTACGGCCGGCAATTGCGGTTGTAACGAACATCGATCGCGAGCATCTCTCTCACTACGGAACTTTCGGAAAACTGGAAGAGGCGTTCCAGCAGTTTATGAGCGCGGTTCCGTTCTATGGGCTGCTCGTGGCGTGTGCCGACGATACGGTCGTCCGATCTCTCGCGGCGAAGGCGAAGCGCCGGACATTGCTTTATGGATTCACACCGGATTCGCTCTTGAGCGCTTGTGATGTGGTTGTCGAATCAGGCCGGACTGCCTACACACTCGTCTACGAAGGTAAGGAGGCGGGACGTTACTTTCTGCCGATGCCGGGTCGCCACATGATCTCGAATGCACTCGCCGCTTGTGCTGTCGGTATCGAGCTTGGCCTTGGGTTGTCTGAGGTCGCTCTCTCGCTGCAGGATTATCCCGGCGTCGCGCGGCGATCTGAGGTTGTGGCGCGCTCAAAGGGCGTGACGGTGATAGATGATTACGGCCACCACCCGACGGAGATTGAAGTCACGCTCGAGGGCTTAAGAAATTCCTATCTGAAAGATGGCAGGATGATCGTGCTCTTCCAGCCGCACCGCTACAGCCGCACACAGGAGCTGTTTTCGCAATTTCTTACCTGTTTCCGCTCGGCCGACGAGCTTGTTGTCGGGGAGATCTACGGCGCCGGAGAGGAGCGGATTCCGGGAGTTACTGGGGAGAGCTTGGCT
>CAYOAK010000354.1:0-2554 GCA_964401925.1 uncultured Bdellovibrionales bacterium | reverse complement strand
TCCTTCTTCTTCTTCTTTTTTGATCCGGGAAAGTCATCCCAGATCTCCCGTTGTTTCAGTGCCTCTGCCTTGGGAGCGGGCTTTTTCTGAATGCCGGGAAGGATCCCGAGCTTTCCTGGCCGAACTATCCGCATTGAAGTGTCTCTCCTGCCTCGTCGAACTTTGCTGCTCTGAGCCGGACACACCTTCCAAGCTGGGGCGCCTCGCCCGAGCGTGCAAGAAATGCCTGTGCATCTACGAACTCGCGCGTCGTGCCGCGGAGCTCCAAACCGTCATCCCGTTCTTTCAGGGACTCCACCACCATCTCCACTTCCCGTCCTACAAAGGAGCGCCCGAACTCCCTGTAGCGCCGTCCAGCCAGCGCTCTCCAGCGCGCAGACCTGCGCTTCCTCTCCCCGGCCTCCACTTCACCTTCCAGCCTCACCGCCGCCGTGCCTGCCCGTTCCGAATAAGGAAACACATGAACGTAGTTCAAGGGGATCTCGTCGAAACGGGAGCATTGTTTCTCGAACAGCTGCTCACTCTCACCCGGGAAACCTGTTATGAGGTCCGTGCCGAGAGCTGCGCTCGGTAATCTTTTCCGAGCATATTCAAGCAGTTCCACCGCCTCCGCCAGCCGGTATCCACGGTTCATCCGCTTCAGGATCAGATCATCGAGCGCCTGGAGGCAGAGGTGCAAGTGGCCGCAGAAGATCTCATTCTCGGCGATGATATCGATGAGCGCCCTATTCACGTCATCCGGATCGAGCGAGCTAAGCCGAACCCGGTTCACGAGTTTCGCGCTCGCAATCGTATAGAGCAGCTCCTGCAGCGAGGAGTCGATATCCTGTCCGTAACCGCCAAGATGGGTTCCGGTCAGGACAATCTCCTCATAGCCCAGGCTCGCGAGCTGCTTCAGATCCCAAATGATTCGCTCCGGCGACCGGGAAACGACCTTCCCGCGCGTCGACGGGATAATGCAGAAGGTGCAGAAGTTATCGCAGCCCTCCTGAACCCTGAGATGAAATCGCTTACGCATCGGAAGCTCACCGACTTTTCCCTCCGGCGACGGGAGCGCATCACTGAGAGGCTCGTCGATGTCAGCCGAAGTGTGCCGCTCGCTCCGTTTGATCACTCGGGCGATTTTCATGAACTCCTTCGCGGGGGTGCGATTGAGGATCACGTTCATGAGATCCTTCCGCTGACCTGGCGGCACCACGGAGTCATGCTCACCCAGCGCTTGGAATACGTCGCTGCCGACAGTTGCTAAACAACCCGTCACTACAATCCGCCCGCTAGGATTGTTCTTCCGCGCGGTTGAGATCAGGCTGCGCACCTCCTTCTCCGCGGTGTCGGTCACTGTGCAGGTGTTGATGATCGTCACGTCCGCGCCAGCGGACGCCTCGCACGGAACGGCACCATGCTGAGCCAATGCGGCTTGAAGCTCCACGGAATCCGCAAAGTTGCTTCGGCACCCCATCGTGGAAAACGCGACTCGCACGCTACTCCGCCCTCGATATCGTACCACCGCCGAGGACTTGCGTGTCACCATCATCATCAGGTGTGAGCGCATAGAAGACGGCTGCCTGACCCGGACTGACAGCTGTCCAATCACTGAGAAATCGGAGACGAGCCGCGTTTGGCGCCACGGGAGTGATTTCGCAACGCACCCCTTGGTTTCTGTAACGAAGCTTCACCAGGGATTCTACGGTTCCACGGGGCGGCTCACCGGAGATCCAATTGACGTCCCGCACATAAAATTCCTGCTTTGCGAGCGCCTCCTCAGGACCTACTACGACATCGTTCGTGTTCGGATCGATCTGGAGCACATACAGTGGATGCTTCGCTCCTCCGCCAAGACCCTTTCGTTGCCCGACGGTGAAATTGTGGATACCCGTGTGGTCCCCAATCTTTGTCCCCTGCTCATCGAGAATCTCACCGGGTGCCGGCTTCCGGCCGGTCCTCTTCTCGATAAACTCGGGAACACTTGAGGTGACAAAGCAGATATCTTGGCTCTCCGCCTTCTCTGCAATCTCGACACCCATCGTCCGAAGGAAAGTTCGAACTTCCGGTTTTGTCAGATGGCCGACGGGGAACACTGTCTCCCGTAACTCGTCTTGCGTAAGCGCATACAGAAAATAACTCTGATCTTTTTGCTTATCGACGGAGGTAAAAAGCGCGAGCTCCCCCGATGAAAGCGCTTTAATCTGCGCGTAATGCCCGGTGGCAACGCGGTCTGCGCCCAAAGCGCGTGCCCGCCGGCGAAGCTCCTTGAACTTCACTTTGCGATTACATTCCACACAAGGATTCGGAGTCTCACCGCTCAGGTATGATCGGACAAAGGGATTGATCACGCTCTCTTCGAACGAATCCTCGAAATCAAAGACGTAGTACGGAAACGATCCGATTCGCGAGATCGTCCGGGCATCTTCGAAGTCAGCGGGGGCGCAACAGGTCGCCCGGGAGGAATTTCCCCCGTGATTCCGATAGTCCCAGACCTGCATTGAAACGCCGATCACCTCGGCCCCCCGCGCCTGAAGAAGCAGTGCCGCTGCGGCGGAATCCACTCCGCCGC
>CAYOAK010000353.1:0-2579 GCA_964401925.1 uncultured Bdellovibrionales bacterium | reverse complement strand
GTAAGCGTTCCACCCCGCCCATGTTTTCCGCTGCGTAAGTAAAAGCGAGAAGTGAGCCATCAACCCTGGAGGAGAGATGGCAAGAATAGACTGGGAGCGACTGGTAGCTGAATATCGCGAGAGCGGGATGTCGCAGGCGGAGTTTTCAAGGCTTCGCGGGGTGAGCGCGAAGTCGCTGTATTATCAACTTCAAAAAGGGCACCGGCGAAGCGCTGGGTTTGCGCGGGTGGAAACTCGGGAGCTGATTGAACTTGAGCTTCGCGGTGGGGTTATGCTGCGGGTAGCGGAGCAAAATCTCGCCGTGGTGCTCAAGGCGCTGCAGAGCTGAGCAATGCGAGCGCTGAAAGAGTTCCCGGCAGTGTATGTGCACACGGGGTTCTCGGACATGAGGCTGGGGATGGACCGGTTATCTGCTCAGGTTCAATCGGAACTGAATCTATCAGTGTTCTCTGGCGGGTTGTTTGTCTTTGTGAGCCGGTGCCGGAGAAAGATCAAACTTCTGTATTGGGATCGGGATGGCTACGCCGTCTGGCTCAAGCGCCTGGAGGCAGGAGTGTTCCGAATTGAACGCTGTGACGGGTATGAGCATATTACGGGAGTGGATTTAGAAGAGCTGCTCTCGGGACTCGATCTTTGTCGCATCAAATTGCGAAGGGACGCGGAGCGAGGGTTGTACGCCTAACAAAGTTGTGTCACAGAAAAACGCGTGAGCGTTGAGCAATACGAATCACTGATTGAATCGCCGCGTGAGCTGATATCGCTGCTCGTCACACGCGATCAAGAACTTCAAGAACGCGATCAAGAGATCGACAAGCTGCACCATCTGCTGGTTCAGGCGAAGAAGAATCTCTACGGGAAGAAGAGCGAGAAGCTCTCGGAATCGGAACAACAGGAACTCTTCGCCTTTGCCCCGGCGGAAGAAGAAACTCCAGAGCTGGCCATTGAAGTTAAAGGCCACGCTCGAAAGACAAGAACAAAAAGAGAGCTTCCCGAATCTCTTCCCCGGGAGCGCATTGAATACGATCTTGAATCCCTGTGCTGCCCTGGCTGTGACCGGGAGATGCCGGTCATCGGTGAAGAGATAAGCGAAGAGCTGGAGTTTATCCCCGCGTCATTCAAGGTCATCGAACATGTCCGGCTCAAACGTGCCTGCGGGAGCTGTAAGAACGGAGTCTATGTCCCGACCCTTCCTCCGGAGGTGAAGCCGCTCGAGAGAAGACAAGCCGGAGCGGGACTTCTCGCTCAGATTCTCGTCTCCAAGTATCAGGACCACCTGCCGCTCTACCGCCAGGAGCAGATCTTCAAGCGGCACGGAATCAGCCTTCCGCGGAGACTGATGTGCGGCTGGGTGGAAGGAGCCGTAGAACTCCTAATGCCGATCTACGAGGCGCTCAAAAAGGAGCTTCTTTCGGAGAGCTATCTGCAAGGGGATGAGACAACGCTCAAAGTTCAAGATCCCGAGGTCCAAGGGAGATTACATACCGGATATCTCTGGTCGATCCTTGGTCCACCGAACCGGGTGCTCTTCCACTATGCAGAGAGTCGAGCCGGGGAAGTGCCCCGGGAACTGCTGAAGGATTTTAAAGGGCGACTCCAGACCGACGCTTATGCCGGATACAATCCCGTCTTTCTTCCCGACGCCTGTGAGCGCATCGCATGTTTGGCGCACATCCGCAGGAAGTTCATCGAGGCACAAAGCTCTTCAAGGAGCGCTGCCGGAAAAGCCCTCATGCTCATCGCCGAGCTCTATAAGCTCGAGCGCTCCCTTAAGGAGCGGCCTCCCGAAGAGCGTTACCTGCGAAGAAAGAAAAAAGCGTTTCCAATCCTAAAGAAGCTCTACCGTCTGCTGCGGGGGCAGCGGCGCTCAACGCTGCCGCAATCGATCTACGCCAAGGCGCTGAACTACGCCTGGGACCAAAGAGTTGCGATGTTCCGCTATCTCCGTGACGGCAGATACGAGATCGACAACAACCTTATCGAAAATCAAATGCGTCCCGTCGCTCTCGGACGAAAGAATTATCTCTTTGCAGGCTCGCATGAAGGAGCAAAGCGCGCCGCTGTGCTCTACACACTCCTCAACTCCTGTAAGCTAAATGGAGTGAACGCTTTCGAATACCTCTACGATGTTCTCCGACGAGTTCATCTCAAAGGAAACTCCGTTCAAGATTTACTTCCGCATCAGTGGAAGAATTCCGCCATTATCAAAGCTCAACCATGATCAATCGCTCTATTGTGATCATACATCCCAAAGAACCATTCTTTCAGTGGCTCAGATCAATACCCGACTCATGCGAACTTACTCTTGAGCAGTATGAGGACGATTCAACCGCCTACCTCATTCCCGACTACGATGACGACGTCCACAAGGAACAAGTTCTTGCTCAGTTTTTCAGCCTCATCTTTGAAGATATTCTCAGCGGCTGGTCGAACGTGCCAAAGGACTGGCCTAAAAATAGAACCCTAGAGACTTTCAATCTCTGGTTCTCATGTGACTTTCATTCTCTTGTACTCGATCTCGTCGCAGACCCTCTCGTCCGAGAAGAATGAGCCATTCTTCAGGTGCCAGGAGGAACGCTTAC
>CAYOAK010000352.1:0-2588 GCA_964401925.1 uncultured Bdellovibrionales bacterium | reverse complement strand
CGAATCCCGCTCCAGGCGCTGCTGTTTTCTCCACGCTGACGACCGATTCTGAGCCAGAAATCCACCGTGGATGACCATCCACGACCAAATTTGGCGGCGTGCTCCCGCCGAGGAAGCAGCTCATGCACACGCTCCATCGCGCGCTCGTCACCGTCTCTGAGACAATGTCCAATGTCAGTGAGGCGGGTCCTCACCCCAGGTGCGTTTGAGGTAATCGGCGCGGCCGGAGCCCATTTTGTAGAGCTTATAGTGAATAGCGCTTTTCTTGTAATAATCCTGATGCTCCTCTTCGGCGCGGTAGAAGGCTGATGCAGGTTCGATTGTCGTTACTATTGGTTTGTCAAATTTCTTTGACCGCTCAAGCTCGTATTTCGATTGTTCCGCGAGCTTTCGCTGTTCGTCGTCGTGATAATAAATCGCCGTGCGATATTCCGAACCGCGGTCTGCAAACTGGCCTCTGATCTGTGTTGGATCGATGTTGCGCCAGAACGTTTCGAGCAATTTTTCGTACGTGACCAATTGCGGATCGTAAACTACGAGGACGGATTCCGCATGGCCCGTGTCCCCCGAGCTCACCTGCTGATACGTCGGGTTCTCGACCGTTCCTCCGGTGTAACCGGCATAGGTCTTCTTCACCCCCGGCAGGCGATCGAAGGGCGGTTGCATGCACCAGAAGCAGCCCCCGGCAAACGTCGCTTCTTTGAGCCCCAGCTCCTGCGGCATCTTTTGATTCTCCTCGGCTGTCGATCCGGTATCCCGGACCAAAATAAGCGCCAATACAAGCAGCGCTAAACCCAATATCGCCCTTATCGGGAACTCTCCACTCACCGCATCCTCTCCGCGCATGGTTGAACTGACGCCGGTTAGTCGGCCGAAATTCATCCCCGTTACAGGGTCCAGCGCCCGAAAATGACGGTGCTTTTCTCACCGGCGCCCTTTAGCGTTCCCCAGGATGCAGCTAAGTTGTCCCCTCAATGGCCCGAAAGAAAATCCTGCTCATCGCCGGCACGCGACCCGAAGCGATCAAACTCGCCCCAGTCGTGTCTGCTCTGCGCGCAGGCGGCCGCTCCGAGTGCGTGCTACTCTCCACCGGTCAGCATCGGGAGATGCTCGACTCCGTCTTTCGCCTCTTCTCGCTCAAGCCCGATGTCGATCTGGCACTAATGCGGCATGGACAGTCTCTCGAGGAGATCGCCTCCCACATCTTTCAACTTCTCCCACCCGTTCTCGCTACGCACCGGCCCGATCTGGTCATCGTCCAAGGCGACACCTCCACCGCCTTCCTTGGTGCACTGTGTGCTTCCTATCAGCAGATCCCCGTGGCCCATGTCGAAGCGGGCTTGCGCACTTACAACAAGCTGAGCCCCTTTCCGGAAGAGCTCAATCGCCGCCTTCTCTCCTCACTCGCCGATATCCATTTCGCTCCAACCGCCGGTAACCGCGATAATCTTTTGCGCGAAGGCGTGTCACCGGGCTCCATCTACATCACCGGGAACACCGTCATCGATGCGCTGCTTCAGATCGCGAAGCGCCCGCACACTTTCGATGAAACCGCCCTTGAAGGCCTAGCCGATCGGCGCATCCTCCTCGTAACCACTCATCGCCGGGAGAATTTCGGTGAGCCGCTCAAGCAGATCTGCACCGCTCTCCGGCAACTCGTTAAGGCGTTCCCCGACATCGAGATCGTTTTGCCCGTCCATCCGAACCCGAATGTCAGCACAACTCTCCGAGTTGAGCTCGGATCAACTGATCGAATCCGGCTTATCGCACCGCTCGACTACGAGCCCTTCGTGCACCTCATGCAGCGAGCCGCGATCATCCTTACCGACTCGGGCGGCATCCAAGAGGAAGCCCCCGCATTGGGCAAGCCCGTGCTCGTGATGCGCGACTCGACTGAGCGGCCGGAAGCCGTCGCTGCCGGGACGGTGCGCCTTGTCGGCACCGCAACCGCGCGCATCTACGAGGAATCCTCGCACTTACTCAATAACCAAAGCGCGTATCAAGCGATGTCTCGGGCGATAAATCCCTATGGTGACGGCACTGCCGCCAAACAAATCGCCGAAATTCTCACCAAATGAACTTGGGTCCAAGCGCCTCCCTTTTTCCGCGCAGCAGGAGTCGAGCAAAAGGTCTATCAGTTCGAACCGGCGGCCGACTTTGCCGAGGCAGTGGAAGCGCGCTCCGCGAGCGTTACCTGATACACCGGAATTCCTTCGACGGCTTGAAGCAGCTCAAGCTTTGCCCCGCGTTCGAGCAGCAGGGTCACAACCCAACCGTTCTCGGTTGAACCCAGCAGCCGGAATCGCCGGTGACTCGCAGTGAACTGATCGAACGACTGGATCCCCCCGTAGCAGAATTTCGAGAACCCTTCGGCGCCGGCATCGAGCACATTCCAGCCCGTAATCCGCAACGCGGCCTCTCGATCATATACCGACACAACAAGATCGCTGCGCGCGCCGTAGTGACGGTCCGGGAGAAATTTCAAAAAATCCGCGTAAACGATCTGTCCGTCACCGCGTATCCGCAACTGATTGATCCGCCGATCGATTGCATGCCGGCTCTGCTCCGCCGAAGCATCGCGCGAATCC
>CAYOAK010000351.1:0-2629 GCA_964401925.1 uncultured Bdellovibrionales bacterium | reverse complement strand
CACGGGGTCCTTTCGATCATCGCTCTGGCCGACTCTCAACCCGAATCTCTTTGCGGTCTCAGGAATGAGTTGCCATATCCCGACAGCATTCGCCGGTGATCGGGCGTCCGGGTCATATCCGCTCTCAACAAGTCCGATCCATATCAGCTCAGACGGAAGTCCTTCCTCTCTGAGAACGCGCGCAATCATCGGCTGATACGCCTGCAACCGGCGAACCGATGCAACATAGTTTTTGAAACCAGTCCCCTGGAAGTATCGCACGAAGCCCTTGATCGTTGGTTCTAACGTCAGGGTGCTCGCAAAACTGTCCGGCTGCCGGAGGAGTTCCGGAACGTGTGTCGCTCCAGCACTCTCCTCGCTCATTCGCCTCTCCTGCTCTGCGCGTTCAAGCACCTCGTTTAATACTTGCTCCCAATGCTCGACTCCTCCTGCAGCGAGCAGTGAAGAGCTCAGGGTCAGGAGGAACACAATGCATGCCCTACCAAGCGAGCACACCGCAGTTCTTGTTCTGTCCTTCACCACACATGGCGTTTGCACTTGCGCGGCCATCTGTGACCGGAAGGCACAGCCAAAATGATTTCATATGCTTTAGGAGCGACCTGACGGCACCTGTTCGAAACCAATGCTGCCGAATATTCTCCAGCGGTAGCCCGAGAATCTCCAATTCCAAACCGGATGTGGCCGGTCCATAGGCACCTGCTGCCGAGGCATCGTGCTTTGAAATAAAGAACCTAGCTCGCAGCGAAGCCGCTTGGCACCCGTATTGCCTTTATGTCTTCCGGTGCCAGCCAGGAAGGAAAACCCACGGTGCGATCACGTTTGATGCGAAGGGCACTGCTTTTTTTGCCAATTTCCCTCTCCAACCTTTGGGGCCAGCCGGACCGGACTGAACTCGGGGATCTGTTGAGGGAAGCTCTCAACAACAATCCCGAGATACTCGCTTCACAAAAGCGCTACGAAGCCGCGCGCCAACGCCCTACTCAGGTGAGCAGTCTCCCAGACCCTATGTTCTCACCCGGCTACAACAGTAGCGGCCGGCCCTGGCCTGGGGCGGGCTTGGGAACCGAGGTCACGAGCAACATCGGCGTGATGGTTTCCCAGGAGATTCCATTTCCGGGCAAGCGCAAGCTCGCCGGCGACATGGCTGTAAAAGAATACGAAGCCGAGTGGCAACAGTATCAGCAAACAAAACTCAACATCGTCGCCCGTATCAAGCAGGCGTACTTCCGTCGAGCCTATGCTTTTGCAGCGGTCGATGTGCTCAGCCGGAACCTGGACCTCCTTAGGAAGTTTCTGAAAATCACGGAAGCTCGATACTCGGTCGGCAAGGCAGCGCAACAAGACGTCTTCAAGGCACAAACGCAGATCTCAATCCTCGAAACAAAGAGGGTGCAACTCGAACGGGAAAAGAAGGCTCGTGAAGCTGAGATCAACAGCATCGTTAACCGCTCTCCAGGTTCGCCGCTCGGCCGACCCGCCGAACTCCTCATGCTAGATCTGCCCGCTGGTCTCCAGGATCTCTACGCCGCGGCCCGAGAGAACTCTCCAATGCTGCGTCGGGATGAAAAGATGATTCAGCGCGCTGAACTCGCAGTCAACATGGCACGAAAGGAATACTATCCCGACGTCACCTTGAACGGCGGCTACTACAACATGGGCAGCATGCCGCCGATGTACATGTTCCGCGCAGACTTCAAGATCCCGCTTTACTACTTCCGAAAGCAACGCGCGGCAGTAACGGAGCAATCCCAAAATCTGGCTCAATCACGAAGAACCTACGAAGCCACAAATCAGGGACTCCATTTTCGGGTTCAGGACGATTACTTGATGGCAGAGACCTCATCACAACTGGTCAAACTATACGGTCAGACGGTGATCCCGCAGGCTAGCTTAGCCCTCGAATCCTCGCTGTCCTCGTATGAGACCGGTGCCGTTGATTTTCTGACGGTGTATATGAACTACGTCACGATCGTCGAATATCAGATGAATTATTACGAGGAGCTGCAGAATCTCTATCTCGCCCTTGCCCGTCTCGAAGAGATGACGGGACGTCTGCTGATCCAATGAGGCACTCCATGAAAGCGTTCCGACTTCTTCTTTTTGTTTTACTCATCGCGATCGGGTTTGTCGCTGGATTCGGCTACGGCCGCTGGTATGGGCCGCGACATGATGTGGACACTTCAACGAACAAGCCCAAAGGTTACCACTGCCCAATGCATCCGAACTATCACTCGGATAAGCCAGGGGAGTGCCCGATCTGCGGCATGAAACTCGTACCGGACGATGACTCTGCTCATCCCGCCGGCATGGAGCCACAAAGACCTAGTGGCAAAATCCTCTACTACCGAGATCCGAAGGCTCCGAATTTCAAGTCTGACAAGCCGGGTATCAATCCCGAAACCGGCAGTGATCTTGAACCGGTGTACGAGAACGATCCGGCCGCGATGCCGATGGGCACGATTCGAGTCAGTGCAGAGAAGCAGCAACTCATTGGTGTAAAGTTCGGTGAGGTTAAGGCCGGTCCAGGAACCCATTCGTTTCGCGCCGTCGGCAAGGTTGCCATGGACGAGACGCGATTCTCAAAGGTGCAAACCAGAATCGAGGGTTGGATCGAAAAGGTATACGTTGA
>CAYOAK010000350.1:0-2629 GCA_964401925.1 uncultured Bdellovibrionales bacterium | reverse complement strand
GATTGTGAGCTCGTTGTTCACTGCCGCGGCTTTTACCTGAACGAGGCGCTCGAACTCCCCGGTACCATCGCGCTGGCTCTTTCGTGCCCGCTCTTGGACTGCATCGACTGCGTTCGAGAGGAGGTTTATGAGGGCTTGCTGCAGCTGAAACTGATCGAACTCCGCGGAGGAGATATTCGCCGTTGTCACTCGAATCGTCACGCCGAAGTCCTTCGCGCGAGGACGCACGAGCTCGGAGATCTCTTCGAGGTAGGCAGCGAGGTCGGCAACCGGAGTTTTCTGTGGAATGATCTCGCGTGCAAACTGGAGGCAGTTCTGAATGACGCGGTCGACCGTGCGAATGCCTTTGAGAATCTGTTCGGCGATCTCCCGGCGCTTCGGCTCATCTTTCAGCTCGCGCAAGAGCAGCGAGCAGAAAAGCTCCATTCCCCCGAGCGGGTTGCGTATCTCGTGTGCGAGTGAGGCAGCCATCTGCCCCATCGCGACGAGTCGCCGGGTCTGATCCTCTTGAATCACTTCAGCATCCCCCGTGCAGTTTCCTTAGTGGCGCTTTCTGCCGGCATGGAAGCGCGCAGCAGTTTTGCTTCGTAGGAAGCGTTAGCGACCTGATACCAGGGCTCGTTATCGGAGTGGCGCACCTTCATTCGCTGAACTTCGCGGGCGGCATCGTCGAGACGTCCGACCTCAACGAGAGCCACGGAATGTGCGTAGCTGACCCACGGATCTTCGAATTCGCTCGGAAAATTTTCGCGGCCCTCTTGAACCCAGGTCAGAACACCTTCGAAGGTCTTCTGGCTCAGATCGATCTCGATCAGCCGTTTAATGGAGGGCACGGCGAACTTTCCCGTGGATTCGACCCCCGCGAACGCGTAGCGCGCATCGTTGATTCGTCCGAGCTTCAGCTGACATTCGCCGAGGAGATAGCTCGCTTCGCTCTTCGTATCGCCGGATGCTTCCGCGACCGCGCGTTGGTAGTAGCTCTCCGCTTGGCTGAGTGCTCCTTGAAGGCGGAGTGATTCGGCGATCAGGAGCCAGAACTGCGCTCGAAGCTCAGAGGACGGGATGGTGGCTGCGGTTCTCTCCGCCTGCGCGCGCGCATCTTCGAGGCGGCCCTCTTGGAGCTCGAGGATCGCGCGGCCGAGGAGCTCTTTGGATCGCTCTTGGCCTTGGAAGGCTTCGTTCGCGAGCGCTTCGTCCCAGTGCTTGCGGGCGGCCTCGGCAAGTCCGAGTGCCCAGGCACTGCGCGCAGCTGAGAGGTGATCTTCCAGAGAGAGATCGCTCTTATCGGCCGCCGCTACGAGCGCGTCGAAATGCTGCCCGCCTGCGGTGAGCTGACGGATCGGAACGCCATTCGAGTCTGCGAGTGCGAGTGCCGGAACGAGGATGGTGTAGAGGAGAATCGAGCTTCTCATGCGTTCTGATCCTCCCCGTCGTCTCCGACCACGAGGCCTTTCTTCTTGATCTTCTCGACAAGAGTTGTCCGGTTCAGCTTGAGAAGCTTTGCTGCTGCCTTCTTATTTCCTCCTGTGCGCTCGAGCGCCTGAAGAATGAGGCTGTTCTCGAACGAATCGACGACGGCGTTGAAATCGACGCCTTCGGCGGGAAGGATCGTAAAGGACGAACCGGCTGCGGAATGACTGCTTCGCGTTTCCGAGAGATCCGGCGGGAGGTCATTCAGGTAGACCGCATCGCTTTCGACGAGAATCGATAGCCGCTCAACGAGGTTCTCGAGCTCACGGATGTTTCCGGGCCATGTGTAGCGGGCGAAAAGCTCGCAAACTTCCGGGCTGAACACGAGCGGCCGGCGGTCTGTCTCTTTGGCGAAGCGCTTAGCAAATGCGTCCGCCAGTAATAGGACATCCTCACCACGTGCGCGGAGCGAGGGGAGCTCAATCGGCACCACTTGAAGACGGTAATACAGATCTTCCCGGAACTTTCCGGCGCGAACTGCTTCTTTGAGATTGACGTTTGTCGCAGCGACAACACGGACGTTCACTTGTTTCGCCTTGATCGAGCCGACCGGCTCGACGACTTTCTCTTGGAGGACGCGCAGAAGTTTCACCTGCAGGTGCGGGCTCATCTCACCAATCTCATCGAGGAAGATCGTACCGTTCTCGGCGAGCGTAAAGCGGCCCGGCTTAGAAGCGACAGCTCCCGTAAACGAGCCTTTTTCGTGCCCGAACAGCTCGGACTCAAGCAGGTTGTCGGGGATCGCGCCGCAGTTGACCGGAACGAAGTTCCCTTTTGAGCTGCTGATGTCGTGAATTGCGCGAGCGATGAGCTCCTTCCCGGTGCCCGATTCGCCAAGGATGAGGACCGTGCTGTTGGTCTGGGCGACCCGCTCGACAGTATTGAAAACCCGGTGCATGTCCGGGTTGTTCGTTACTATTGTCCGGAATGCGGCATTCGTGGCCGCGGGCTGGGATGAGGAGACAAGACGCAGTTCTCGCTTAACACGTGCTTCTGTAACCTCTCGAGCTTCACCTATCATTCAGATCCTCTGGGTCAAAACCTGGACACTGGGATTTCTGATTCCAGTGCTGCCGTGTCAGATTCGTGGCAAACCACGCGCCACAATCCGTTCCAACCGTCGGGTCCCTGACAGTGAAAGAGTCAGTCGAAGAGGATA
>CAYOAK010000349.1:0-2632 GCA_964401925.1 uncultured Bdellovibrionales bacterium | reverse complement strand
TGGTCGGCACAGATCCTCCGGAGGGCCGGCTGCGTTCTTCCCGCTTCCATGACTCGCGCTTCAACTCTTATGCGGGCGCTCAAGGGGTCCTCCCAGAATCCGACTAACTAGTCGAATTTACTCTCTGGCTCTTCCCCGTGAACTTTCTGAAACTCCCACCCACGCTCTTGGGTAAACAGACTAGTGAATGCCGAAGAGTTGTTAGCCGAGGCAGGGTTGGAAGACGCACCGTCAAAGAAAAGGGTTTTCCCCGAGGCCGTCGCACGGTCTCTCCTCCTGCGTCATCGGAATGGCGACTCCGAAGCTTTTTCGGAGCTTATGAAATTGTTTCAGGGACCAGTTTATTCGTATCTCGTCCGGGCCGGAGTGAAGCCCGCGGATCGCGATGATCTGTTCCAAGAGATCATTTTAAAGATCCACCGGGCGAGGGAACAATACGACGGCGAGCGGGCGATGTTTCCCTGGATCTTCACCATCGCGGTGAACACTACTCGCAACCATTTCCGGAAGCTCGGAGCAGTGAAGTGGTCCGAGCAGCTGACGGACAAAGAGCCGGTCATGGTCGACGAATTGACCTCGGCAGATCTCGTCGAAGCCCGCGAGTCAGCCGGATGGCTCGAGAAGGAGATCGAGCGGCTGAATCTCTCCGAACGCGAAGTTATTATTCTCGTCTGTATCGAGCACATGGATCAGGCCGAGGCCGCTAAGTCTCTAGAGATTCCATTGAACACATTGAAGACTCATCTTCGTCGCGGGCGTCTGAAGCTCGCCACGGCGCTGACCCGTAGAAATGCTGTAATTCGCAGAGAGGTGTTGCAATGAGCTCATACTGCGAACGGATTAAGGAACTCTTACTTGGCGGAGACGAGATCTCCGAACTAGAGCTTCAGAAGCACCTGCATGAATGCCCCGAGTGCATGGAGTTGCAACAGAGCTTGCTCCAGCTCGATTCGCTCTTCACCGAGCTGCCGGAGATTCAACCCGAAGAAGCAGTCACCGCGAGAATCCTTGCGGACCTGAATCAAGCGACCCCGAGCCTAGAGAAACCGCTAACGGAGAAAGCGTTCGCCGCTCCGGTCCCCGCGCGGCGAAGCCCCGCCGCTCGAAACCGCGCGATCGTTACAGCGGTGCTTCTCGCATCGTTTGCCATCAGCCGGACGGGCAGATCGACCCTGGCCGCAGCATTCGTCGAGGGCTCGCTCGGAGCGATTATCGTTGTTGTTACTATCGTGGCGATGATCGTAGTCGTCCCCGGAGCCATGTTCTCTCCAAGCCGCGCGATGCGGATGCGCCTTCGGGCGGTAACCGTTGGCCTTGGAACGATCTGCTTAGGCACGATGGTTGTTCGCAGCACCGGCATGACTGCAAGCCAATCGTTCCGGTCGATCGGCTCCTCTATCGGCGCGGTCGATCTTCAGATGGCTCCGCTCAATCAGCCCGCATCACGTGCTCCGTCTCAGGATCGAGTCTCCACCACCAAGCGAAGTGAACCGGCGTATCGTCAGAGGCCGAGAGCAGAAGACGACTTCGCGAAGGTTGAGCAAGCTCCTGGCCGGGTCGCCCCAGAGGGAAAGAACGAGATCGTTAAGGAGATGGAGGAACTCGAGCGCGGTGCTGAGAGCGCCGACTTCGCCATACGTGATGAGGAACGTGGCGGGAAAGCCGGTGCAAAGTTTAAAACCGAAACCGAATCGACCGTATTTGCCGGAAACGGTGCAGCCTTACGCGGTAAACGTGCTGATGCTCTGAACACCAAGTCTCCTGCACCGGCGCAGGAGAAGGCCGACACCGGAACATTTGGCATGATGCCGCAAAGCTCCGTATCATCGGTGACCTCGGCCCCCGCAGCGGCGGCAGCACCTGCAAAGCAGGACGCGGATCAGATGGATAAGCTCTCAGCGCATCGTGAGCTCAATCGCCGTGCGTTCGAGGCGAAGGAGAACAAGACTCTCTCGGAGGACTCGCTGACCGATCAGCAGATTCACGAGCGTCTGAAGAAGCTTGCCGACTCGGTTTACGAAGAAGAAGCACAAAACCGGGCCGTCGGCGGAGCCGCCGCAGGCGAAGCAGTGATGGAGATGGAAGGGGCAGGGGACTCCGCCGAAGGGGCTTCGATTTCATCGGATGAGTCGTTCCCCGGCGAACGAGCGCCGGCTGTGGCTCGCGCCAGGGAAAATGCGAAGAGCCGCAGAATGATCTCACCGGGCACGGCTCCAAAGCTGCTGAGCGGTGTAGACGCACCTATTGACGGCACTCCTTACGAAACCACCTTTCAACTCTCAGACCAAAAGCGAGATACCGAGAAAGGAGCGGGCAAAGACGTTGCGCGAGCGCAGAAGGCCCAAGAGCACAACGCCTTTGACGCCCTGCTGCGCCTCCGATCTCAGACCGAGAACCTGAATTTCGAGAGCCCGGTCGGCTACTGGGAGAACACCTACCTCCCGGGAAGCCCGAAGCTCCGTGCGTTGCAACTGGCCGTCGACGAGTCTCTCGCAAACGCCCCGAAAGCTGTCGGCGAACTTCTGAGATCAGTCACGGAGCTTGCTGCAAAGCCGCTTCAGCCCTTCGACGCACCTTCGTCCGGCGCACTCGGCGTGCAGCTGAATTCGGACACTCGAATGATCAATGGCGA
>CAYOAK010000348.1:0-2654 GCA_964401925.1 uncultured Bdellovibrionales bacterium | reverse complement strand
GAGCGGCGTTTGCCCAAGCGCTTGTTCGGATCCTTGCCGGCTTCGAACACTTCGAGCAGACGAACCGGATTTGGGATGAAGCGAGTCGCTTTCGCGGCAACGACTTTCGCCGCACTCTTGAAGTATGCCGGTCCGCCCATCAGTCGAAGGGCGTTCAATGACGGAACTCCCAGCGACGGTTCGAGCTCATGCAGTTGCAGACGAAGTGCATCGGACAGACGCCGGTGACCATGCCCGGAAAACGTTGAAGTAACTTCGAGTCTCATTGTGAAAAACCACTTCCTTTCACCTAGCGTTCAGCCGCGTCGCGGCCGAACGTGTGAAACGTTGTCGAAACTACCCATCAGAGGTGTCGAAAGAGCGGTCGGCGGGGACAGAAACAGGACATCCGAACGGGCGTCAAGGATTGCCCATTTTTCAGTACTGAATCGTCCTTATGCAGTTGTACCTGGTACTTGCTGCCTGTCTGAACAGTAGAGAAAAACCAGCACAGATCTTGCTCGACAAATGGGGGGGACATCCATAGATATGGTGGTTCGGTAGCCAGCGAGACACAATATCTTGTGGCCTGAGCCGAAAATTGAAGATCACGCAAGGGGGTAAACTTCATGGAAGGGACGTCGACGACGGGGACGAATTCGGTCGAAAGCGCGGGCAGCTTGAGCTCGGTAGCAGTACCGAAAACGAAGTACGCAGAGAACGCACTTGCCGTCGTGAAACGAAACGGGATGCTCGTCCCCTTCCGCCGGGATCGGATCGTGAGCGCTGTCGAGGCAGCCTTCCGAGATACCCACAAACTCCCCGAATCCTCCCCGCTCCCGCAGACCTTCTACAGCGCGGTCCAACTCGTCTCCGACGCGATCGTCCTCCAAGTTAAGGAAAACGCGGCTCAAGGCCATGCGATCACGGTCGAGGGCATCCAAGACATCGTCGAACAGAAGCTCATGCAGTTCGAGCATTTCGACGTCGCCCGGAGCTACATCGTCTACCGCGACGAGCACAAAGCCATCCGCGAAGACTCCCCCCGAAACCTCCGCGTGTTGCGCCGGGACGGAAAGACCTTCGTCCGTTTCAACCCGATGAAGATTGCCTCTGCCATCGAGAAGGCATTCCGCGCGTCACAGAAGATTGAAGGCCAGTCCCCCCAAGAGGTCATCGACTCCGTGAATCAGCTCGCAGCAAAGGTCGTAAACCGCTGCATGGAGCTTACAAAGGCCGGAACCACGCTGGAAGTCGAGCTCGTCCAGGACGAAGTCGAGCGCCAGATGATGGCTGAGGGCTACTACCGGGTAGCGAAAGACTTCATCCTCTACCGAGCCGCTCGAGCAGCGCTTCGCCAACAAGCAGAGCTTGAGGCGGAAGTAGCTCCTGCGATCCAAGAACCGCTCATTAAGCCGGAAGAGATCGGACGCCGCTTCACCGGAAAGAACAAAGACGGCTCGACCTTCGTCGTCACCGAGCAAGATCTCAGAAAGAAGATCGCACACGCTGCTCGCGGACTTGAGAAGCTCGTCTCCATCAACGACGTCGTCGAAGAATCCATCCGCGGTTTCTTCGAAGGGATCTCCCCCGAAGAGATGGACCTTTCGAATACCCTCGCCGCGCGGGCCAAAATGGAGGTCGAGCCTGCGTATTCAAACCTTGCAGCACGCCTTCTCCTCGATGTGATCTACCGCGAAACATTCGGCACCGAGGCCGCAGACGCGAAGATCGACGCGAAGCACCAAGAGTACTTCAAGCAGTACATCACGAAGGCGATCGAGTTTGAACGCCTCTCTCCGGAGCTCAAGGACTTCGATCTCGACAAGCTCGCAAAAGCGATGGTTCTCGATCGGGACCTGAAGTTCCAGTATCTGGGGCTGCAAACGCTCTATGATCGCTACCTCATCCATCACGAAGACGTCCGGATGGAGACCCCGCAGATCTTCTGGATGCGAGTCGCAATGGGACTCTCAATCCAGGAAGGAAAGCAGAAGAACGAGCGAGCAATTGAATTCTACAACGTGCTCTCACAGTTCCTCTACACTTCGAGCACCCCGACGCTCTTTAACGCCGGCACAATCCACAACCAGCTCAGCTCTTGCTACCTCACCACTGTGATGGATGACCTCCAGCACATCTTCAAGTGCATCAGCGATGATGCGCAGCTCTCGAAGTGGGCAGGCGGACTTGGAAACGACTGGACGAACGTCCGCGCAACCGGTGCTCGCATCAAGGGCACGAACGGAAGAAGCCAAGGCGTCATTCCGTTCCTCAAAGTTGCAAACGACACCGCTGTCGCTGTGAACCAAGGAGGAAAGAGAAAGGGCGCAATGTGTGCCTATCTCGAAACCTGGCACCTCGACGTCGAGGACTTCCTCGAGCTCCGGAAGAACACCGGAGATGAGCGCCGCCGCACACACGACATGAACACGGCAATCTGGATCCCCGACCTGTTCATGAAGCGCGTGCTCGCTAACGGAACCTGGACCCTGTTCAGCCCTTCAGATGTGCCCGACCTCCACGACCTCGTCGGAAAGGCATTCGAGAAGCGCTACGCAGAGTATGAAAAGGCTACGGAAACCGGCCAAATCAAGCTCTTTAAGAAGGTCGAAGCCCTTTCCCTCTGGCGAAAGATGCTCTCGATGCTATTCGAGACGGGCCATCCGTGGATT
>CAYOAK010000347.1:0-2660 GCA_964401925.1 uncultured Bdellovibrionales bacterium | reverse complement strand
CCGTTACCGACCTTTCACCTCGAATGACGCTGATAACATCACCAAAAGTACTGCGGTTAAATGCTGTTCGTTCGCATTCGTGCACCAAGAGATTTAGCCCCATCTTCATCAGCCCGCGCAAAACTTTGTGAGGATCGAAGATCACTCTCACCGGCGGAGACTCTGTACCCCGCTGATATTTTACCCGCTTGAATCTTCGGTCTGGCTTCCACTCCGCGATGGCATGAAGAATCTGGCGCCGATCGTCGTTTTCAACGTACCGAATTATAATCTTGTGTCTTGCCTTCAGAACGCTCAACGGATGAGCGATATATACCCGAGGTGGTAGCCGATAGAACCGAGGAATCATAATCGGGTTGACCTTCTGAAATATGAGGCGTCTCCCCTTCCCTCCCTCGAATTCCCGGAAGGTTTTAAGCATGTGATCGATGAAAAGCTTCTGGAAGGTTTGGAAACCGAGCGACTGGATCTCATCGGCATCCCCACGCATTTGCCATTTGTCCTTTGCTTTCGCGTCGAAGATCATTTGGGGAAATAGACGCATCCCGTCCATTACGGGATCAAAGGTTCCCTCAAGCAGTAGGTGATCTGCCGAATGATCTACATCCCAAAGATCAGATACTCGCGATTCACCGTAGCGAGCGGCCACAACAGAAAGGAACGAATCCGAACAAAGCGCTTGATCGATATCGGACAAATCTTCGTTGTTACATCTTCGGCAAACGCCCGTGATCGTGCGAGTACCACCGATGGCCTCAGGTACAACATGCTCGTCCGACATTTCCCGTGCGGTCGGACCACAATACATGCAGAGACGAATGGGAATAACTCGATTGGTCACCGTGCTTCCTCGAAAGGCAAAAAAACAGCGGGTCTTGAAATCCTCACGCCACACCACCCCGCCACATGGTTAGCGCTTACCTATCAGGCGTGGCCGGACTTGTTCTTCGTCCGATCGGCGATCTGATATGTCGTACCCTTGGGACCGGGCGGAAGCGTCTCTCCCTTCGAGACGGTTACTTCGATTCCCTTTCCTCCTCGAGGTCCGATTTGTTGGTATTGTGCCGAGACTGGTGCATCCATCCCCGGCTTCAACGGTTTCTTCGTAGCCATCTTGTGGCTCCTTACATTCAACGGTTCACACACTGCCCCCGTGACCCCGAGAATCGGGGCCAAACGGAGTTGCGGAACAAAATTCCGCGCAATGTGATGAAGCTTTTTCGAAGAGCGACCGAATAACGATCATGCCCGTTTCAGTTGCCGAATGGCATCTTAACGGGGTAGATCGAAGTCGATCTATGAGAGATACGGCAGTCCGCTTTTTCTCTCGGAAGCCTCTCGAAGTTCGTAGCTTCGAGGGGCTCTTTTTACTCCCTACAAAAACTTCTCGATCACTATATAGCAGAATCCCCGGGCATGTACGTTGCAATTTCTTCGTTCATGCTCGCCGGTCTTCAGCCGTAAAAACATTTTACCACACCGCCCCTCACCTCTGTAAACCCAACTGCTGTGAGAGCCGGGTCACAGTCTCGTGCAAAAAGTTTTCGGGCTTTGCTTCGACCGACGATCGAGACGAGTCGCCCCATCGGGCCGCCTGAAAAGTGCTCTTCCTCATTGCCCTAAGCGCTCGCTCCTCGTCTTCGTTCGCAAGGTGGTGCCACAAGCCCCGCTTCACGATGCCGACGAAAATCCGCACGGCATCCCCCTTCACCCGGGTCGATCGGGCAGCGGCTGCAATGAAGTTTCTAAGGTTCGCTTCGCTGGGCTGTAGCCATTTCGCTGCTATGGCTTGAGTGTAAAGCTCCCTCAACCGTGAAAGATACCGGAGGTCGTCCGGCCTGATGTCCCGAAGGTTCGGCCCTTCCCCTTCCCTCCCCCCGTTTGCCTTGCAAACACCAGTTTCGGGCCGCGAAGCGGGTTTCTGGTTTTTGGATCCGTTAGGAGTTTCTAGTTTTTCATTAGGGGGTGCAGATCCGGTGCATTTTTTGACCGCCAGGGGTGCAAACTGTTTCAGGACACGACGCCACGCGGGGTTGATTACGAAATATGCTCCATCGCGGTTGAGCTTCCGCTGAAAAGAGCCGGTATCCTTCGTTATCCAGCCAAGCCGGATGAGCTCCGCTCGGGCTGCTCGAGCTGCTCGTTCCGAAATCTGGCAGAGCTTGCAGATCCAAGAGACCTTCACCGTTCCGGCGCTCCGAATTTTCCCTGTCCGCTCGAGGGAGAGGCCGCGCAGAAGGTATGCGATTACAGTCTTTGCGAGCGCCGGACGGGTGCAAGCGGCGAGGAACTTGAGCACCTGGCGGGGAACGGGGATGAGCCGTCTCCCTCCCCTACTTCCCAATAAACCAAGAAGGTCGACGTTTCGAGCCGCACTCTCGGTTACCTCGATTGCGCTTTCTGTGAAGGAGAGGAGCCCTGCTGCCTTGAGAGACGTAAGCTCCCGGGAGACTGAACTCCCCTCCTCCGCATCGATCAGCTCCTCGAGTTCTGACCGGAGGAATCTCCGTTGCTGCTTTTTGCCTCTCACCGGATTTGAGCGCTCTGCCGCCTCCCGGATGGCGAGAAGCTCAAAGCAACCGAGGTAGGTCCGAAATGCGCGGAACGATATCTCTCGCTCGTTCCAGGCGTGAAGAGCCCCAACGAGCTGCTCTGCTCTG
>CAYOAK010000346.1:0-2696 GCA_964401925.1 uncultured Bdellovibrionales bacterium | reverse complement strand
TGTCTTCGCGCAGCGAAGCACACGAGAGGTTACCGCAAAAGGTTGTGGAGCGGCGAAGCCGCAACCTCTAGGTATTGGGCAACTTCCATTCTGGAAGGGAGCGCGTAGCGCTTCTTTTGCCGGCGCGGGCTGCGCCCCTACCGGGGCCAGATCGTGCCGGTGGCCCAAGTTGGATTCCGATCAGGAAGCCGACTTGGTTTTAGCAGCTCGTGAGGCGTGACCACGCCGGGGAGCTGCGCTGCTGTGGAATGAAGATGCCCGAACCGAGGTGCGGCGCTAGCTGCTTTCGAAGGTTTAGGGCTTTGGAGATTGTGCCGAAAAACAATCTCCACTTTTCATTCCACAGGGAAGCGAATGAACGGCTACCGCTATGAAGCGCAGACAATCGAGGGATTCGTTCAACAGGTTGCCGTTCAGTATGTGGCCAGGGGCTACTACTTTTACGTGAGCGGGATCGTTCCCGAAGGGAAGGACCCGCGGGCGGTCGCGGAAAAACTTATCGGGAAATACGGCATCGCGGTTTCGAAGTTCGTCCGGGCCCGGAGAAAGCTCTCCGGCCGGGCGAACCTCCAACTCATCCTTCACGGAAGGATCTTCCTGGTGCTTGCCACCCATGGGGAGCACCAGTTCTTTGAAGAGGAGCGAACGAGGATTCGAGACTGCCGGGAGGCCCCGATAAAGTTCGCGAGCTACGCGATCAGTTTCCGGGGTGGACATGCGAATGTTCGAATCGACCGGGAGACGGAAAGGGATCTGAAAGCGTTCTTCCGGGAACGGGCGCTCTGGTCAGCCGACCGGTTAGAGAAGCTCTTCTCTTCCCTGCCCTTCGAGCCCTATGCTCCGGTCAGGCGTCAACTCCTTGTCATGCTGAACCAGGTGAACCGGGAGCGCACGGTCGCTAACCTTGAGAAGATTCCTACCTCCTGCCTTCGCCTTCGGCGCAAACCCCGGCGTGCTTTCTCGCCCGGTATCGAGGCGACCTCCCTGCCCCGGTCAGCTGCTGCCTGAGGATGGGAGACGCCCTCGGGTTCTGCAACCATAACGAGGCTAATGGCCGATACAGCGAACCCGGTGGAACTGCTCGAACTCGCACAAGCGAGAAAGCAACCTGCCTTGCCGAAGCCCGATGGCGAACAGCTTGAGATGTTGCGCCGGAAGAACTGGGCCACAGATATTCTCAACAGCGAATCCAAGCTCCAAGACGCCCAAAAGGAGATCGCACGGCTGTTTGAATCGGAGAACAAGGAAAAGACCGTCAACGTGCTCAACGCCCTCAGGCCTGCGTTCTCAGCGGCGCTCGCCATCTATTCTCGGCCGGCTTCCGCAGATGAGCGAAAGCCTGATCAGCTTCTTCAGCGTTTCAGTTCAGACCTCGCGTTTGCAATGACTGAGATCGAGAAGGTTCCGGCGAAGCCAGGTGCATTAGGTCTTTTGACGGGCGAAGCATCGGCCCGAGCGCTCAAGATCGCTAAGATCCAGTCATCTCTCAGCGATGCGGCCGACTGCCTAAAACAACTGGCTCCTTATCTCTCCGACTTGGCGGGCCGTCCACGGCCCGACCAGAAACCCGACCCTGACCGCCCGCATGATGGACGCGTAGTTGCGGCGTAGGCGGGTCAATTCCTAAGCGTGACCGCCAGGCTCCTCGGACCAAAACTACCGACGTCGGTAGTTTGCTTTAGGGGGCTTAAAATTCCCCTTGACGGATCGTGTTAAACTTCGTCAAAGAACAAGGTTGCTTTAACTTGTTTTAAGCATTTCTGAGGAGACCTGTTTCCCATGCCTCAACCGGCGCGAAAAACCCCGAAGATGACGACCGGGGTGAGCTTGGATGTCGAGGTGCTGAGGTACCTCGACGAAGTTGCGAACTCGGACGACCGGGATCGAAGCTACGTCATCAACCGCATCGTCCGGGAATGGGCAAAGGCCCAAGGAACCCCGATTCCAGTAAGGCAGGTAACGGAACTCAAACGTGTCCGAGCGGCCCAATAGAGACGAGGGCACTTCCCCGCCCCTTCCACGAACGGAGCATCAGTTCCGGGGCTTCCCGGAGTTCCGTTCGAACGTCCTCTATTGCCCGAAGCAGTTCTTTACCATCGTCGTCCCCCACTCCTCAGTCAACTGCATTCGAGTCGTGAGCTACATGCTCCGAAAGACGCTCGGTTGGGTGAACGAGGATGGAGATCCCATCCAAGAGAAGCACGAGTTCTCGCATCGCGAGTTGGAAGAGGCCGCGGGCGTCTCGCATAGTCGATTACCGGAAGCGATCGAGGATGCGCTCAAGGGGAACTTCGTTCGTCGGGTTCAGAAAGCCCGTGTGCAGACTCAAGGGGTCCGCGCTCAGAGCGCTGCATTCGAGCTGCGCTGGGATGAGCACCACTACACCGATGAGCCCTCCGAGTTTCACGGCTTCTATTTGCAGCCGAGCTACATCGACACCTCTGGGCAAAACCGGATTGGTCGAAAGAACATCCCGAACGTATTCTTCGATTACTTGGTTCGAAACGAGAGCCGGGGCGTGATCCGGGTTGTCGGAACCCTCCTCTGGTACAGCATTGATTGGGGAAAGGGTGGCGAGCGGAAGCAGCCTGTAAAGAAGTCGCTCCGGGACCTGGTTGAGCTGACGCAGCTCGACAAATCGAGCGTGGTTCGGGCGCTCGATGGACGGGTCCAGGTGGCACAGCGCGACCCGGTCG
>CAYOAK010000345.1:0-2744 GCA_964401925.1 uncultured Bdellovibrionales bacterium | reverse complement strand
GCCCGTAGATCACAGGCATCTCCGACGCCAGCGGCCTAGCGACAAAGCCGGGGCGCGCGGGTATTTCCCCCTCGCGCTCAAGTTCCCCGAGCCAGTACAAAAGCGACTGTGTTCGTCCGAGTGCGAAAGCCGGAATAATTAACGGCGCGTTTCGAGAAACAGTGTCTTTGATGACAGAGAGGATCTCGGACTTCAGATCCCCCGCCCCATGCACACGATCTCCGTAGGTCGCTTCGCAGAGCAGCACCGACCCAAGCTCAAGCGGCTCGGGATCGTTGAGAATCGGCATGCCATACCGTCCGACATCGCCCGAGAAGGAGATCCGCTTCCCCTCGATCTCGACGCTGAGATTTGCCGAACCGAGGATGTGTCCCGCCTGGCGCGGCAACACCTTCACACCAGGAATTACTTCGGTGAAAGTGCCAAATGGGATCACTTTCAGCAGGTCGAAAGTTCGCTTCGCATCACCGCGATCGTAGAGCGGCTTCGGCGGCTTATGCTTCGAGCTTCCGGCTTTCTGCGCATAGGCAGCCTCTTCCTCCTGCAGCTCGGCGGAGTCGGCGAGCAGGACCTTCGTGATCATGTCGGTCGCCGGAGTGCAGAAGATCGGTCCGCGAAAACCGTTTCGAACCAGCACCGGCAGGTACCCGATGTGATCGATGTGGCCATGCGTCAGGACAATCGCTTGAATGGTGGCGGGATCAATCGGGAACGCCTCCCAGTTGCGCAGCCGCAGCTCCTTCTTTCCTTGAAAGAGTCCGCAGTCGACCAGAATCCGGTTCTTGTCCGACTCGACGAGATATTTCGATCCGGTAACCGTCTCCGCGGCCCCGAGAAAAGTGAGTCGAACCATATTGCTCTCCGTTTAGGCCGAGACGGGCCGATTGAACTCTTCTGAAAGAAGATAGGCTTCGATGAATGGATCGATACCGCCATCCATGACCGCGCTGACATTGCCTGTTTCTTCATCCGTGCGCAGATCTTTTACAAGCTGATAAGGCTGCATCACATAGGAGCGAATTTGCGATCCGAAATCGATCTTCAGCTGTTCGCCGGCGATTTTCGCTAGCTCCTCTTCTTTTTTTGCGAGCTCCAGCACATAGAGCTTCGCTTTGAGGAGCTTCATCGCCGTGGCTTTGTTCTTGTGCTGCGAGCGCTCGTTTTGACAGGCAACGACAGTGTTGGTCGGAAGGTGTGTCAGCCGGACGGCAGAGTCGGTTTTGTTGACGTGCTGGCCGCCCGCGCCGCTCGAACGGTAGGTATCGATTCGAAGATCTTCGTCACGGATTTCTACAACAATATCCTCGTCGATCTCCGGCATGACAGACACTGAGGCAAACGAAGTGTGCCGGCGCGCATTCGAATCAAACGGAGAGATGCGCACAAGGCGGTGCACACCTTTCTCCGAACGCAGAAAGCCGTAGGCATTCTCGCCCCGGATAAAGACGGTCGCGTTTTTGAGCCCGGCAGTGTCTCCCGGCTGATAGTTCAGAATCTCCGATTCGAAGCCCTTCTTTTCCGCCCAACGGAGATACATGCGCAGAAGCATCTCGCCCCAATCCTGCGCTTCAGTTCCGCCGGCACCGGGATTCACCTCGATGATGGCGTTCTTCGGATCGTGCGGGCCGGTGAGCATCCGCATCAATTCGAACTTCCGCATCTCACCCTCGTGCGAATCGAGAGTCGCTTCGCATTCGGTAAGCAGGCTGGGATCGTTTGATTCGACGAAGAGCTCAAGGAGCGTGTCGGCATCATCGAGCCCGCCGGTGAACTTCTTAAAACGATCGATTTGTGCGGAGAGCTCGGATTTTTTCTTGAGAACCTCTTTGGCTCGATCGTTATCGTTCCAAAAATCCGGGTCCGTGGCTTCGTTCTCTAGCTCTTTGAGGAGATTCTCTTTCTGAGGGAGGTCAAAGATAGCTCCCCAACGCTCCCGCACGCTCTCTCAAGCGGACGAGTCGTTGTCGGAGATCCGATGAATCGACGAACTGGGCCATGCCGGAGATATAGGCACAATCCGGCCTATTGAAAAGTCAGCGTGTCCGTAACACCACTTGGAGCAGCTCCTCTTCGCGGCGGCGCATCCGGCGGGCAATCGAAAGTGCGACCTTCTCGTGCTCGTAGCCAAGCAGATGGAGCACGCCGTGGACTATTAAACGCGTCAGCTCATCGGTGAGCGTAACGCCGTATTCTCGCGACTGCTTAATGGCGACAGGAACCGAGATCAGTATATCGCCGAGGTACCCCGGCATGTCCGACGGAAAAGAGAGCACGTCGGTCGGCTTCTCCTTTTTCCGGTAGCGGCTGTTTAACGCTTTGCTCTCCGCGTCATCGGCAAAGACGATCGTCAGCTCCCCTCCGAGCTCAGATTCCAAGACGCTTAAGAGAGTTCTTGTCCTCGTGGCTACCGTCCTTCTCAGTGTCGGACTCAGCTTTTTTGTGACCGTTTTTCTCGTGAGGAGGGTGAGCCCCGGCGCTCGCGCCCTCGCGCTTCTCGGCCGCACCTTCTGAGCTATTGCCACCTTCCGATCTTTGGGAGGCTTCCGGCTTTGGAGCGCTTTCGGACTTGTGTGCTTTTTCGGCGTGGGGCGTTTTTTCCGGGTGGGGGCGATCCGTGGCATGTCGTTCAGCATTCGTGCGATCAGTGGAGCTGCGTTCTGCGGCCGGCTCCGGATACTCTACCCGGCGATGCGAGATGCCGGTGAGGACTCTGGTAAAGCCCCGCGCAATGAAGTGCAGATCTT
>CAYOAK010000344.1:0-2755 GCA_964401925.1 uncultured Bdellovibrionales bacterium | reverse complement strand
CCTTCGACTTTCGGATAACGCAGCGCTCAATGCTGCGGTGAAGCTCGGCAGGCCGGTTGTTCCTGTTTTCATTTGGGCACCGCATGAGGAAGGCGACTGGGAACCGGGTGCAGCATCACGGTGGTGGCTGCACCATTCGTTGGAAGCGCTTATGGGCGATCTTGCGATCCATGGCACTCCGCTCGTCATTCGAACTGGGAGCTCGGCAGAGAATCTCCGGCAGCTTGCGGAAGAGACGAAGGCGACACACCTCTACTGGAATGATCTCTACGAGCCGCTGCTTCTCGCCCGCGATTCGAAGATCAAGCGTGAGTTTCAAGCGGCCGGCCTCGAGGTTCAGAGCTTTGAGGGAGCGCTCCTCGCCGATCCGCGCACGCTGAAGAATAGCTCGGGAAAGCCATATCAGGTCTTCACGCCGTATTTTCGAGCATTGCGAGCGACGATTGAGAATACGCCGCCCCTTCGATCGCCGAAGGAGATCCCTTCCTCCACAAGTACGCCGGCGTCCGTTCCGCTCGAGGCCCTGTCACTCCTGCCGAAGATTCATTGGGACAGCGGCCTCACTTCCATGTGGGTTCCCGGCGAACGCTCGGCGGAGAAACAGCTCACAGCCTTTTTGAGATTGAAGCTCGAGGACTACGACGATGCCAGGGACAAGCCTGCAACCGACGGCACTTCAAGGCTCTCTCCTCATCTTCATTTTGGAGAGATCTCTCCACGCGACATATGGTATCGCGCTCACCGCGCTCTAGGCACAAACAGATCTGACGTCAGCCCGGAAGGAGCTGAGCGTTTCGTAACGGAGCTCGGATGGCGTGAGTTTGCGCATCACCTCCTCGTTCATTTTCCTCAGACACCGCAAGAGCCGCTGCGCCCGCAATTTAAGCGCTTTCCTTGGAACAACAACCAGCGAGCACTAAAGGCTTGGCAGCGGGGAGAGACTGGATATCCAATCGTCGACGCCGGGATGCGTCAGCTCTGGCACACGGGCTGGATGCACAACCGGGTGCGGATGATCGTCGGCTCGTTTCTCGTTAAGGATCTCCTCATCCCTTGGCAACTCGGAGCGAAATGGTTTTGGGACACACTCGTGGATGCGTCTCTCGCCAATAATACGCTCGGTTGGCAATGGATCTCCGGTTGCGGCGCCGATGCCGCCCCCTATTTCCGAATCTTCAACCCCGTTTCGCAAGGGCAGAAATTCGATCCGGAAGGAGAGTACGTAAGCCGTTGGGTTCCGGAGCTTGCAGCGCTTCCTCGATCGCATATTCACCGCCCGTGGGAGGCGAAGAGCGGCGTATTGGAAGACGCCGGGTTCAAGCTCGGCCGGGATTATCCCAGGCCTATGGTCGATCATTCTGAAGCACGCCTTGCGGCGCTCGAAGCGTTCGAGAGCATAAAAGGCTCGAGCTAGAAGCTCTTTCTTAGATCTCGCTGCCGGGGCGCTGAAACTCATGGCGTTGAGTGAGCACCTTCTCCACGGCGGCCTTTATTCCTCCAAGCGCTTGAGTCGCCTCGCCGAGCTGCTGTGCGCGAGAGAATCGTTCAAGAAGCGCGGCCGCAGCAGTCAGGTCCGTGAACCCGAAGGCCCCGGCGGATCCCCGGAGACGGTGGGCATGCATCATCAGGTCTTCCCAATTCAATGCCTGGTAGGCTTCATCCATTGATTGAATGCGATTCGGCAGATTGTCGCAGAACCGGACGACGATCTCACTCAGCTCGGGAAACTCGGCGAGCATGTTTGTCGTTTCGGAATGTCCGTTTCCGATCTTCTCAGCGCTCTTAGCGATATACTTCCGGAGTGTGTCGACGAATGCCTGACGTTCAAATGGTTTTCCAAGAAAATCGTCACATCCCGCCCGGCGTGTCGCTTCCACATCGGACTTTGCCACATTTGCCGTGAGAGCAATGATAGGCTTTGCGTAGCCGCGCTCGCGAAGCGTCCGAGTGGCGGCATATCCGTCCATGCGCGGCATCTGCATGTCCATCAGGATTACATCGTAGTCGCCGCGTGATGCCTCTTCGACAGCGAGCGCCCCATCTTCAACTGTGACAAAGCTGAGACCGAGCTTCCGCAAGAGAAAAGTGATGTACTGCTGATTGTCCGGGCCATCTTCGGCGAGGAGGACTCTTCCGGCGAGAGCCGCCGGTGCAGCATGCGCCGCTTCCATCGTCACTGTCCGATGCGGTGCGTTGTAGAGGTAGCCCGCCTCCGAAAGCGGCCCGCACGCGACAGAAGCCGTGAAGACACTCCCGCGGCCGGGTGAGCTTTCGAAAGTGATCTCTCCGCCGAGATATCTCGCGAGCTGCGCCGAGATTGAGAGGCCGAGACCGGTACCGCCGAATTTCCGCGTTGTTGTGGAATCCGCCTGCATGAACGGATGGAAGAGGCGCGTCTGCTCCTCGGGGGTCATGCCGATCCCTGTGTCGACGACCGCGAAGTTTATCCGCTCCCGTTCAGGCTCATGGGAGACGAGAACTTTCACCCCCCCTTTCTGCGTGAACTTCAGAGCGTTGCCGACAAGATTGAGGAGAATCTGTTTGAGTCTCGTCGGATCGGTATCGATCGTGGCCGGCAGCGGAAAGGCAAAATCAAAATCAAACGCGATCTTCTTTTCGACCGCCCGCGGGTGCATCAAGCTGTCGATGTCCGCGACCAGATCAAACAATGCGGTTTGCTTCCATTCCAGTTCAATCTTTCCTGCCTCGCTCTTCGAGAGATCGAGGATGTCATTAATCAGTACCAGCAGGTGCT
>CAYOAK010000343.1:0-2757 GCA_964401925.1 uncultured Bdellovibrionales bacterium | reverse complement strand
GCTCCCCCGGCAAGTATTCGCTCAGAGTGCAGACCTCTCAGCGGGAACGGTGAGCGGAGTTCCCGGAAGTGATGTGGATCTGGTGATGAGCTTCAACGCCGGTTCGACCGCGATCTCCGCGACCCAATTCGATCTGCTCTTCGATTCCGCGCAATTGTCAGTCGTCTCAGTGACAGCGGGGACAGCGGCTGTTGCCGCCGCAAAGGAGGTCGCTCACGCTGTAGTGGTCGGCGGGCACCGCGTCCTCGTGTTTGGATTCAATCAGAATGTCATCAACTCGGGTCAGCTTGCTGTAATCCGCTTTCACCTTGCTGCCGGAGCAAGCGGCGGAACTCTTCCGATAACGGTATCAAATTTCTCCTCATCCACACCGGGCGGGATGTCAGCGCCGACTAATGGAGTGAACGGAAGCATCGTTATTCTCTCCGTTGACACCGCGGCGCCGGGCCGATCGAACGGCGCGCCGAGCGGCACACTTGCAGCGCACACCAGTCAGACAACTCTTTCGCTCAACACGGACGAGAATGCCACCTGCCGTCATTCAACCACGCCTGGCACTCTGTACGGATCGATGACAAACAACTTTTCGGCGAGCCCAGGAGGCATGACGCATACGGCTCTGGTGGGAGGGCTCCAGGCCGGGTCGTTCAGCTACTATGTCCGTTGCCGCGACGTTATCGGAAACGCGAATACCACGGACTTCACCATCGCCTTCCAGGTTGCGAGCCCTGTCGATACGGTTGCGCCTGCGCCGCCGACGAATCTGAGAGCCAACTGAGAAGGCCGGTCGCTCTCCCCTCATGAATCCTGATCGCGTGCTCATCAGAAGCCGATCGCCGCTACTGCTCCAGCCGGAGGAGACATTTCAGCTTTAATGGCAGAGAGCCGGTCGAGCACCTTTGGCCTGAGAACTGAGCGAAACTCGCCGAAGCCCTTATTCGTCTCGTGATTTTGGAAGAAAGGAGCGAAGAGCACGAGCTCTTTCCCATCCAATATCCTCTTTTCGTCGGTCTCGACGGCTTCATGCCAACTGTCCCCCTGGTCAATCGAGATGCGCACCTCAGCCTGATTGGTAAGGAGATAGGAGATGCAGAATTTGACGGCGTCGGCCGAAGCGATTGTATCTTCGCAGAGCACCTCGTTCCAAATCTCAGAGCCCCAGTTCTCTTCTCCACTCATCTCAGTGGCAAGCGGAACATCCGGATGGAGGGCCCGGAGCACCTCCAAATCGATCTCGACATGCCCAAGTGCCAGGTCGTGATACTCAAGGAGAAGAAAACAGGCCGGCCGGCCTGTTTCGTCATTCGTACCACCGAGGCAAAGGATCGAACGCTCTTCGGAGATCCAGGTGAAGATCAGCTCCTCCAGGCTAGTCGATCTGTCGACGTGTTTTTCGGCTAAGGCGAACAACGCTGCGGCCGGTTCAGGGATCTTTGTGAGCTCAAATTTCATCGATGTTCCTCCACAAAAAAATTGTGTCGAGAACATATCGAGCTTTTACGGGGAATGTTTCCGCTTTTGGAAAAGCATGTTGTCAGGCGCCGGAGGACGAAGGCGTTCGGTTGGAGAAAATGTGATTTGCGGACCGCGGACGTCCCCGTCCGCTTGCCGGGGTTCTGGCCTGGACATGGTTGACAGAATAGTGCCCCCTTTCAGGGGGCAGAGTTTTGCGGAGCAAAACCGGGGGTGGTGGAAGGCGGACCAATCACCACACCGAGCGACTGCCGAGTTTCCACTGGCGACGTGATTGGTCCATGGCGGACGTCCCCGTCCGCTTGCAAATGTCAGCAGCTGAACAGGGTGTGAGCCGACCACTTTTCAACTGCATGAACCGGAAAGCGGACGAGGACGTCCGCGGTCCCAGCATTGGATCAGCCCCTTGTGTCCGGAAGCAAAGCCGTCTGCGAGACTTGAACTCGCGACCCCCTCATTACGAATGAGGTGCTCTACCAACTGAGCTAAGACGGCGCTGGGCTGTGAAAGGTAACTTTTCTTCGGTGAGCTGTCACCTAGGAGCAGGCGATCCAGTCTATTTCGAATCTATTTGGGTGATTTGAGAAAGGCGAGCGAGAGCAGGACCTCGCCCTGGAGAGAGATCTGCCCCGGGACCTTCAGCTCGGATTCGAAGGCCGACTTCGGGACAAGTATACGCCCTTCGAATCGTTCACCGATCCAGAGCAGCTCGACATCGCGAAAACCGAGGAAGCGCTGAAGCAGCGGATAGACCGCTTTGTAAAATGCCTCCTTTGCGGAGAATATTTTCAATATCTGGAGATCGCTTTCCGTTCTCAGCTCCTCTCCAGCCGGCAACAACTCGATCTCACGCGGAGTACAGATCCGCTTCGCGATCCCGGGCGCGAAGCGCTTCGCCCGAAGCTCGAGGTCGATGCCGACGCCCGCATACGAGCCGGCGGACACCACAGCCACAGCGTATGGACCGCGGTGCGCGATCGAACCCGCAATCCCTTTCGGCCAAACAGGTTCATCCCCCGCGCCTCTCAGCACTGGTTCGGAATCGGGCACGCCGAGCCTCCGGAGTGCCGAACGAGCGGCCTTCCGGCCGAGGAGAAAGGAGTTTTTTCGAGCGGTATTCTTGAAGTGTTTGCTAAGGAGAAGCTCTTCGGGATGAACAGGATCGCCCCTGCCATCGTCTTCATTGAGTGCGGAAAAGCAGAGGTCGGCTGGAAATTGTGAAAACTGCATCGGCGTAACCCTTCATGGTCTGGATAACATGCTGTTTCTCTTTGGTAACCGACA
>CAYOAK010000342.1:0-2763 GCA_964401925.1 uncultured Bdellovibrionales bacterium | reverse complement strand
GCTCTTGCAATGTCGCGGCGGGAGGGAATACTCATGATGAATGCGCTGGCTTTTTCTTCTAGGTCTGTTCTTCGCCACAGCGAGCGCCGCGAATCGGATTGAAGTACACGGACATCGGGGCGCCAGGTCGGCGTTCCCCGAGAACACCTTGCCGGCCTTTGAACATGCGATCGCTGTCGGAGCTGATGTCCTGGAGTTGGACCTGGCAGTCACCAAGGATGGGGCGCTTGTTGTCTCGCACGATCCTTACATGAATCCGCCGATCTGTGCTGGCCCCGAAGAGCGTCCGCTGATTCACAGCCTGACGCTCAATCAGGTGCGACAATACGACTGCGGAGCGAAACCGAATCCCCGTTTTCCCAAGCAGAAGGCTATGCCCGGAACGAGGATGCCGACTCTGGACGAAGTATTTGATCTGGCTGCCAAAGGCGACTTCGACTTCAACGTTGAAACGAAGATTTTTCCGGATGCGCCGGAGCATACGGTCGGCCCCGCGGAGTTCGCGCGTCTTCTGTATGACGTTATCGCAAAGCACAAACTGCAGGGCCGTGTGATCGTGCAGTCGTTTGATTTCCGCACGCTGCATGAGATGAAAAAACTTGATCCCAACATCCGGCTTTCCGCGCTGTACGAAGATGCGGCAAAGAGCTTTGTCGCGATCTCGAGGGACGCGGGAGGTACGCCGATTGTGTCGCCTGATTGCCGCCTCGTCACTAAGGAGCGCGTGGACGAAGCGCACGCTGCGGGCCTGAAGGTGGTCCCCTGGACCGCGAACGAGCCCGCCGAGTGGCAGGAGCTCATCGACGCTGGAGTGAACGGCATCATTACCGACGACCCAGCCGCGCTCATTGCATGGCTGCGAGCGCGACCTTGATCACGACTCTTCCGGTCCTTCCCGTGGTACTGGAGTCTGCGGTTACCCAGTTGCTCGAAATGGACGGACAATTTCAGGGGTTACACACTAAAACGTCAATTCAGCTCGGGTTTCGTTCGCGACGAGATCTCTCCTCAAGCCGCCCACTAAAGGTGTCGAAAATGATCTGGAACCCCGCTTCGCCGGCGGGGCGCTTGGACGCGAACGATTCGAACATGGAGGTCGAAAATGGCGGTTGAGAGCGCGGCACCCGCGACATCTATCGGCTTCTCGACCTTCTACGTCCAGCAATCGGACAAGGCCACCTCTTCATCGATAGCGAAGCAGAAATACGATCCCGATAAGGTGACGATCTCCGCACTCTCTTCCAAGCTTCATCTTCTCGCCGAAAAGATTCAGCGCTTCAAAGACCATCTTCAAGCAATGCCGCAATCTGCGACTTCTGCGAACCCAAACCCTGACGGAACGAGTGATCCACTGACCACCCCTCCAGATTCAGAGAATGTCGCCGAGCGGTCAGCCCAGGCCGGTATTCTGCTTTCCGATCTGAAAGATGTGATGAAGGCCTTTCACGCGGTCACGCGTTTGCTGAAGGACGAGACGGGTTCCAAGGGCGGATTCTCTTTTACTGCTAAGGATGAGGAGCTCGCAAAGGAACTCGCAGCCGCGTTCGAAGGTGCAAAAAGCGCCGACGGTACCTTTTCCCTCTCCAACGCTGTTTCGCTCGAGAACTTCAGCACGGCCGTCCAGGAAGATGTCTTCACGCAAGGATTCGCCAACAATCCTCAGGCAGTCGTGGAAACGATCCTGAAGCTCCATGCAACTGTCGCTGGCGCGGCCGGAATCGTTCGCCGGTACTCCACTTCCGACGGGCTTTTGGCTCAGGGATACGCTGAAATCCTCGAGAAGCGCGCTAAGGTCGCTGACATGACGAAGCGAATCCAGGCTCAATCGCAAGACGCCCTCACCTCAGAGGATCTAAAGCTTATCGAAAAGCTTACAAAGCAGATCAGCGTTACAGAATCCTAGAAAGCCACAGGAGTCTGACCCACACTCCCGCTCACTGTGACAGTTTGCTTGGACCTGTCGATCTTTACCGGCACTGTATTGCCGGGTTGGTAGCGTGGAATCGCCATCAGCGGGCAGATAAGGGTGGTCTTCCCGAGATATGGTTCGGCCCCTTTCGGGAAGATTTTAAGCTCCAGCTCCACCTCAGGTTGATTGTTCATGAACCAGCCAGTTTGCGTGACCGAAACGATCTCGGCCCGGGCGTCCTCACCTTCAGCTTCTAAACGCTGATGCTCCTTCAGATAAGGGAACATGGACTGCGCGATCGATCCACAGCCCTGAAGCACGCTCATGGCCGCCAGCAGGACGAAGAGGGAGTACGACAGTGTTCGTGATCGCATACTGGTTAGAAACAATGGTGCATAAATTCTTCGCGATTTTCTACCATGATCGCAATGATCTGAAGGGAGGATTTTCAGATTGTTCGTATCGACGGGACAGCCAAGCGCGCCCCTTGAGCATTTCCATCACAGCGGGAAGGCGTTACGAGATCTCTGGTTCGACGGAGGAAATTTTGTCGGCTCTGGAAGCACATAAGCTCATCAAGGGCGCGGCGGCAAAAAGGAAGATGCTCCAGTCGTTGGGTTCCTCTCTCGAGAAGGGAATGCAGAGTCTGCCGCCGATCCAATCAGCGGTGCATTAGCGCTGTCCGCGCTTTCAGGCTGAGATAAATGCGTTCTCCGAAGCGATGGTTCGGCGTTACATTCCGAGATCCGCCATCTCGTATAGCGGCCGGATTTCGATCTCGCTCGGTCCCGGCATCGGATTGGGGCAGCGCTTCACCCAGGCGACCGCCTCGTCCATGTCTTTGACTTCCCAGA
>CAYOAK010000341.1:0-2764 GCA_964401925.1 uncultured Bdellovibrionales bacterium | reverse complement strand
ACAGCCACCTCGGAGATTTCATCGAGGATAAGCGCGTCGTATCGCCGTCGGATGCTGTCGAAAATCTCAACCTGCAGGAGCAGACCCGCGGTGTTCTCTCGACTCTGACGCCTCGTGAAGAAAAGGTTCTTCGCATGCGCTTCGGTATCGGCGAGCGCAGCGATCACACTCTCGAAGAGGTGGGAAAGAACTTTGACGTGACGCGTGAGCGGATTCGACAGATTGAGGCGAAGGCACTGCGTAAGCTGCGCCATCCCAGCCGTCTGAAGAAGCTGAAGCCGCTCGTCGAGAAGCAGTAGTTCTCTTCCATTCGCTCAATCACGAATGAATCGTGTCTCCTTCGATCAAGGAGACACTCCGATACGATGGTTTAAAGTTTGCCTCCCTGGTGCTTCGGCAGCCGGGAGGCAATCCCATGGACAGAACACTCGGCCAGCACAAGCCGTTTGGAATCAAAACAACCCAAGTGGCGCTTACGAGCAACACTGGAGACTCGACCGGCTTGGTGATCCACATCACCGGCCGACTCGTGCTCACAGTCAGCGACAAGGAAGGGACGCAAGCCGTGCACGTGGTTTTCGATGATCTCGCGCCAATGGCGGACAAGTTTTCGATCATTGTCGTCGATCTGAGCGAACTGAGCGCTATCGACAGCGCCGGAATCGGCGAACTTGCGCATGCGTTTCAGACCACGCTCGCCATGCGGTCCGAGTGCGTTTTCGTCGGCGTTAACCAAACGCTGATGGATATCATTAGGATCACGAGGCTCGACACCCTGTTTGTCTTCGCGGGCACGCCCGACTCGCCGATGACGAGTGACGAGGCCATCGCGGATGCGGGCTTCGAGAAGAGCGAGGTGACCGCGTGAACAGAATGCCTGTTGCCGGAGGAGCTGCGACTGCGCATCTCCTCCCTGGATCGTCGGAGTGTTTCTAAATTCTCCCTTTGCTAAAGATCTTTACCGCCTGGAATAATGAACGGCTTTCAAGCACAGCTTGCCGAAAGAGTGATTGAGCTTTAGGCAAACCACGCTAGATTCGCGCACAGCTTAGACCTATGAAACTCCTACGCGGATACGCAATCATTCACCGACCTGACAAGTACGCCCTCGCTCACCTGTTCGACGATCTGAGGAACCCTACTCCTGAGCAGGCAGCCTACATCGCGAAATTCTCTTCCACGTTTTCGTTTCTAGAATCGCGTTCTTATCGCGGAACGTCTCGAATCATCATTGAGGGCTGGGACCCCTCCCAGAACAATCCAACAGATCCCGTTTGGGAGCTGGACGCCCGGTTTGAGTTGCGCCGCATCGTTCCGAATCTCGAAGGTCATACTTGGGACGAGCCCTGGTTGCTGCAGAACCTGGACGCCGCAAAAGCGGTTTTCGCAAAACTGAGAAAGCCGTCGAATTATGAGGTCGTATACCTGTCGAAAGAGCCCGAATTCGCAGCGAGTAACAGCAGCACTCTTGGGTATGACATCGGCTATTGGAATGGGTCAGATCCGTTTTCTCTTATCGGAGATTGTATCGCGCTGACGCGGTGGCATACGCCGCCTCCCGATGCGTTGGAGGAAGTAGGCCGCAGGCTCCAATGCCTGAACCAGAATGTCCTGTTTTCCACGAGCGAGGAGGCCAATGATTTTCGCGAGTACTACCTGACGCAGCCCTGGGCGGAAGTTCAGGGATATCCCGGTGAGTTCGCAATTATTCAGCTGACAAGAGTGGATCTGCAGTGACATCGTGCGTGTGAGTCATGACACGATATCTCATACGAATAGTTGTCGCAGTTGGATGTGCGCTCTTTGGCTACATCCAGGGACAAGCCAGTATTCGAAACTCCACAAAGCCGGCGGTCAACACACTCCGGCGCCCGAACTACAACAACACCTGGATCTGCGAAAAATTGCAGCCGGGAATCAGCATTCATGAGCTGGTAGATGCCCTTGGTGACCCGATCGGATCAGAGGGTGCGATGTTGTTTAGCGGCGGAGCCACTGAAAAAAACATTTCGGTGATTGCTCAGAACGGAGTGGTGAAAGAGCTCAAGTGCCGTCCCTAAAGCAATAGCTTTAGCTCCGAATATCAAGATCTTGCAGCGGCTTGGGCTATTAAAGTCAACGCAGAATCTAAGACGCCATAACAATCCCGCTATGACTGATTATGCCGTTTCAACAACCATCGTGCCGACGGAAGTCACCGTCGATAAGAAGAAAGTTTGTATAAAAGGAAGGCTTGCCGATCTGCCTGATCAAAGTACGAGCGAGAAAATCCTTGGATTAGGTGCGCTCGATCCCAAGAACGCCGCGTTTTGCCGATCTTTCGAATCCAAACTGCAGGCCGGTGACTACGCGAATCAGATGGCGCGAAATGTGGATAGAGCTCACGTGGCCGCGGCAACCGGCAAGAAGGATAAGGTGACGTATCAAATCGCCGATCCGAAACAGACGCATATTGATTACAGCGTGACGGCTCTCCCAGATAATATGGCCACTGCCATGCCGAACAGTGTGCTGGCATCGGCATACCGCTTTAAGGCCATGATAAAGCGGGCGGTGACGTTTCCGCTGCGGGGCTACCGCGCAGAGAAATCCGAAGAGAACTAAGAGCTCGGAGTAGGGAGCTTGCTTTCCTGGGACCGCGGACGTCCTCGTCCGCTTGCAAGTGCGCGCAGCTGAACTGGGTCAAAGAAAATACCGTTCGAATGAGTGAACCGGTAAGCGGATGAGGACGTCCGCGGTCCCAGTATTCGTGCGAATCGATATC
>CAYOAK010000340.1:0-2789 GCA_964401925.1 uncultured Bdellovibrionales bacterium | reverse complement strand
TACACAACCCGCCAGCACGAGGGCGGCACCGGCCTCGGCCTGAGCATCGTTCATGGAATCGTGACCGATCATCACGGAACGATCACAGTCGAAAGCGGACGCGGCAGCGGCACAAAGTTTACAATAGAGTTCCCCTTGGTGCAGCCGCCGATGGAGACGGCTTCGCCGCAAAAGCATCAGAGTTCCATGCGTGTATGAGTGTTTTACCCGGTTGTGGACGAATTTTTCGTACTCTAGAGGGTGATCTCCATCATGCGACCTATTGGAAGATCGCTTCATCAAGAGAGAGACATGGCTAGTATTCTCGTTGTTGACGATGTCCGGGACTATTGTGAAGAGCTGGCGATAGCTCTGTCCCGGGAAGGGCATTACGTTGCCGTCGCCACAAGCGGCCGCGACGCGATTACGCTCGGAATGTCCGTTCATCCCGACATTCTCATCGCGGATTGGATGCTGAAGGACCACGTAAGCGGCCTGGATGTCTGCCAAGCGCTCCAATTGGTCTCCCCCACTTTGAAGACAATCCTCATGACGGGGTTTGCCTCTGAGGATCTCTGCGCCGATGCTCGGAACGCCTCGGTCTTCTCCTTTGTCGAGAAGCCCTTTCCGATGGAAGTCATGAAGGAGCAGGTGCGCGAGGCTGCGTCTCCCATGACGCGCGCGGAATCGGGGCAAGGGATCGCTGTAATCGAGACTGATCCCAAGGGCACTATCTGTTTTGCAAACGATGACGCAAAGCGGCTTTTCGACGATCTTGAGCTTCCTTGGGAAGGTTCGCATGTCTCGACAGTGATCGATGCAAGCGGTCCGGCGAGAATCGAAGATGCGCTCGATGATTGGGTCGAGCTGAAGCTTGCCGGCGGATCGGACAAGAAACTTACGGCTCGGGGAAATATCATCTCCGAGCGCGCAGGGTATATGTTCGTGCTGCTCCAAGAGGGACAGCGCTGGTATCGCCACAGCGTTCTCATCGGACGGCTGCTCGGGCTCCCAGAAATCGCGAGCGGTGAAATCGGAATCTATGGTCACGTTCTCGTGATCGATGACTCCGATCCGGTTCGAAAGGTTGCCATCGAGACGCTCCGCCACTTTAACTGCATGTGTCACAGCGCAAAGACCCATGAGGAGGCGATTCGGCTCTTCGCACGAGACGGAGATATCAGTCACGTCATTGTCGATTTCGAAATGCCGGACGGTTTGCCGGACAGCATCGTTTCGTTGATGAAAGAGCTCCGCCCGGGAATCAATCTCGTCGGAACAAGCAGCGGCTCATACGAGCGCGAATTTGCTCAGCTCGGTGTCGGGCAGTTTCTCCCCAAGCCATGGGACGCCGAGAAACTGCTCTCGGTGCTTCAGCATCCGGCGTAGTTGGATGACTGGGAGCGCGGCGATACCGGGAGCGCGGGCGGCCTGCCTTGAGCTTGTCGAAAGGTCCTCGCCCGCTTTCCGGTTTACGCACTCGAACAGTGATCGGCTCAGCCTTGTTCAGCTGCTAGCACCTGGAAGCGGACGAGACGTCCGCGGTCCCAGTGGACCAAGTTATTTTTTCGCCCAACGTTTCACTACCTCGACTCCCACCTCAACGATCTTCAGCATGTCTTCGACCGTGGTCCACTCATGCGGGCCATGAGCGTTGTAAGACGCCGAGCCCAGATTCGGGGTTGGCAACCCGCGCTCGGTAAGAACTGATCCGTCGGTTCCACCCCGAATCGGCTTAACATCGGGAGTAAGCCCACAGCGTGAGATCGCTTCGACAGCATATTCAACAGGACGCATATCGTTCTCAAGCCAGTAACGCATATTGCGATACTGTTTCTTGAACTCGACGGTGATTTCCGACCTCAGCTCGGTTGAGGCTACTTCTGCGATCACAGCCTCGACTACCTCTCGCTTCGCTTGGAGTCCCGCCAGCTCAAAATCTCGAAGAATCAATTGGAGCTCAACCGCAGACGCATTCCCGGAAGTATTGGTGACATGGATGAACCCCTCTCGCCCATCGGCTGTCTCCGGTGTCCGCTCCCGTTCGCGCAACTTGCCCACAATCTGGGCCGCAATCCCGATCGCATTCACAAGCCGGTTCTTTGCTGTTCCGGGATGCATCGCGACACCGCGAACCTGAATTGTTGCTCCATCAGCCGAGAAGCTCTCGTAGCAAAGCGAGTTCGGCCCATGTCCGTCGAAAGTATAGGCTGCTTCAGCACCTAAATCGGCGATCTCGATCCCGACGGTGCCCCGCCCGATCTCCTCGTCCGGATTAAAGCAGATTCGAATCGGACCGTGCGGGATCTCGGGATGCTTTAACAGTAGATCGGCGATGGTCATCACGATTGCCACCCCGGCTTTGTCATCCGCACCGAGTAACGTGTCGCCACTTGTGGTGATGACCTCGTGGCCGAGCTTCTCCAGCAGCAGAGGATTTTCTTTCGGATCGAGCGCCTGGTTCGGAGAGAGTGGCAGGCTCAGGACCTGGCCCGCGTAATTCGAATGGCAGATCGGCTTTACATCTTTTCCAGAAAAGTCGTCCGCCGTGTCGACATGTGCGAGAAGCGCGATTGTCGGACTCTCGGTGGTCTGCCCCTGCGCCGGTAGGGTTCCAAGCAGATAACCTTTATCCGTGAGCTTCACCTCGCTCACTCCAAGGGCGAGCAATTCAGAGTGAAGGAGGCGAAGAAGATCCCACTGATTATCACTGCTCGGTGTCGTAAACGAATGCCTGTTGCTCGTTGTGTAGATCTTTACATATCGAAGAAAGCGCTGCTTGAGGGCTTCTCGAAATTCAGCGTAGTCCA
>CAYOAK010000339.1:0-2825 GCA_964401925.1 uncultured Bdellovibrionales bacterium | reverse complement strand
TCCACGATCAGAATCCCGTTCTTCGCGATGAGGCCCACGAGGGTCACTAATCCAACCTGGGAGTAAATGTTCAAGCTCGTCGCTCCGAGGAATACGAACGCGAGAGATCCTGCGAGGGCGAGTGGAACTGATCCGGCGAGAATGATCAGCGGATCGCGGAAGCTTTCAAACTGCGATGCGAGAACAAGAAAGATGAGCAGGGTAGCCAGAACCAAGGTCTGCGTCAGCGAGCTCTGCTCCTTCCGGAGCTGTCTCGACTCACCCGCATAGTCAATCGTGTACCCCGGCGGAAGAATCTCCTTTGCCTTCTTCTCGAGTGCCGCGAGCCCCATGTCGATGCTTACGCCCGGCGGAACCGCACCCTGAATCTTCGCCGAATTCAGCTGTTGGAACCGGTTCAGGGAACGCGCTTCTACGGTGTTTCGCAGTGTCGCGAAGGTTGAGATCGGAATCAGACTTCCGGTCGGTCCGGTGACGTAGCGATCGGTGAGTTGATCCGGATTCAGCCGTTCGCTGCGCTTCAGCTGTGGAATGACTTTGTAGCTCCGGCCCTGGATGTTGAACCGGTTAACATAGTTCCCGCCGGTGAATGCCGCGAGGTCGTTTCCGATATCGCGCATGTCCAGGCCGAGCGAGGAGATCTTGTCGCGATCGAGATAGAGCTCGCTCTGCGGCAGGTCGTATTTCAGATCCGTGTCTGCAAACATAAACATCCCGCTCTGAAAGGCAGCGCCGACGAGCTGGCCCGCATATTCGGCGATCCGAGCCGGTTCAGCGGTCGAGGAGATGACGAATTCAACCGGGAAATCGGAACCGCCGGGCAGGGGAGGCGGTGTCGTCATAATCGCACGCACTCCGGGGATGGAAGACATCTTGCCCCAGAGCTCCTGGGAGATCTCTTCCGCGGTCCGCTTGCGCTCACTCCACGGCTTCGTGATCATCCCGGAGAAGCCGCCGTTCGGATTCGTGAGCTGGAAGCTCTTCCAGAATTCGGGGGTCGACTCGTAGAGCTTCGTCATCTGCTCTGTAAAGAAAGAAACCTGCTCGAGCGACGAGTTTGGTTGCGACTGCACAATACCGAAAACCACCGACTGGTCTTCGCGCGGCGCAAGCTCCTTCATTGAGAACATGTAGAAGGGTGGAACGCAGAGCATCACCATCGCGGCAGCGGCCATGACGCCTGCCCGATACCGCAGCGAGAGTTTCAAGACCCGTCCGTAGCGATCCCGAACGTTATCGAAGGTCGTCGTGACAAAACGCTGGAAGCGGCTGGGCTCCACGTTTGCTTTCAAGAGCTTCGACGAGAGCATCGGCGAAAGCGTCAACGCGACCATCCCGGAGATGATCACCGCGCCGGCGAGAGTGAAGGCGAACTCCTTGAAGAGTGCACCGGTCAATCCGCCCTGAAATCCGATGGGGGTATAAACCGCCGCCAGGGTAATCGTCATCGCGATGATCGGACCGACGAGCTCGCGGGCGCCTTTCAGCGCCGCAGCTCGGGGATCCATCCCCTCACTCACATGCCGCTCGATGTTTTCGAGCATCACGATCGCGTCATCGACGACCAATCCGACCGCAAGCACGATAGCGAGCAGCGTCAGCAGATTAATCGAAAACCCGAACGCCATCATGAACAGTGTCGAGCCGACGAGTGAGAGCGGAATCGCCACGACTGGGACGAGAACCGAGCGCAGCGAACCGATAAACAGATAGATTACGAGGATGACGATTAGGATCGTCTCTGTCAGCGTGGTGATCACTTCATTGATCGCATCGTTGATATAGGCGGTTCCGTCATAGGGAACACCGAGCTGCATACCGGTCGGAAGCTGTTTCTCGATCTCCGGAAGCTCGGCCCGGACCTGCCGGATAACTTCGAGGGAGTTTGCATTGGGGAGCGCCCAGATCCCCATGAACGTCGCCTTCTGGCCGCTGAAGCGGACATCCTCGTCGTAGTTCTCGGCACCGAGGACCACGTCGGCGATATCCCGCAGGCGAACGATCGAGTTTCCGTCGCGCTTTACGATCAACCCCTCGAACTCTTCTTTCGAGCGAAGGTCGGTGTTCGTTACGAGATTCACCAGAAGGAGCGAGCCCTTCGTGTTTCCGACTGCAGAGAGATAATTGTTATTCGCCAGTGACTCCCGGACATCGTCCGGGCTCAAGTTCAAAGACGCCATCCGGTCGGCCTTCAGCCATACGCGCATAGCGAACACTCTGCCGCCCAGAATCTCAGCCTTCTGCACTCCCGCGACCGCGGAGAGTTTCGGCTGCACCGTACGGAGGAGGTAATCGGTAATCTGGTTCGCTTGCAGTTCGGCGGAGGAGAACCCGATGTACATCGAGGCGAATCGATTGTCCGCGGTCTCCAGGTTTATCGTCGGCACCTCGGCTTCCGGTGGCAGCTCGTTCCTGACCTGGTTCACTTTCGATTGGATCTGCGTCAGCGCCGCATTTGTGTCGAAGTTAAGGCGAAGGTGGGCAGTGATTGTGCTGAGCCCCTGCGCGCTCTGTGATTCAAGATAGTCGATACCATCTGCGCTTGCGATGATGCGCTCGAGCGGCGTGGTGATAAACCCGCGCACCAGATCGGCGTTTGCTCCGACGTAGACCGTTCTAATCGTGACAACGGCCAAGTCACTACGAGGATACTGCCGGACATTCAGATGCTGGATCGCGAGGTAACCGCCCACCAGAAGCATGAGGTTTATGCATGTCGCAAGAACCGGACGACGGATGAAGATATCGGTAAAACGCATTTTCTAGCTATCGACTGGAGTTGGATTCAAGCTCATCGGGGGAACCGCGGAGTTGTTTACGTTCAC
>CAYOAK010000338.1:0-2829 GCA_964401925.1 uncultured Bdellovibrionales bacterium | reverse complement strand
ATCGCGGAGTTACGAAAGAGAGGGATTGAATACTGCGGCTTTCTCTATGCGGGCATCATGGTGCTCCCGGACGGAGGTCTATCCGTCATAGAGTTTAATTGCCGGCTCGGTGATCCCGAGGCTCAGGTGCTCATGATGCGTATGCAAAGCGATTTCGCTGAGCTGCTGTCCCGCGGGGCGAGCGGACAGCTCGCAGGTGCCCAGGTTGCTTGGAAGCGCGAGGCCGCGGCCTGCGTAGTGATCGCCTCTGAGGGCTATCCTGGATCGAGCAAGGATGGACAGCCGATTGGCGGGCTCTTTCCAGAGGAGAGCGATCTAATCGTATTCCACGCTGGAACCCGGAAAGAAGCCGGAGAGATCTTCTCCAAAGGCGGACGAGTGCTCGGTGTCACAGCGACCGGGCCCACGCTTCCACAAGCACTAAAGCGCGCCTACGAAGGGGTCGAGCGAGTGTCCTTTCGCGGGATGCAGTTCAGGCGCGACATTGGCGTGAATCGTTAACCGGAACCGCGGACGTCTCGTCCGCCATAGACCAATCACGTCGCCAGTTGAAACTCGGCAGCCACTCGGTGTGGTGATTGGTCCGCCTTGCACCACCCCCGGTTTTGCTCCGCAAAACTCTGCCCCCTGAAAGGGGGCACTATTCTGTCAACCATGTCCTGGCCAGAACAACTTATAAGCGGACGAGACGTTCGCGGTCCCGTAGCGCCTCACCTTAAACCTTCTAAGGACAAATCAACGGAGCAAGCAGATCTGCTTCCGCTTCGGCTGCCGCTGCGTTTCCGGAAATCGACCAATGCGTATCGCCGTGGATGTAGAGTGGCTCCACTCCGGCTTTCTGCGGCTGATTGAGGCGCTCAGTCAGTTCGATGCAATGCACTTTTTCAGCGTTACAAAGGGCGGTCAGTTTCTTCGCCGGATAATCCTGCTGAAAATCCTTTGCGTCGATCGGGAGCTTCTTCGCCGCTCGTTCACGCGCTGATTGGAACAGGCGGCCGCTGAACTGAAGTTGCGATGGGTAGAGAACGAGGATTGGTTTTCGGCCATCGCTGCGGATCTGGCTGAAAAGTTCTTTCAACAGGCCCTCTGTTTCGCTCCACGCCTGCGCCTCGAGAGTTGCATTCGGTTCATGGAAAAACCGGCCTATCTCTTCGTCAAGCTCGTGGCGGAACACCTCTTTCGGCCGGGTAGAGGGCGCTTGGAGAGGATTCGTCGATGGGTCGCCGGTGGATCCGACAACCGAGAGCGGATCATTTTTTGCCACGGAGAGCAGACGAACGGAATTCTTTGTAAATGAATACAAGAAACTCTTGCGCCAGAATTTTCGCCACGCAGAAACGTGAGTTCGGCCTTTGAGAAGATTTGGCCCGTCGTTCCCGAGATAAAAATGAATGAGCACAGTATCCGCGTTAATGCGCTTCGAGAGCAGCTTATAGAGAGTTAGGTAATCCCAAACTTCTGCGGAAGGATTTCCGGTATTGAAAATATCGAGCGCAGGTGTCTTACAACGCTCACGCAGGATCTTTTCGAGTAGCGTCATGACATTGAGATCAAGATCGACGAGTCCATACAGAAAGGAGTCGCCGAGGGCGAGAATTTGCCGGCCGGACTGTGCGGACCCCGAGGTTGCAAACTCTTTGTCGTAGAATCCGAGCGAATTCGCGCGGTGCCGCAACCAAACACGGTGTGGGACGATATGCGGCTCTCGAGATCGGAGGTACTCCTCAAGGGTCGCGGGGGAGAGCGGATGTTCTATTGCTCCGGCAGTGGCGAGATAACGGATCGTTGGATTTGAGCTCGCAATTATGCGGACTGCCAGCTCGCCGAGGAGGAGAAAGAGGAGGATGCCGAACCCGATCGAGCCGGCCGCGCTGAAGAACCGGCGTTTCTGCTCGCTCTGCACGGAGTCGCTACGCCACCTTAATCAGGAAGTAGTTCTTCTTCCCGCTGCGAATCACAAGGAGTGCGCCATGCAGAAGGTGACTCGTGGAGATCGGCTCTGTCGGCGATTGGATTCGCTCTCCGTTCAAGTAGCAGCCTCCGCCCTCAATCAAGCGTCGAGCTTCGCCTTTGGACTTTGCCGCTCCGGATGCGGCGACAAGATCTTGCGCCGCGAGACCTTCGGCAAGTGCGCTGCGATCCACAGTTGTCGACGGAACCTCCGAGAACACATCTTCAAGCGTTTCTTTCGAAAGTCCGCTTAGCGCGCCGCCAAACAATGCGGCGCTGGCCTGCTCCGATTTCATGCGTTCTTCCGGCCCGTGCAGCAGCTCGGTGACTTCCTGCGCGAGTCTGCGCTGCGCCGAGCGCTTTTCGGGAGTTGATCGGAGCTCCTCCTCGAGCGTGGAGATCTCCGAGAGATCGAGCTCGGTGAAGAGTTTGAGGCAGCGAATGACGTCTGCGTCTGCGGTGTTAAGCCAGAACTGATAGAAACGGTAAGGCGAAGTGCGCTTGGCGCTCAGCCAAACCGAGCCGTCGGCGGTCTTTCCGAATTTTGTTCCCGCTGCAGTTAGGAGTAGCGGGATGGTGAGTGCATAGGCACTTTGTCCATGCTTACGGCGGATGAGATCTGCACCGGAGACGATGTTCCCCCATTGGTCAGAACCACCAAGCTGGAGACGGCATTGTTCGTGCTCGAAAAGCCAGAGGAAATCGTAGGCTTGGAGCAGCATGTAGCTGAACTCCGTGTAGCTGATCCCTTGCTCCCGGCTGTCGAGGCGGGTCTTCACTGAATCCCGCTGCAGCATCGCGTTGACGGAGAAATGCTTTCCGACATCACGGAGGAAGTCGATCATCGAGATCTTCCCGAGCCAGTCAAGGTTCGAGACC
>CAYOAK010000337.1:0-2836 GCA_964401925.1 uncultured Bdellovibrionales bacterium | reverse complement strand
CCTGGAGACCGAGATCGCCGTGCTCGACAAGGAGATCGCCCGGCGCGCGAAGGAGGCGCTGGATCGGACCCTCGCCGAGACGACTCTTCCAGCCGATCAGCATAATGCGGCGATGATTCTGCGCTATGTGGCTGCGGAGCAAGACCAGGACCAGGCGACAATGAAGATGATCGTTCAGAATGCGGATCAGGACCAGGGGTCCATCTGCGATGGAGATCGCTATATTGCTCCTGCATATTGGCCGGTGCAGCTCCGCGCCGAAGCCGAGCGAAAGCAGAAAGAGATTTGTAAAGGGTAAGCGAAACGCATGGATCTGCACACGGAGAGTGGCTCCTCTAATGAGATGGATCTCGTCGCCGAGCTGGCGATGCAGTTTCAATCCGGACAGGCGACCCATTCCGGGGGCAAGCTCCCCCCGCACGATCGAATCTCAGAGATGGCCCTTCTCGGTGCGATTCTGCTCGACAATGAGTCGATGAATCTCGCAGCAGAGCTGCTCCGGGCCGAAGATTTCTACCTCCGCTCGCATCAACTGATGTTCGCCTCGATGCTCGATCTCTCGGAGAAGCTCGAGCCCATCGATGTCATCACGCTGACTGCGGAGCTCAAAGAGAAGAATGGTCTCGAGCAGGCGGGGGGCATCGAATACATCTCGCAGATCGTCGATACCACCCCGACGGCGGCGAACACCGCCTATTATGCCCGAGTCATCCGGGCGCTTTCATTGCGCCGGAAGCTGATTCACGAGCTTTCGGAGATCTCCGCAAGCGCGTTCGCTGTCACAAGCGATATCGATTCCTTCATCGACCAGGTTGAAGCGCGGATCTTCAAAGTTTCGGAGTCCCGAATCACTCCGACCTTCTCGAAGATGTCGGAACTTGTGAAAGGGGGGATCAAAGAGGTCGAGCGGCTCTACGCAAATCAGGGGCAGCTCACCGGTCTCGCAACCGGATTCAAAGATCTAGATGAGCTCACCTCGGGTCTTCAGCCCTCCGACCTGGTGATCATCGCCGGGCGGCCGGCGATGGGAAAGACATCGCTTGTCCTGACGATGGCTCGCCATATGGCGGTGGAGCTGCACCGGCCCGTCGCCGTTTTCTCACTCGAAATGTCGAAAGAGCAGATTGTCATGCGAATGCTGTGCGGGGAGGCGAAAGTCAGCAACTCTCGGGTTCGAAGCGGAAAGCTCACCGAGAACGATTTTCCGCGCCTCGTAGAGGCGGCATCAAAGCTCGCTCAAGCAGATATTTTCGTCGACGATACCCCGGCACTCTCCGTCCTGGAGATGCGAGCAAAAGCGCGCCGGTTGCACCGTGAAAAGAAGCTCGGTGCGGTCATTATCGATTACCTTCAGCTCATGCGCGGCAGTCAACGGCGCGCGGAGCGGCGGGAGCAGGAGATCTCCGAGATCTCGGGCGCACTTAAAGCCCTTGCAAAGGAGCTTCACGTTCCGGTCATCGCCCTGTCGCAGCTGAATCGCAGTGTCGAGACGCGGCAGGATAAACGGCCGATCATGGCGGATCTTCGTGAATCCGGCGCGATTGAGCAGGACGCGGACATCATCGGGTTTGTCTACCGTGATGAAGTCTATCATCCGGATACCGCCGACAAGGGAGTTGCCGAGCTGATTATTTCAAAGCATCGAAACGGGCCAATCGGCACTGTGCGCATGGCATTCCAAGGGGAGTTCACCGTGTTCGAGAACTTGGCAGAAGGTCCGCAGTTCGATTACCTGGGACAGGAGCTCTCACTTGGCGAGGACGAATTCATCTAGCACGTTTTGCGTGCTCACTTTCTCTGCGATTGCCGCGATTGTTCCGGCTTTCGCCCGCGGCGACTGCTACGGCGGAGAGCTGCTTCCCAAGAAAAAGGTCTTCTTCTTCGACACGGACGAGATGGCCCCTGCGGCACCAGTGGCAGGCGCCATCAAACGCTTTGCCTCGGCGGTGGCGCGCCTCCCGTGCGTCAAAATGAAAGTTCTCGGGCATGCTCACGCGAGCGGCGATAAAATTGTGGACACGACTCGCTCTGAGGAGCGCGCCCGCAATGTGATGAAGCTTATGACCGGCGCGGGGGTTGCTCCCGAGCGCGTGACAACTGCGGGCTACGGATCTCAACTTCCGATCGGCCGCGATGAGAGCCAGACCTTGAACAATCGCGTTGAGCTCGAGATTGAGTGGAAGCCAGAGCCGAAATGTCTTGAGCAAACGGCTGACAAATTTCCGTTTTCGGCAGTCAAAGTAGCGCCGGACTTAAAGGCCGCTCAGCCGGCCGAGATCGTCGATGTTCAGTTCTGCGAGCAGCCCGGCGGCAGCTCGCTCCAGTTCGGGGCGGTGCTCGTAAGGCCCCAACGGCGGCAGGGTGAGGAGACATTTAACGACTCCACCGCGCTTCGAAATTTTGATTCGATCAACGGTGAGAATTATCGGCTCCGTGTTTCGCGGATCGAGGTTCCGTCAAGCGGGAAGGCCGACGACTGGTCCGGCACGGCCTTCAATGTGGAAAAGATCAATGAACAGCGCCGCGTGAAGAGGGGAACGAAATTTTTCAACAGATTTCTCCTGGGTATCCAACCACTCCATCCTGAACAGCCGGGCGTCGTGCGCTATGCCGGTTCGCAATTCTCCTGTGCGAAGGCGATCTGCGATGAGCTTCAAGCGCTGAATGAGAAGCCCGTCGCCGTGGTCGTCGAGTGTTCAGTTCAAGATCAAGGTCAGCCGCCGCGGATTGAACAGATCCTGGATAAACGCCCGTTCATCGGAACGGAGGAGTACCCGGAGCACATGTTGGAGCTCGGGAAGTAGATTGGGCATTACTGGGACCGCGGGCGGCCTCG
>CAYOAK010000336.1:0-2871 GCA_964401925.1 uncultured Bdellovibrionales bacterium | reverse complement strand
GACCTGGTCCATTCGATTGATCGCTGCACGATCTTTGCGGAGGAGCTCAAGCTCGCCGAGATCGAGCCAAACGCCGCCGCAGGCGAAACATGAGTTCACTTCGATGCCGAGTGTCTTTCGCGCGAAATGTTCGTGGAGAACCTGGCCAGAGCAGCGCGGGCAAGGACGATCTTTCGAGTAGTCGACCACAACGGCGGCGTTCTTCTCCGTTCTGAGAAGCTGATCCGGAAGTGCTCCAGTTGGGTCGTCGAACTTCGCGAGCTCACCGCCGTCGAACCACATTCCGCCGCAGCCTCCGCGGCAGACGTCGAGCTGAATTCCGTCGGCAACGACGGGGGACAGGGAGTTCTTGCAGCTAGGACAGTTCATATCGTGCACCATCGAGGAAAATCGCCCGTTGAAATGATCGCCCAGTGAAACGGCCTGGGTAGCCCTATAGCGGCCGGTGGTGTAAAGGACGACGGTAAATTTCGTTTGATATATGGCTCAAAAATCGAAGCTCGCCCAGATCTGGGATTTCCTCCGAGTGCGGAAAAAATGGTGGCTGACACCGATCGTGCTCTTCACGCTGCTCCTCGGACTGCTGATTGTGATGACACAAGGCTCAGCGGTGGCGCCGTTTATCTACACTTTGTTTTAACTGGTCTGGCTTTAGCAGGATCCGAACTCATTCGTGGGACAGAGCCGTAAAATCGCAGTTGTTGGCCTGGGCTACGTCGGCCTTCCGGTGGCACTGGCGTTTGCGAAGAAGTTCCCCGCGACGGTCGGTTTCGACATCAACGCTCCGAAAGTTCGTGCGCTGAAGTCGGGGAACGACGAGACAGGTGAGATCGCCGAGTCAGAATTGAAGGCTTCGCCGCTCGTGCTCACCTCGAATGCAGACGAGATGCGAGGCTGCGACTTCTTTATTGTCGCCGTTCCGACACCCGTCGATAAGGACCGCCGGCCCGATCTACGTCCGGTGATCAGCGCGTCAGAAACTGTCGGCAAGGTGCTCGCAAAGGGTGCAATCGTCGTCTTCGAGTCGACCGTGTATCCGGGAGTGACGGAAGAGATCTGCGGACCGGTACTGGAACAGGCCTCGGGACTGAAACGCGGAGTCGACTTCACCCTCGGTTACTCGCCGGAGCGCATCAATCCAGGGGATCGTGAGCACACGCTTGAGAAGATCGTGAAGGTCGTCTCAGGGGAGGACGCAAAGACTCTCGATATCGTAGCCGATACTTATGCGGCTGTTGTGACCGCAGGGGTGCATCGCGCCCCGTCGATTAAGGTCGCGGAGGCCGCGAAGGTAATTGAAAACACGCAGCGCGATCTCAATATCGCGCTGATGAATGAGCTTTCGCTGATCTTCGATCGGTTAGGGATCCGGACAAAAGATGTGCTCGACGCCGCTTCGACCAAATGGAACTTTCTGCGATTCTTCCCAGGTCTTGTCGGTGGACACTGCATCGGAGTGGATCCCTACTACCTGACGACGAAAGCAGAGGAGCTTGGCTATCATCCGCAAGTCATCATCGCCGGACGGCGAATCAACGACGGCATGGGCGCGCACATTGCTCAGAAGCTCGTTAAGCTGATGGCGAACACGAACGTTCCGATCCGGAAGGCAAAGGTCGGAATCCTCGGCCTCACTTTCAAAGAGAACGTATCCGACATCCGCAACAGCCGAGTCCCCGACATCGTCTATGAGCTGAACGCATTCGGAATTACGCCTCTGGTCCACGATCCGGTCGCGAACTCCGCACACATCAAATCCGAGTATGGGTTGGATTCTTCCGAACTAAAAGAATTCACCGGCCTTGATGCGCTCGTGTTCGCCGTGTCGCACAAGGAATACGTACAGCTCGGTGTCGAAGGGCTGCAGAAAATGGTGCGCGACGGCGGAATCTTTTGTGACGTGAAGTCGCAGTTTGCCCCGGCGAGCCTCCGCTCGGATCTTCACTACTGGTCGCTATGAGCCGGTACGAAGCGCTACAGCGGGAACTAAAGGCAAAACCGAGAAAATGGTGCGTAACCGGAGCGGCCGGTTTCATCGGCTCGCACCTTGTGGAGAATCTCCTCGACCTCGGGCAGGAGGTGAACGGGGTGGATAATCTCTCCACCGGTCATAGGCGAAATGTTGAGAGCTTTGCCAAGAACTCACGGTTCAAATTCTTCGAAGGCGAGATCAACGACGGCGACTTGATGCGAAAGGCTTGCAATGGCGTTACCTACGTCCTGCATCAAGCGGCCTTGGGATCGGTTCCGCGGTCGATCGAGGAGCCCGAAAACTCGAATCGGGCGAACGTTGACGGCTTCCTTTCCGCTCTCGTCGCGGCGCGCGATGCCAAAGTCGAAAAATTTGTCTATGCGTCCTCAAGCTCTGTCTATGGCGATGCGCCGGACCTTCCCATGCGCGAGGCGGTGCTCGGGAGCTTGCTCTCGCCCTATGCGGCGACGAAGCGAATCAATGAGCTCTACGCGGGCGTTTTCACCAAGAACTATGCCCTGAAGACAGTGGGGCTCCGGTACTTCAATGTTTTCGGACCCCGGCAGGATCCGAATGGAGCGTATGCTGCAGTGATTCCGCGCTGGATCGCGTCCCTGATGAGCGGCGAGGTGTGCACTATTAATGGAGACGGCGAGACGAGCCGCGATTTCTGCTTCGTCGCGAATGTCGTCCAGGCCAATCTCCTCGCGGCGACCTCAAACGAAGAATCCGGCTTGTTTAATATCGCCTGTGGAGAGACAACCTCGTTGAACGCGCTTTACGGCGCTCTTGCCACAGCCATTCACGGCCCCGACGCGCCGAAACCGCGCTATCAGCCGTTCCGCCAAGGGGACATCAGGCATTCCTACGCCGATATTTCGGCCGCGCGCGCTCGGCTC
>CAYOAK010000335.1:0-2887 GCA_964401925.1 uncultured Bdellovibrionales bacterium | reverse complement strand
GAGTATTTTCAAAATCTCCCGCAACGACGTATTTGGCCAAAAGCGGACTTTTTAGGATTCCTTCGGGAGGACCAATTGAATGTGCAGCTCCTTTAGCTGCTTCGGAAGCACATCGGAGGGAGCTCCCATCATCAGATCCTGCGCCTTACCGTTCATTGGAAACGCAACGACCTCGCGGATGTTCGGCTCTTCGGCGAGCAACATCACGATCCGGTCGATTCCCGGTGCCGTTCCGCCGTGCGGCGGCGCGCCATGCTTGAGCGCATTGATCATTCCGCCGAACCGCCGATCGACATCCGCCTGCGAGTATCCGGCGATCTCGAACGCCCGGTACATGATGTCGGGCACGTGATTCCGAATCGCGCCGGAAGAGAGCTCGATGCCATTGCACACGATGTCGTACTGAAACGCGTTGATAGTCAGAGGGTCCTGGTTATTCAACGCATCCAGTCCACCCTGCGGCATAGAGAATGGATTGTGCGAGAAGTCGATCTGATTCGTCTCCTCGTTCAACTCGAACATCGGGAAGTCGACCACCCAACAGAAGTTGAACGCGCCTGCTTCGAGAAGCCCAAGCTCAGCACCGAGATGGTTCCGGAGCGAGCCGAGAAGCTTAGCCGCCTTCTCCTCTTTCTTATGAGCGACGATAAAGAGCGCAGCTCCGGTGGAAACAGCGCACCTTTTTAGTAGCTCCGCGCGCGCGGGCTCAGAGATGAATTTCGCAATTGGCCCTTTCAGGCCGCCGTCAGCTTCGACAGTCAGCCAGGCAAGGCCGTCCGCGCCTTCGCTCTTTGCCCGATCCTCGAGTCCGTCGAAGAATGAGCGGGGCTTTCCGACAAGGTCCGGCACCGGAAGCACGCGAACCGTCTTTCCCGCGAACGCCCGGAAATCGCTCTCTTTGAAGAGATCCGAGATATCGCGAATCTCCAGAGGATTGCGTAGGTCGGGCTTGTCCGATCCGTAACGCAGCATCGCATCGCTATAGGCGATACGCGGAAATGGGATCGGGGTGATTTTTCGATCGGGCTTGAACTCAACGAAGACTCCATGGAGGACCCGCTCGACGACTGCGAACACATCTTCCTGCGTAACGAAGCTCATCTCCAAGTCGAGTTGATAAAACTCACCCGGCGAACGATCCGCCCGCGCGTCTTCATCCCGAAAGCATGGTGCGATCTGAAAGTAACGATCGAAACCCGACATCATCAGCAGCTGCTTGAACTGCTGCGGTGCCTGGGGCAGAGCGTAAAACTTCCCGGGATGAATTCGTGACGGCACGAGGAAATCTCGTGCACCTTCCGGGCTTGAGCTTGTAAGAATCGGCGTTTGAAACTCATTGAAGCCTTCGGCCCACATTCGCTGACGGAGACTTGCGATGACTTTCGCTCGAAGCACGACGTTGTCGTGAATCTTCGAACGGCGCAGATCAAGGAAACGGAACTTCAGGCGCAGCTCCTCGTTAACATCCTTCTCCGGAAACACCGGAAACGGGAGAGACTCACAGCTGCCGAGAATCTCGCACTCGCTCACTTCAACTTCGACTTCGCCTGTCACGAGCGCGGAATTGATGTTCTCAGCACCACGCGCGATCACCTTTCCAGTAACGGATATGACCGTCTCTTTCGGAACAGACTGAAGCCGCGAAGATGCCGGTGTTCCCGGACGAACCACCACCTGGGTGATCCCATAGTGATCACGGAGCTCAATAAATTCGACGCCGCCGAGATCGCGCCGATTATGAAGCCACCCGGCGAGCCGTACAGTTTGTCCGATATGCGCTGGGCGCAGCGCCTCGCAGGTGTGAGTCCGATATAAATGCATCCCGCACTGATATCAGGGTGAAAGTGAAATATACAGGGTCGAACATGGTGCCCGAACGCTCCTTTAATGGAGCAGGAGACGGCCAGGACGGCGCCTCCAGGCTCTGGTGCAACCCAACTGATGTCACCCAACTAATGTCTCTGGAAATGCCACGTTGGCATGGGCCTTGTCGGCCCTTTTTGAAGCGGTCGAATCACCTTGAGTGCAGTCCATTCCGACTTACGGGGGAGGACTACGGCGTGCGGACAAAAAATTGTAAGATCAAGCGAATTTCGATCCGCTCGCAGGCGAGGCTGTCCGTCATCCAAGACAGTGAAGACGGGTTGGACTATGTGGCGAACAGATTGAAGGTCGGAGGCATAGGTGGTTTGAACGCTTCCGGCGGCCACAGCACAGAGAATTCGCCTCGTTTCCATCGTTCGTAGCATTTGCGGCAGATTTGTCTGAACCGTTCAACTCGGTCATTGTGCTCGATTCTCACTTCCGACGATGTTGTGATGATATAGATTTTCCCCTCTCGCCTTTTCGGCGTGTGAGGCTTTAGCAAAGGCTGACGCATTAGAAGCCTAGCGCCCATAAAGGGTTTTCTTTCTTGGATTCGGGCGAGGCGAGCCACCTTCTCTCGTTCTCGCAGCATTTCTACTATTTGGCCATTGATAGATGTTGCTTCGCGAGAAGTATGGATGCCGAAAGAACGCATCCACGCATTCGGTTGCCGTTTCAGTGCGTGGAGAACTTTGTTCGAAGCCTTAAGACAGCCAATTATGTCGAGCCCTTCGCTTTCACTTGGGCTGCCTGAAGACACGATCGGTATGCTGGGCAGTCTGAGCCAAGGATACATTGCAAGGGTGCTTCCATCGATGTTTTGCAAACACTCTTGGAAGTCTTTCCAACTCGAAAGCCCTGGGAACTTTTCGATATTGTCTTCAGGATTATCCTGCGCAGGGTTCGCATAAAGGTACGAGATGCGCTCCTTTACCGCCTGCACATCGCCGAGCTTTATCACTGAGACATTTCCCTCCCAAATCTGAAGAAAAGAAAGGCCGAGAAGGCGTTTTAGAATGTC
>CAYOAK010000334.1:0-2919 GCA_964401925.1 uncultured Bdellovibrionales bacterium | reverse complement strand
GCACCTTCAGCATTTACCTCAAGCGTAAGACCGGAACAGGGGATATCTCGATCACGGTCGACGGCGCAACGTACAGCGTCGAAACGACTAGCGGAGCATGGGCGCGTTTCGATACGACCCTGACTGCATCCGGCACCGTGACGTGCGGCGTCAAGATCACGTTGGGCAGCCCTTGTACGGCGCATGTGAACGCGTCGCTGTCGCCGTCCGGCTCGGACGGATAGACGTCGAGCGCGCAGCCCGCCATAATTTCGTTCCCGGGGACTTTCTTTCCGAAGGTCAGCGCGCCTTTGAGTTCGATGACTCAACCGGCGACGCGATCCAGGCAGTCCGGCCCCCGATGGAACTTGCGATCAATGAAGCGATCTCCGAACGGAGGCTTTCTGTCTCCGCGGCGATCAATCTGATCGATCGTTGCTCGATCGGAGAGCTCGCTTCACTCATCTGCCTGCGTAAGGAGTTTCGCCGACGGCGATACAACGAGCCGGTGAAGCTCATCCGTCTATCGCTCACGGGGCGTGCTCATCGCGACCGCTCACGAGCCTCCGAGCAGAACCGTTCCGCCGGTGTCATTCCGCGGGAGACTTTGCAAGCGGTGCTGAAGAGTCTCCCGCTGCGGGGGATTCTGCTACTCGAATCCGAACGCCATGATGAGCTGGGGCTCGACTACTTCGAAGAGCTGATTCGATGGGTTCGTTCGGAGAGTCAGATCTCGGTCTGCGCACTTTCAGTCGCGGAGCTGTGCTATTTTGCCAAGGAGGAGCATCTGTCAATTGAGGAAACCGTCGGACGTTTGGTTCGTTCGGGATTGAATCTCCTCGGAGGCCGGACGGCCCGCTTGCTCCACGGAGGTGCAGGTCTGGAACCACTCGAATATTTGGCCATTCAGCGAACAGCTGCAGAGCTAGGGCTGCACACAGTGTCGCATCTTCCGATAGGCCCGAATCAATCGCTGGAAGAGTGGGGAGTGCATCTCTTCCACATCCGGCAGCTGCAAGATCAGACCGGAAGCGTTGATGCCCATTTCATCGAAGCCGCTCAACCGTTGCATCGGACATACCGGGAAAGTGAGTCGGTAACGGCTTTCGCTCGCGCAGTCGCGCTCTCTGAGCTGATCATTGATAATGTCGGGACGATCGCTGTTTCGCCGCTCGGTTACGGTGCGCCGGTCGCCGAGGTGCTGGTTGAGCTGGGAGCAGACCAGACAATGCTCGAACTATAAGCCGAGTCGACGACGGTCGTGACAAAAACGAGCGCCAAGTAAATCAGAGAGAATCCGAAGATGTCCCAGGCGCGGCGCGTCTTCTCCTCACGCAGCGCTGCAGTCTCGGTCTTTCTGCCAAGTTGAAACAGCTGCAGATTCTTCCAGGAGAATACTCCGGCGAGCGCCGTCAATCCGATGATCGAGATCAATCCGAGTTGCGGTGTGACGAAAACGAAAAGGATCGATACCGGAATCAGCGAGAGCGCATAGATGAGCATCTGCAGATGCGTCGACCGCTCACCGCGGACGACCGGAAGCATCGGGATGCTCGCGCGCCGGTAATCTTCATTGCGGTTGAGCGCGAGAGCCCAAAAGTGCGGCGGGGTCCAAAGAAAGATGATGAGGAAGAGCAAGAACGAGGGCAGCGTGATCGATCCAGTCACGGCACACCAGCCCACAATCGGAGGTACTGCTCCGGCCGCACCGCCGATTACGATATTGTGCGGCGTCGTGCGCTTCAGCCAAACGGTATAGACGAGGAAATAGAACAACAGGCCGGAAAGGGCGACCAGAGCTGCGGCGGGATTCGTCCAACGCCACAGCACGGCGAAGCCGAGTCCGCCCAAGAGAATCGAAAGTGTGAGCGCCTGCCTGACCTCAAGACGCCCGGCAGCGAGAGGACGCGATTTCGTTCGCTCCATGATCGCGTCGATATCTCGATCCCAGATGCAGTTCAGCGCACTTGCCGACGCAGACAGAAGCGCACCTCCGATAATCGTCGGAATAAAAACTTCGAAGGGGAATGTTCCGCCTGCAGCAACGATCATCGGGCAGCCGGTGGAGATCAGCAGAAGAACGATGATGCCGGGCTTACAGAGACTCGCAAGGTCCTTACAAAATTGTGCAGCACCGGAGGCCACACCAAGCTCTAACGTTTCTACTCTTTGCATCTCAGGCCGCTCTGGAGAGCGTAAAATGATTCATTTCCATTTCTTCCGCAGCCGATCCGGGAGTGAGCCACCGCCAAAGCAGGAGGAGGTGGATCAGAATCCCTTGTGCAACGATCACGTGCAACACTGTTACTGACGGGGAGATCAACAGGTGGAGATTAAGCCAGCCGAGCCCAACCTGCAAAGCGACGAGTGAGACCGTTCGAATCAAGGCGCGGCGGCACCGCCGGCCGAGCGGTCCCTCCAGCCGGCGGGATTGCCGCACGGCCAGGACGAGCGCGATCAGGAGGAGCACTCCGAGGATCCGGTGGGTCATTTGGAAGATCTGAGGCCCATAGATTTCAGGTGAAAAGCTTTCCGTTCCACAAAGCGGGAAACCCGGGCAGCTGAGAGCCGCTCCGCTCGCTGCGGTGAAGCCGCCAATCAATATCTGCAGGTAGGTAAGCGCTGCGACGCAGAGTGTCGTCCGGCGAAGCGGGTTCGCGTTTGGAGGAACGCTGCTTGCGGAAACCGCTACTGGCCGGCTGAACCCGAAAAGAGCGACGAGCTGAAAAAACAAAGTTCCGAGCGCGAGGTGAGTTGTGACAACCAACGGATTCAGTTTCATCGTCACGGTCAGTCCGCCGAAGACCGCTTGGATGCAGATCAGAATGAAGAGCGCCAAGGAGATACGAAAGAGCTTGGACTGGCGGCCCATGCGGTAGCCGGTCCAAACGAGGCTCAGCGTTAACAGCATCGCGATGCCGGCTACGTAACGGTGAATCA
>CAYOAK010000333.1:0-2977 GCA_964401925.1 uncultured Bdellovibrionales bacterium | reverse complement strand
GCACACTTTATCGCTTCGCACATGGAGCACTCTGTCGTCGTCAACGCCGGAGATGGATTGCACGAGCACCCGACACAGGCGCTGCTCGATGCGCTCACAATTCGTCAGCGGCTGGGCCGGCTCGACGGATTAAAGTTCGCATTCGTCGGAGACATCATCCGTCAGCGCGTAGTACGCTCACTAATCTATCTTCTGACGGCCTATGGTGCCGAAGTCCGGGCCATCGCGCCGCCGACACTGCTTCCGCCGGAGCTGAAAGAGCTCGGGCTGAAACTGCATTACAAAATCGATGAAGGGCTCGCCGGGGTCGATGTCGTCTACGTCATGCGGATGAAGTACGAATATCTGAAGGACCACTTTGTGCCTGACCTCGACGAGTACTCCCGTCACTTCATTGTTTCCGAGCCGCTGTTGAAACGAGTTGCGCCGAATGCGGTGGTGATGTCGCCCGCTCCATTCAACCGGGGAACGGAAATCACGTCCGAAGTCGTCGACGGTCCCCGGTCATTGGTGCAAGGGCAGGTGACAAACGGAGTCGCAGTACGAATGGCGGTGCTCTACCTGCTCTGCACCCAACACGCGCATCGATTCTCTAAACTCCCGATGGAGGACGCAGCATGAAGAGGCCACTCGTCATTACCGGCGGACGGGTAATTGACCCGGCAAACGGAGTCGACGGTGAATTTGATCTCTACGTCGAGGATGGAAAGATCTCCGCGGTCGATAAGCCCGGCTCCTTCAGCTCGAAGCGCGACGTGGAATCGGTCTCCGCAAAAGGACAGCTCGTCATTCCCGGCATCGTCGATATCCACTGCCACCTGCGCGAGCCGGGCGAAGAGTGGAAGGCCACCATCGAGACGGAGCGACGCGCAGCAGAGGTCGGCGGCATCACCTCAATCTGCTGCATGCCGAACACAAATCCGGTGAACGATAACTTGGCAGTCACGAGCTTCATCGTGCAAAAGGCGGCCGAGCGTAACGGCACACGCGTTTATCCGATCGGCTCGATCTCGAAGGGAATGCGCAGTGACGCTCTCGCGCCGATGCTTGAGATGCGAAAAGGTGGAGCAGTCGCGTTCTCCGACGACGGCCGTCCGGTGACCGACGCAAATCTGATGCGCCGTGCGCTTGAATATTCTCTACAGTTCGACGGCGTTCTCACCTGTCACGAAGAGGACATGACCCTCTCGGGCAAGCACGCGATGAATGAAGGCTTGATGAGCTTCCGGCTCGGACTGAAGGGTTGGCCCGAAGCTGCCGAGAATGTGATCATCTCGAGAGATATCGAGCTGTCGCGCGCGACAGGCGGGCGAGTTCACTTTTGCCACGTTACAACCGCTCGCGGTGTGGAGCTCATCCGCCGTGCCAAAGAGGACGGAATTCCGGTCTCCGCGGAGGTCACCCCGCATCACTTCATGCTGACCGACGATGCGGTTCACAACTTTGATACGAACACAAAGATGGCGCCCCCGCTGCGCCGGCCGAACGATGTCGAAGCGCTGCTTCAGGCTCTGGAAAAAGGGGTGATCGACTGCATTGCGACCGACCACGCCCCGCACGAGTACGACTCGAAGCACCGTGAGTTTGATTCGGCATCCTTCGGCATCCTCGGATTTCAAACGACAGTGCCGCTGACGCTTCAGCGGGTCCGGGAGAAAAAGCTGACGCTCGGCCGGGCGATCGAGTCGCTGACCATCGCTCCGGCGAAATGCTTCAAGCTCTCGGGGGGGACCCTGTCCCGCTCCGCTGCCGCCGACATCACGATTATCGATCCGGATCGGAAGGTGAAGCACACACCGCAGTATCTCGCTTCGAAGAGCAAGAATACTCCCTGGCTCAACGCAGAGCTCACCGGTCACACGGTGAAGACCTTCGTCGGGGGGGAGATGGTATTTGATCTGGATTCGTATCTCGAAGGACTTCCACGATGAAGAGACAACCGGCAACACTGGCTCTCGCCGACGGAACGGTCTTCCGCGGATATTCGGTCGGCGCTCCTGGCGAAACGGCGGGTGAGGTCGTGTTCAACACCTCCCTCTACGGCTACCAAGAGATCGTCACCGACCCGTCATATAAATATCAGATCGTCACCTTCACCTATCCGCACATCGGAAACGTCGGGGCGAACCCGGAAGACGTTGAGTCGGGAAAAGTTCAGGTCGCGGGTGTGATCGTGCGGGAGCTCTCGGAGCATTATTCGAACTACCGGGCGACGATGTCTTTCGGCGAGTATCTGGAGAAAGCTGGCGTCGTAGGGATCGGCGGCATCGACACGCGAGCCCTCGTTCTGCATCTTCGAACCTTCGGGGCGCAGATGGGTGTCATCGCTTCGGGCGAGCGCGATGCCGCCGAGCTTGTCGAAAAGGCGCGCGCACTGCCCTCGATGGACGGTTTGAACCTGACGGACGACGTCACAACTCCGGTAGCCTACGATTGGATGGAAGGCAGCTGGAAGCTCGATGCGACCGGCGGCCGGTACTCACAGCCCAGTCTCGAAGAGATGAAGAAACGGCCGCTCGTCGTCGCGGTTGATTTCGGCATCAAGCAGAACATTCTTCGGCTGCTCGTCGATGAAGGCTACCGCGTGAAGGTCGTTCCCGCGCGGACGACCGCAGACGAGATTCTCAAGTTGGATCCGCAAGGGGTGTTCCTCTCGAACGGACCGGGAGACCCAGCTGCGGTCGACGCCGGCATTCAGACCACGAAAGATCTGATCGGCAAGAAACCGATCTTCGGTATCTGCCTCGGGCACCAGATTCTGGGGCTCGCGATGGACGCCCCGACGTTCAAGCTGAAGTTCGGCCACCGCGGCGGAAACCACCCGGTACGGAACGAAGATACCGGCCTGATCGAAGTCACGGTGCAGAACCACGGCTTCGCGACGGATATCAAGCAGGTTCCGAAATCAATCCGGATCACCCACATGAATTTGAACGATCAAACGGTCGAAGGGCTCGATATACCGGGCGCAAAGGCT
>CAYOAK010000332.1:0-2989 GCA_964401925.1 uncultured Bdellovibrionales bacterium | reverse complement strand
TTTGTCGATAGTCCGATGGCTTCGGAGATGACTGTGATCTACGGGAAGTATCCGGAGAACTACAACCAGGAGATGGACGATCTGCTGGCCGATAAGATCTCTCCGCTCAGAACGAAACGGTTGCAATTCTGCCGCACCGTTCAGCAGTCAAAAGAGATTAACGGCGTGCGTGGTCCGCGGATTATCATTGCCGGAAGTGGAATGGTGAATGGCGGACGGGTGCTGCATCACCTAAGTCAGAATCTTGCGAATCCCGATACGACGGTGCTGTTTGTCGGATACCAGGCAGAGGGAACACGCGGCGCCCTGCTCCAGGCGGGAGCCTCCTCAATCAGAATTTTCGGCCGAGAGATCCCCGCCCACGCGCATATTTCGACGATCTCGGGTTTATCTGCACACGGGGATAGAAATGAGCTTCTTCGATGGTTAAAGAGCTGCTCAGGAGCCCCACCGGTAATGCGCATTGTGCATGCCGAAGAGGCCCCTGCGAAGGCATTTGCTCAATCAGTCCGCGACGATCTGAAGTGGAAGGTTGAGGTCGCCCGGCAAGGTGAAGTGCTCGAGGTGTGAGTATCGAATTTCTTCCGTAGAATTTCACAGTGTAGAGTTCGTCAGAGCGATGAGCCCAAAGTTAAGTAAATCCATGAATCGAAGTGCTGTCCTTTTTGGGGCGATGATCCTCTCCGCAGGCTGCGGAGTTCTTCCCGCAGTCGGTCCCGATTACGCCGGACCCCCGGCACTAAATGTTCCCGAGAAGTGGGCGACTCAGAGCCCGGCCGATTGCCGTGTTCAGGATCTCGGAAACTGGTGGAAGGTGCTCGCCGATGAGCGGCTGAATACGATCATCGCGAAGGCGCTCGACGCGAACCGGAATTTGCAGATCGCCGAGTCGCGCGTTCGCGAAGTGAAGCACAGCCGTGCTGCTGCGTTCGGAAGCTTTTTCCCGCAGATTGGGATCGGGGGAAATATTGCCCGCGGCGGAATCTCGAAGAACACCCAGCAGGGGAGACTCTTCGGCGGCGATGTTCAATTGCCCATACCGGATCTGCGTCTCGAGACAACTGTTTATTCCGGTGCGCTCGATGCCTCCTGGGAGATCGATCTCTTCGGCGGACTTCGCCGCAGCTATGAAGCCGCGGATGCGACGGTCGACTCCACTTCAGAACAGCTGAACGATGTCCTCGTCAGTCTGATCGCCGAGGTCGCCTCGAACTATTACGAGGTGCAGGCACTCGAGAAGCGCCTCAGCATCGCGCGTGAGAATATCCGCATTCAGAGCGAGAGCCTCGACATCGTCGACAGCCGGGTTCGCGCCGGTCTCGGCAGCGAGCTCGATCTCGCGCAAGCGCGCGGACAGCTCGAAGTTACGAAGGCGACACTTCCGGCCCTTGAAGCCGCGATGGTCGGCTCACGAAGCAGGCTGGCAGTGCTCCTGGGAGAAACGCTTGCCGGACTCGATCCGCTCTTTCCGCGGCAGCAGCTGTCAAAGGTTGATCTGATAGTGAAGGATCTCCCGCAGGGCCTCCTCCAAGGTATCCCCTCGGAGATTCTCCGCAACCGTCCCGATATCCGGATCGCTGAACGAAATCTTGCAACTCAGACAGCCCTCGTCGGAGTTGCCACAGCCGATCTCTTCCCAAAGTTCACACTGACCGGTTCGCTCGGACTTCAGAGTCTCCGTACCGGAGATTTTTTCGATGCGGCAAGTAAGACCTGGAGTATCGGACCGGGTGTGAGTCTTCCGATCTTCACCGCTGGAAAGTTGACTGCCCAGCTTCGCGCTCAGGGTGAGCGGGCAACTCAAGCTGCGAGCCGTTACGAGCAAACTGTTCTCTCGGCACTCGCCGAAGGAGAAACGCGGATCGCTGCCTTCGAGCAGGAGAAGACGCGCTTTCAGACATTGAAGCGCTCATACGACGCGAATATCCAGGCCGTGTCGCTCTCCCGGGAGCTTTACGAGAAAGGGCTCGCGGATTTCCTTCGGGTCATCGAAGCACAACGACAGCTCTTCGTTGTCGAAGATGTTCTCGCTCAGAGTGAGCAGGCGATGGTTTCCAATCTGATCGCTTCCTACAAAGCGCTCGGATACGGCTGGCAAGAGAGCCCCGCAGAGCCCAGAAAAGCCGAAACCGTTCAGGTCTCCGCGCTGCCATAACCAGACTTCGGTAGTGCGTCAGTTTGAATTGGAATCGATGCCTTACCGGGACCGCGGACGTCTCGTCCGCTTGCCGGTTCACGCATTTGAAGATTGGTCGGGCTCTGTGCTTCAGCGATTACTTGTAAGCAGGCGAGGACGCCTGCGGTCCCGGTGGGGAGCGAATCGGGCATTTGCGGCTGCGCCAGACATTCCGATTGACACCGCCTGCTTCTTTTCATATTCGGGGATCATTAGCGTTAGGCTGTTTTTTCGGTTCGTTTGAAGGTTCGCCCGAGAGCAAGTGAGGATTATGGAGTCCACCCCGAGTCGCTCGACCGGATGAGTGGATTTCATGCGCCGCAAACCGCTCGGCCATTTTTGATTTCCTGACGAACAGATCATTTCTCCATTTATCGGCAGCGTACGACTGTTTTTTCGTCGTGGCGTCTGCCCGGGCACGAAGCGATCGTGCACTTCCATCGACCCGGGTGTTTTTCCGGGCCCGTGGAAGTCACGGCTACAGAGCGTTTTTCAAATCAATCACCGGAGGTGTTGAATGCGGCAGCTTTACAGCTTGCTGAAGGGTTATCTGTTCTTTCGAAGGATGGGCGGAGGTCTGTGGGGTTTTATCAAACTCCTCACGGGCATCGTGGAGGTCAATTTCAAAACGGACTGCCACGATGTCCAGACGACTGATCGAATCGTTCCGTCGCGCATCCAGTATGTAATTCAAGCGATGCAGGCATACGTGGCCGGACAGTTCCAGATCGGCTTCTCGCTCTTCAGCCGGATTGGCAATCGGGTGAGGAACGGCGGCAGGAAGTTGCCTCTCGATATCGAGCTCGGGAATGC
>CAYOAK010000331.1:0-3023 GCA_964401925.1 uncultured Bdellovibrionales bacterium | reverse complement strand
GCTCATAGTGAGTCTAACAATCGCTTCGTCAGTCTGGGCCGAATCGAACGTAAAGAAGCTGGTCTTGACCGACTGCTCTGCGGCGCTGGAGCTGGTTGCGCAAGCTTCGCCGGAGGAGCAGCGAGATCTCATTGAGTATCTGGAGCGGGTGATCAATCTCGAAGCCCCGTCACAGGTCGACCCGCTGGGGATCGATCTGCATCCGCGGTCAGGGCCGCTCAGCGGGGAGGATTTTCTTCGTTCCGTCCGTCCGACACGGGAGCTGGACGCCAAGCTTTGCGCATCACGGATCGCGGCGAAGATTCCGGCAGGTGCAGTGCGCCTGATTCCCGCACTATTTCGGCTCGGAAAAGATCCGCTGCTTTCGGTTGAAGCGAAATTCGAGATGCGGGAGACGATTCGTAAGATCGCCACGGCAGCTGCCGCGGCGAGTCCGGCCGCGGAAGAAAAAGGTGTCCTCAAATTCGCCGGGGATCTTCCCCTCTCCGGAGATGACTTTGACGCCGAATCGATCCTTGTCGAGTTCCGCGCACGGTCACGCGAAGTGCTGATGGAGATGTTAAAGAGCGCGGAGCCGGCGAAGAGAGTGAGCGCGGAACGAGCGCTCCGTCTCATTGATCCGACGGGAGCTCTCGCAGCCTCTGCAGTGGAAGCCATCTATAATTCCGTAACGGGCGAGGGTCAGGAGGCGCTCCTTCAGTTTCTCTCGCAGTTCGACTCATCGGCCTCGACCATCGGCTTGGCATTTCGCTCTAGCGGGACCGCGGTCATCTCTTCCGCCGAACTAAGCTTTCTAAAGGGTGCGAGCGAGCCGGCACTCGATACGTTCATGCAGGAACCTGCGAACGCTGTTCTGTTTCATGGATTTGTGAGCGCCGCTCCTCCCGCCCAGCTGCGTGACGCCGCAATGAAGATCTGTAGGCACGGCCGTTGTGATCCGGCGCTGCGAGAGCTGATTCGGAAAGCTGATCTCTCGGAGGAGCTCAAACTGCGAGTGCTCGCTGTTCTCGCTGCCGCAGAGTCCTTCGATGAGGAGCTCTGGATGTTCGCGCGCGGCGAGTTGCAGTCAACTGTTCGAAAGGCCGCTGCGCTCGAGGCACTCGGGGCATTCTCTGCGAAAAAGACAGAGAGTCTCGAGCTGACTTCGCAGGTCATCGAGAAGGCTCGAGATGCTCAAGCACGAACGAGCCGGCCGCTGCTCGTCCGCTCACTTGCGAGATTGATCACCCGGCTGGCTCCGATTCCCATTCGCTACCTGCGAGAGCCGCTCGGCACTGAACTGCTCGGACTCGAAGTCACGGCGGCCGAGCCGCTGCTTCCGGCGAACGCCGTCAGCGCATTTCAGCCCCCGGCAACAAAGCTCTTTCTCAGCGCGCTTGAGAGCAAAGCCGAGGGAATTCGCAAACAGGGACTCGCGGCGATTGCTCAGACGAAGCCGATCGACAATGCGCTCATCGAGCAGCTTCTGATTCTTTCGGCTGACGAGACAGGGGGGCAGTCCGCCGACGTTTTGAGTGCCGAAGGAACGCTCGAAATCCTGGCCGAACGAATAATTCCACAGCTCCGTGTGGCGCTCGGGCGCAAGAGAAAGACCGCGCTTGTTGCGGCCGAGCTGATTCTCAAGCATCGAAAGGGCGATGCGGCTGCTGTGATGAAGCTCGCCGAAGCCTTTACTGCAAGTGATTGTGCCACCCGGCTGCGCTGGTTCGAGCTGATCCGCAGCCAAGCCGTCACAAAACGTGCGGAGCTGTGGAGCTGCCGGGAAGAATTGATGGCCACGGAAGCTACCCGGTTACCATTCTTAAAGGCGGTCACTCCGATCTCCGCAGAGGAGTGGATCGCTATCATCGACGAGCGTCCGGGTGCCGGTCTTCGCGCCATTCAACAAGTCGACGATTTTGTCGAAGCCGGCGCACCGCATCCGCAGATAGCCGGAGTTCTCAAAGCGAGGTTGGATCAGAGAAGTTCGCTCGACGAGACGTATCGAATTCTTTCGGTGGCGCGAAAACTGTCCGGTAAGCAGGAGAGCTTACGCGAGCCGCTCCTGCGCCTCGCCCAAGATGCCGGTTCAAGCGGGCCTTTGCGCTTGGCTGCTGCGGCCACGCTTTTCCATCTTGATCCGGAGAGCGGTGCTCCATCCCTGCTCGATCTGCTGGGCGATTCGGCTCTCGTTCGTCTCGTTCCGGAATATCTCAATACGAACGAGCTGCTCGACATCACCGAAAGGGCGTCGGGACGGGAGATTAAGTTCGGCATGCTTTGGCCGATACTCTGCAAGCTTGGACCTGCGGCAGGGAAATTCGAGCTGCTCTTTGCGCGGGACATCGTGGTCGATCGCGCAATCGCGCTCGCCTGCATCGCTCCGTCCTCGCCGGAGCTTCCAAAGATCCTTCACACACTCTCTTTTCTTCCGGATTGGAGAAAATTTGAAGATGCGCCGCTGCCCCGCGCGCTCGCGCCGGTCCTTCGCACGCTCTCAAAAGGAGGAGCACAGCAAGTAGAAAGTCAGTTTGAGGCTGCGCTCTATCTCAATGTAAGTAACAGACTCGACGCAGTGAAGCCGTAACCCGCGCCAACATTCTAAGCGACTTCAAAGTCTATTTCATTCTCGGCACAGAAGCGCTTCATCACGTCGAAGAATCTCTGCTGCTTGGCATCGGGGGGATGTTGGCCTTCAACGCGGATACAGCAGCGCTTCCCTGCATACTCGGGGTATTGCTGATACATCCAGCCTTCCATGATGTAATCGAAATAATTGTTGAACTTCTCTTCAAGCTGCTGAAGCTGCTCTTCGGATTCTCCCCACGGACGATCTTCAACCATCGTCAGGATCACCCTGTCACTTTTCTTCTCCAAGGTGATCAGGTCGACAACTTTCGGATTTTTTACTCCGCGCTCAGACTCGTTCGTATCCACAGATCCTCTCCGCATTACAGCGGGGAATAGTAGCAGAACCCCTATCAGGGGAAAGTTCTGCGGAGGTCCCTGCGAAGCAAAACAAGGGGCGGGAGACACCCCCCGTC
>CAYOAK010000330.1:0-3042 GCA_964401925.1 uncultured Bdellovibrionales bacterium | reverse complement strand
TTTTGCCTTTTTCCGGGCGTCATCCCGTCTAGCACGCTCCTGGGCGAGCTGCGCCTGGACCTGTTGCGGTGTGGGACCCTCTCGACGCGGATCCTCACCAGCCTGTCCGCCATCAGGGACACGAGCTTCCGGGCCCTCAGGGACCTCTTCGTGAATGGCCACCCCTTCGTGAATGGATTGAGCGGCAGCTTCCCTGCGGCGCTGCATCTCGAGCTCCTTCTCTTCGAGCTGTCGAAGCTCCTCGTCGCTCGGAAGCTCGGGGATGAACACATTCTGAAGCAGGCCGGTTTTCACCGCCATCATCATTGAGGCGAACACTTGGAAAGCTTCACCCTGGTATTCGTACAGCGGATTCCGCTGGCCGTATCCACGCAAGCCGATCCCTTCCCGCAAATGCTCCATGTTGGAGAGATGCTCTTTCCAGAAATAATCCGCCGCCTGGAGGAATACAATCCGCTCAAGCTTCACCATCCGTTCCGGACCGAAATGCTGCTTTCGTTCTTGGTAGCGCTTGTGCGTGATCTCTTTAAACTCCTCGAAGAGCTCCTGGGCGAGCTCGACACCGGCGCTGTGTGAACGCTCGATGTATTTATCGGCGGGAGTGCGGATGCCGAAGGTTTTCTCAAACTCCGCGCAGATTCCGGCGATATCCCATTTTTCGGGGGAATCTTTCTCGCTCGCTCGAACGCTGATGATATCCTCGAGCACATCGTCGATGGTTTCGAAGACGAGCTCCTCGATCCCCTCCCCCCGCAGAACTTTCTCACGCAGCGAGTAGATCACCTCCCGCTGCTTATTCATGACGTTATCGTATTCGAGAAGGTGCTTCCGGATATCGAAGTGATACCCCTCCACCTTCTTCTGCGCGTTCTCGATCGCCCTTGCGACAAGCCGCCCTTCGATTGCGTCCTCCTCCTGCATCCCCAATCGGGACATCAGCATCTTCATTCGATCGCCGCCGAAACGGCGCATCAGATCATCCTCGAGAGAGATGTAGAAGCGTGAGCTTCCCGGATCGCCCTGCCGGCCGCTCCGGCCGCGAAGCTGGTTATCGATGCGCCGGGACTCGTGGCGCTCGGTGCCGAGAATATGGAGGCCGCCGGCGGCGATCACCTTGTCGCGCTCCTCTTTGCACATCGCCTTGAATTTTTGCAGCGCCTCTTGGAACACCGGATCGTTCGGGTCCTTCGTTTGCGCCTCAGCGGCAGCAAGGAACTCCGCATTTCCGCCGAGGACGATGTCTGTTCCACGTCCCGCCATATTCGTGGAGATCGTCACGGCGCCGAATCGTCCCGCCTGGGCGACAATCTCCGCCTCGCGTTCGTGCTGCTTCGCGTTCAACACCGAGTGCGGAATGTTTCGCTCCTTTAACAACTCACTGACGACTTCGGACTTCGCAATGCTCGCCGTTCCGACAAGGATCGGCTGGCCCGCTTTGTGCCCCTCTTCGATCTCATCGCAGACAGCTTTGAACTTCGCGGGCTCCGAGACAAAGACCACGTCAGCGCTATCCTTCCGGATCATGGGCTGATTGGTCGGCACGACGATGACATCGAGATTGTAGATCTTCTTAAATTCGACCGCTTCCGTGTCCGCAGTTCCGGTCATCCCGGCCAGCTTGGAATACATCCGGAAGTAGTTCTGGAACGTGATCGTCGCAAGCGTTTGGTTCTCCCTTGCGACCTTTACCCGCTCCTTCGCTTCCACTGCCTGGTGGAGACCATCGGACCAGCGCCGTCCGGCCATCAAACGGCCGGTAAACTCGTCGACGATGATTACCTGGCCATTTCGAACGACGTAATCAACGTCCCGCTTCATCGTCGCGTGACCCTTCAGCGCCTGCTGAACGTGATGCACCATCGAGATATGCATCGGATCGTAGAGATTCTCGATTTTGAGCAGCTCTTCGATGAAGCGCACGCCCTCATCGGTGAGCATTACCTGTTTCGACTTGAGATCGACGGTGAAATGCTCATCTAATTTCAAGCGGCGGACGATCTCATCTGCGACTGCGTATTTCTCGGTCGCATCTTCAGCCGGGCCGGAGATGATCAAGGGGGTTCGTGCTTCGTCGACAAGGATCGAATCCACTTCGTCGACAATGGCGTAGTAATGCCCGCGCTGCGATTTGTCGCCGAGCTCGAGCTTCATGTTGTCGCGCAGGTAATCGAATCCGAACTCGTTGTTCTGACCGTAGGTGATGTCCGATCGATAAGCCTCGTGCCGATCTTCCGGGTCGATCCCGCTGAGCACGACTCCGGTTGTCATTCCGAGGAAGCCGTAAACTTGTCCCATCCACTCCGCGTCACGCCGCGCGAGATAATCATTCACCGTAACAACGTGAACTCCTTTCCCCGGGAGCGCATTAAGATAGACAGGGAGAGTCGCAGTGAGGGTCTTTCCTTCCCCCGTCTTCATCTCGGCAATCGTCCCTTTGTGCAGGACTATTCCGCCGATCAGCTGCACATCGAAGTGACGCATCCCGAGGACTCGGACAGAGGCCTCACGAACAACGGCGAAGGCCTCGGGAAGGAGAGCATCGAGACTCTCTCCTTTTTCGAAGCGCGTACGGAATTCCGCGGTTTTTCCTCGGAGCGATTCATCCGAGTAAGCCTTCATCTCAGGCTCCATCGCGTTGATCTTCTGGACCACAGGCCAGAGCGACCGGAGCTCACGCTCGTTCTTCGAACCAAAAAGCTTTCGTGCGACAAGCTGGAGCACGGGAATCTAATACCTTGAAATGAGTATATTTACTCGGAACGTTAGAGCACTGCGAGGGACCTGATACCCGCTCCGCCGTGTTCGCTGCTAAAGGTTGGGAGACTGTAATAATTCTTTGGTCGATTTGCCACTCCTGGGCTTTGCCATGAGTTTTGCGACCCTCGTGGAGATTTCAGGGACAGCGAGCTCAGATAGGGAGCTCGGATAGGGAGATCCGAGCTTGCGTCAAACCTCCTAGCCCAAAACCCGTTTTCGAGATTCATCGCTGACCGAAGCGACGAGATAGAAGATCAGATCGGCGAGCACTTTGCCGAGGAAAGC
>CAYOAK010000329.1:0-3054 GCA_964401925.1 uncultured Bdellovibrionales bacterium | reverse complement strand
GAGCTCGGGAATGCAGCTCCCCGATTCGATGAGTCCGATCGCATGGAGGCAGACCCAATGGTGATGGTGCACATCCCCATCGCGAGCCTGCTCTATATCGGTACTGGGGGAAGATGTTTGTCGTTCATCGCTGATCTCATCGATTGGAAGACGGCACGCATCCTGAACGTGGCTCCGATCGTCACGGATTACCGTTCCGCGTGGCTGCCCAAAGCCCTTGAGCGGATCCTGTTGGGCGATCAAAACATCTTTGCCGGACCGCTGCTGCGTGAGTCCGTGCCGAGCCTTCCCACCGAACGTTTCGTTGCCGGAATCGACTCCTTCGGGAACGTCATGTCAATTGGCCCAGAGATCATTGCTGACGGACAGCCGTTGGCGTTCGGCGACAACGTGCGGGTCCTGATCAATGGCAAGGACGTCAAAGCGCGTTTCGTCGAGAAGCTTGGTGACGGACATAAGGACGAGTTCGTCCTCGCCGAAGGGTCAACATCTCGCGACTGCCAACTGCCCGGAAAAAGGGTGCTGTACCTGTATCAGATGCTTGGCAACGCCTCAGAGGCGTTTCGCGTCACTGCAATTGACGGTGCAATTCTTTGCGGTTCACCCTGCACAATCTATCGGGTCCGTACTCTGAGCGGTAGCGGTGGCGAAGAATCCGCAGCCGTTATCGCTGCCCGCTCCTGATCTTCCGGCAAACACCTCCGCGATACGGTTACAGGGCTGGCTTTAAACCCAGCCCTTTTGGTTCAGTAGCCGTGATCTTCCACGAACTTTAATCCGCGATACGCGGATTGGTGTTCGCGGTCAGCACTTCATTTCCGTCGGACTTCCCATCTCCATCAGTGTCCGCGACAGCAGGGTCGGTTTTGTAGACATCGGTCTCAAGCAGATCCGGCAGCCCGTCCTTGTCGGTATCCGGACGAAGCGCCCGCATCTTCTTCGCGAGATTTCCCTGCAGATACTTGAGCAGAACCTCGCCCATCGCGTCGTAACCCTTCGAGCTCGGATGGATCTGATCCGGATTCAGCAGACGTTTCGAGACGAGATCGAACCGGAGATCGGAAGGCTTCGTTGCAGTGCTGTTCTTTGCGATGAGCGCAACCAGCTCTTTCACCCACACACCTTGGCCGGTTCGATTTGGAAGTGCGGATACAGCGGTGACGACCATCGGCTCGATCTTGGTGAGCTTCTTCACCTCTTTGCGGATGGCATCTCCAATCGAGACGATGTTCCGGTAAGAATCTTTTGCCGGGCCGAAGAGCCAGTAGTCGTTCCGCCCAATATCGACGATCACGATATCCGCCGACCTCAGGACCTTCTTCAGCTTCGGCGATTTGCCGCGGTCGAATGCGTCCCGCAGCGCCTCCAGCAGCGGAATAGTCCGAAGTCCCGGCTTACCGAGATTTTGTATCGCGGCTTTCTTCAACTTTTTCTGCAGCCGCAGAACGTAACCGCCCTTGTTCTTGTACTTCGTGTCGCCGGTTCCGTAGACGAGACTGTCCCCGATCACCACGATCTGAAGGTCGCCGTCACAGTTGTAATCCGGAATTTTGTAGATGTCGGGGCAGGCAAAAGCCGAATTGGTAAGCGTTAAAATCGCTCCAAAAATCGCGGCCTTCAGATGTATCGAACACATAAGAATAGAAGAAACTGACTGGGTGACGGACCCTGCTATCAGGAATGCCCCAGTTCATCTACCGTTGTGGGGGCTTTCGATACAATATTAACGTCCGAAACCTCAATTTTCTCCAGGCATGGATCACACCCTCTTCGATAAGCATGGCGCTGAAAGCGCAGCCCGGATGCGAGTCCTGGCGGCGCTCCCCAAGGGGAGCAGAATCCATTTAAGCGCCATTAGCGGCACCGGAATGGCCGCTGTCGCAGCGCTCTTGAAAGAGCTCGGATTTCAGATCTCCGGAACGGATAAAGCCTTTTATCCGCCGATGGGGGACGTGGTGCGGAAACTCACGACGAATCTATTCGAAGGTTACCGCGCGGAAAATCTCGATCCGGCTCCGGATTTTGTCGTTATCGGTAATAATCTCTCCCGATCAAATCCCGAAGTCGAGGCGGTTATTCAGCGCGGCATCCCTTTCGCTTCCATGCCCGAGGTCTTCGGCGCTCTCCTCATCGGCGATCGCAAGTTCTGCGGCAACTCGATCGTCGTTACCGGAACGCACGGTAAGACGACCACATCAGCGGCTGTTGCGACCCTTCTCGATAAGGCGGGGCGCAAGCCCGGCTACTTCATCGGCGGGGTGCCGAACGATCTGCCCGGGGGGCTGCGCGCGCCGGATCTTCAACGTCCTGCTGCAGAGCGAGTTGTTGTGCTCGAAGGAGACGAATACGACAGCGCGTTCTTCGCGAAATGGCCGAAGTTTCTCTCTTACCGCCCCGACATTCTGATCGTAACGAGCATCGAGTTCGATCACGCAGATATCTACGAGAATCTCGAAGAGATTGAATTCGAATTTTCGCGGCTGGTTTCAATGCTGCCGAAGACAGGACTCGTCCTCGTTTCCGATCAGGGTGACTCGCTCCAACGGCTCAGCGCAAAGTGGAAAACCTCCGCACCTTGCGAGGTGCTCAGCTATGGAAGTGAGCCGGCTTCTCCCCTTCGCGTTGTCAGGCGGGTGCCCGACCAGAGCGGCCAGGATCTCGAACTGGAGATTCAAGGCGAACTCATCGCCTTTCACAGCTCTCTCACCGGAGCGCACAACGCCCACAACCTTCTCGCTGCCGCCGCAGCCGTAAAGAAGATCGGATTGACGGCGCAAGAGATCGCACACGGACTCTCGCAATTTCGCGGAGTGCTGCGCCGCCAAACGGTCCACGGCGAGCTCGGAGGCGTGCTCCTTGTCGAAGATTTCGCTCACCATCCAACCGCGGTTCAACTCACTCTGGAAGGCCTTCGTGAGCGCTACCCCGGAAGGCGGATGATAGCGGCATTTGAGCCGCGCTCGAACACTACCCGCCAGGGATTCTTCCAAGAGGAGTATCCGGCGTCATTCAAGTGTGCGGATCTCGTTCTGCTGCTCGATGTGCAGGAAAAAC
>CAYOAK010000328.1:0-3057 GCA_964401925.1 uncultured Bdellovibrionales bacterium | reverse complement strand
AAATAACGTCGTGTTTCGCGCGCTTAGTTAGCAGGGGCGTCCAGCGAAAGAAAGGTTCATCTCCCAACGATCCGGCCGAAGGGCGCGATATCATATGATTTCTTAGGTTGCTGCCTCTTGACGAACTGTGTCACCGCTTATGCCATTCGCTGCATAACAGAGAGGGAAACCAAGAGGTGGTCATGAAGTTCCGATGGACCGGAGTCGCAGCGGTCATTTGCTGCACAGCGTTGATCCTTTCCCAACGCGCCAAAATCGATATTGCGTACGCGCAGGTATCAGTCACTCTGAGCGAAGATACTGGAACCTCAACTCCCGTAACAAGCACTACACTCGTTACAGCTACGACCACGACAACCTCGACAACGACCACAACCACGTTGCCGCCCACCGGATGCATTCGACCGCTTCTCGATAAATCCTGGAGCAATCAGTACGGTGTCTCTGAAGCGCATGAGTACGTCTTTGCAGGTCCGGGTGCTTCGCTGGCGTGCCTGGATGAGCTTCTCGAACGGTTCGGAAGTAACGGGAAACAGATGCAAGTGCTCGACGTCAACCCGTATAGTTTCAAATGCGGATCCGACACCTTTCACTTTGAGGGCCTTTCGGGCGCGTGGGCGGACGACTTCGAGCTTAAGCTGAACGGCGAGGTCATCATGAACACGGTGAACTCGAATCGATGCACTCTCCCCTATGAGCAGCAGATTTCGCTGGCCAGCAGAGCTTTCGCCGTCATGGGCGGCGAGTGCAATGAACCCGATGGGATGAAAGTAGTCGATACCGCGAACAATCCTGTCAATTTCAACCCGTGGATTTCCGCTGAAGCGGACGACCTTATCTACAGCGAGATGACCGCAGGCTTAGCTGCCGGCTTCATCGATGAAGAGTGTAAGCCAGCTTCGGCAAACTCTGCGCCACTATGCAACGAGCCGATCTTCGTCGGACGCCGGGGCACACCTCTCTCGCTGATCTGGGACAGTGAGCAGGCGCGGCTTCATCGATCTGCGAATGAGATGACACTCGTTCGATTCCCTGTCGATCCTACGAAAGCGGGCGCACTATTCAGCTGGCGCGGATCCGAAGCATCGCCTCTGGTGGTTTATGACCCTGAGCATCTCGGTCAGATCACCACGGCCGCCCAACTGATCGGCAGCTACTCCTTTGGCAAGAACTGGTCCGATGGATATCAGGCACTCAGTTCCCTCGACACAAATCAGGATGGAAAGGTCGCCGGCGAAGAACTCGCTCCTCTTGGTCTTTGGTTCGATCGCAATCGGAATGGAGTATCAGAACAGGGCGAGGTCTCTGATATCCGCGCCGCCGGAGTGCGTGCTCTCTTCTCGAAAGCCGATCGAAATCGGGACGGCGAGCTGTCGGCAACAATCGGATTTGAGCTGGAGCACAACGGGAAGATTCTAACAGGCGAAAGTGTCGATTGGCTGAGCGGAGCGGTCAGCTCGGTCTCGAATGCCCTTCTCAATGCTCCAGCCGCAGCACCCTCAGTTATTGAGGCGAAGCAAACGTTCCGATCCGGAGATCTGAAAGGCTTCGAGGGGACCTGGCTTTGGTCCGAAGCGAATGCTGGGAAGCAAGATGTGAGTGGAGCTCTGGTACTTCGTGCGCAGAACGGCAAAATCGTCGGGATTAGCATTGTAAATGTGCCTTTAGCCCCGAACGACAAGCGTCTCGTCAGCTACATTTCCACTGCACGCATTGTGGGCGGCCTCGACAGCGCAGACCCGAAGACAGTTCTTCTCACGACCCGCGATAAGAAGGGCCGTGTCACCGAGAGCCGCGTTACGCTCACGCGACACGGCGATCTTCAAGGGACAAGCACGACGCCACTGGATGGCAACAGCGGCGAGATTCTTCGCTATGATTGGAAGGCGAAGAGATTTCGCGGCTGATCCGGCCGCCCCGCGCCTGTTATAGCTCATTCGCGGAATGACACTTTTTGTTATCGTGCGCTTTCTCGGCACAGTTTGCAGGCCACGGAGAAGGAGCGCCTTGAATGCAAGTTACACTAGGAGAGCGCCCGTTCTCCGTCCGGACAATTGAAGTCGACGTCGCGGGAGTTGGCTCCCCCGTAGCGTTAAGGCCCGGCACGAGCGACGAGCCGACCTTCATTGAGGTGTTCGTCCACCGGCAGTATGACTTCGACTTTGGTGGTCTCAAGCCGAAGCTTATCATCGATGGAGGAGCGAACGTGGGCTTCGCTTCGCTCTGGTTCAAGAGTCTGTTTCCCGAATCCGCGGTCGTCGCAGTCGAACCGGAACATTCGAATTGCCTTCAGTACCTTCAGAATCTCCGCGAGTACGAGAACACAAAGCTGATCGAAGGAGCACTGTGGCCCGTCGCGGGCACCGGATACCTTGTGAAGCAGCAGGGCGGCACGCCGCTCGAGCACTGGGCATTTCAGGTTTCAGACACACAGATCGAAGGCTGCATTCAAACCCGGCTGATAACCATCGGTGAAATTTTCAATGAATCCGGTGCTTCGACGATCGATCTTTTAAAGCTCGATATAGAAGGTGCGGAGGCGGAGCTCTTTGCCGAAGGAACCGAGAGCTGGCTCCCGCACGTCCAGAATCTCGTCATTGAATTCCATGAGCTGCTTCGCCCAGGCTCTGCGCAGCGAATTATTGAGAAGCTCGCGAGCTCCGACTGGCAGATCTCGGAGCGGGGAAATAACTTTCATTTCAGGCGCTAAGTTCGAGTAAACCTCTCGGCAGGATGGGTGGTTAGGACCGTGGGCGACCTTTCGAATTTAAGTTTTTGACCTGAAAAGCCGTCTTTTATCTCATGAGCAATCTGCTTGAGCGCGGCGACCTAATTTTGATTGGAATGTTCCTCGTTCTCTTCTGGGTCACCTGCCGCGGCACAGAAGATGGGCGCGATCCGTTCGATGATTCCTGGCAGCCGACTTTGAAAGACAAAGACGGAACGCTGCCTCATGAAACAAAAGGCTCCGGATACCGGTAAGGTCTGCCTGCTACTGCCGCACTTTCTCGTAAACGTACAACGCGCACGCGCCGTTTCGTACCTGCCCGGTCACAG
>CAYOAK010000327.1:0-3073 GCA_964401925.1 uncultured Bdellovibrionales bacterium | reverse complement strand
GAAGGCCGGATGATCGAAGGAAAAGTTTGACTATGTTTCGATGGCTGCTGATCTGCTCGTGCTTGATCTTTACGGTATGTATGACGGATGCGGCGAACGCCGCGCCTAAAAAGAAGCGCGTGGCAACGGCTTCTGCGCCAGCTGCTGCTTCGGACGATGAAGAGGATGGCCCTTCGACTGTCGGGAAAGCCCGCGACAAGGCCCTCGAAAAAGCCCTCGAAAAAGGCTGTAAGGCGCTGCTCCTGATGGATGCCCGCACCGGCGAGGTGCTCTTCGAGCAGAACAGTCACGAGCGGCTTCGTCCGGCTTCGATGGTGAAGCTGATGGTCGTTTACGTCATTCAAAAGAAGATCGACGACGGCGAGCTGACCGGTGAGGAGGTCGTGACCGCAAGTGCGCGATCGGCGAAGATCGGCGGCTCTCAGGTCTACTTGAAAGAGGGCGAGCAGTTCACGATCAAGGAACTGCTTGAGGCAGTTATAGTACAGTCCGCAAACGACGCGGCGGTCGCGCTCGCCGAGCATCTCGCCGGTTCGTCGGAAGCGTTCGTCGATCTTATGAATGAGGCTGCCCAAGACCTCGGAATGAAGGAGTCCGAGTTTCACTTTCCCCACGGACTTCCCCCTTCGGCAGGACAGCTTCCCGATCTTGTCTCTGCGCATGACTTTGCAATTCTCTCCCGCGCGCTGGTCAACCAGCATCCGAAGGTGCTCGAGTTCACAGGAAAGCTTGAGGCTCCCTTCCGGGGCGGCACGTTCGTGATGCGAAACCACAACAAGTTGATCTCAAGCTATGCCGGATGTGACGGACTGAAAACCGGATATTACAGTGAAGCCGGATTCAATGTCTCGACCACTGCGACGAAGAATGGTGAGCGGATGATCGCCGTCGTCATGGGATGCGGTGACCGGCGCTTCCGTGACGCCGAAGCGGCCCGGCTGCTCAGCAAAGGATTTGCTCAGTTCAAGAATGTGCGGCTGGTGAAGAAGGGCGAGACCCTTCAAGGCCGAATCGCCATCGAAGGCGGGGAACGCCCCGACGTGCAGGCAATCGCCGCCGAAGATGTTCGGGCTCCGCTCCGTTCCAGTGAGGAAGAGAAAGTCGTCCAGAAGGCAAGTTTCTGCAGCAGCCTGAAAGCACCGGTCTCGCTCGGAACTCCCTGTGGTACGGTGAGCTTCTTTGTCGGAGACAAAGAGGTGGCGAAGGTCAATGCCGTCGTCGGCGAGGAGCTCGCGCCTGCCACCGGATTTCGAAAACTGATGAACTACTTTGGCCGGTAGTGATGGCCAGGATGATGATGTCGATTACACAAAAACATAAAGCGCCCTATGTTTGAGCTTTACGAGCACGGCGGAGTAATCATCGTCCCTCTGGGGATCTGCTCAATTCTGGCGGTCGCCGTCATTCTTGAGCGGCTCTGGTTCACCCGGCGGCAACGCATCCTCCCGAATAATCTCGATCGTCAACTGGCGGAACTCCTCCGGGCAGGGAAGGTCGAGGAAGCGATCGCTATCTGCCGAAGGGACGATTCACCACTTGCGCGGGTCCTTGTGACCGGTCTCCGATTCCTGAACCGTCCGCGAGAGGAGCTGATTGATGCTGTTGAGCTCACAGGAAGAAGAGAGCTTTCGGCGCTCCAACGTTACGTCGGAATGCTTGGGACCATCGCGGCCATCGCTCCGCTCCTCGGACTTCTTGGAACGGTCATCGGGATTATTCGAACCTTCGGTCTGATTGAACAGCACGGGATCGGAAATCCGCAGGTTCTCGCCGGGGGGATCTCCGAGGCGCTTATCGCGACAGCATCTGGAATCTGCATAGCTGTCCCAACCGTCATCTTCTATCGCTTCTTCATGGCTCGTGCGCGCTCGCTCGCGCTGGAGCTTGAGGAATCGGCGCACCTTCTGCTGTTCGAGCTGCGCAGCCCGAGCGAACGAGTCCCATGAAATTCTCCTCCGAGCAAAGCGAAGAGGAGATGACGTTCGATATCAACGTCATACCGCTCATCGACGTGCTGCTCGTGCTGCTGATCTTTTTTATGGTGAGTGCGAGCTTTGTTGCGAGCGGCGGGCTCGATGTGAAGCTTCCAAGCTCGACCGCGCAATCGAAGAATCGCAATGATGACTCCCTGCGGGTGAATGTGCTCCGGGACGGGCAGATCCAGTTCGACGGAAAAACTCTCGCCGTGACAGCACTTGCTGAGACCCTGCGGTCGAAGGCCGGCTCCAATCCAAATGCCACTGTGGTCATACGGGCTGACGAAAAAGCCGAACACGGATTTGTTGTTGAAGCGATGAATGCCGCGAAAGAGGCCGGTCTCGAGAAAGTCGCAATCGCGACGACACTTAAGCCGACACAGAACTAAGTGCTCGGACTTACTCACCGGCGGTCGTAACGAATACCTCCTAGCGGGTCATTCGGAGGCCGAAATATCGGCCGACCGCTCGTGAGTCACGACAGCTCCAAAAAACGTTATAAGAATGGTTCAAAACGGAAGGACCTTCCCACGCGCAGTAGAAGTCGACAGTGCCCAGCAGGAGCGGCAAGTACGCCGTCCATGCCGGGTAACATTCTGAGCGAGGTTTTTTTGTGAACAAGTTGTGCATCTTGACGGCCCCTCGGAGCTGTCAGGATGCACAACTTCACTTCAGTTCCATTCATCGCCTTAGTGCTGCTCGTGGTTGCACTGGGCGTCGCTGTCATCGTCCTGTTTCGAAGGGTGTCGGTCCTAGGATCGGCGCAGGCATCGAAGTTTGCCTGGCATCGATCTGACATCGAGCATCTTCGCAGGTGTATGACAGCCATTGCGGCCGTCGCGCAAAGCGGCGGGCCCCGCCTCGAGAAACTCGCGCTGCTCGAGCGCATGCTCACCTTCGATTCCTCTTCGGAACGCGAGCGCCGGATCGGATGGAGCGTCTACGAGTTGCTCGACAGCGGCGAGACCTTCGAGAAAATAGCGGCGGGAAATGAGTTCCAAAGGGAGTTCCTTTCCCGCAATTTACTCGTCTTGCCGAGCCCTGCCGCCGCCGCGAAAAAGTAAGTTCGGCACCGGCGGTCAGAAGCAGCAAGACGT
>CAYOAK010000326.1:0-3073 GCA_964401925.1 uncultured Bdellovibrionales bacterium | reverse complement strand
CCACTCCGGAGGAGATCACTCGATTGCTCTCGTGCTTCGGAAGGACCGCCTCAGAGGGTGCGAAACCTTCGATTCCAAAACAGTTTGAGCGCACGAGCACGTATCTCGAGCACGATGTGTTCGAGAAATATCAGTGCGAGCACGAGATGCTTCGCTATCTGAATCGTCTCCAGGCGAAGGATCTTTCCCTTACCGCATCGATGATTCCACTGGGATCATGCACGATGAAATTAAATGCGACGGTGGAGATGATTCCGGTCACCTGGAAGGAGACCGGCGGCATCCACCCTTTCGCACCGAAGGAACAGGTGAAAGGCTACGCGGAGCTCGCAAGCTCACTCGAGGGGATGCTCGCAGAGATCACCGGCTTTGCCGGCGTCTCGCTCCAGCCGAATTCAGGCGCCCAAGGGGAGTATGCGGGAATGCTTGTTGTCCGCGCCTATCACGAGTCCCGGGGCGAAGGGCGCCGCGATATCTGCCTGATTCCGGAATCTGCGCACGGAACAAATCCGGCGACCGCGATGATGGCTGGATATAATGTCGTTTCCGTCGAGTGCGATGCGCGCGGAAATGTCGACGTCGAGGATTTTCGCAAGAAAGCGGCGGAGCATGGTCAGTCCCTCGCTGCGGCGATGATCACTTATCCGTCCACGCACGGCGTGTTCGAAGGCTCGATCAAAACGCTTGCGGAGATCGTTCACTCGCACGGCGGCCAGATTTATATGGACGGCGCGAACATGAACGCACAGGTTGGGCTCTGCCGGCCTGGCGATTTCGGCGTCGATGTCTGCCATCTGAATCTGCATAAAACATTTTGTATTCCGCACGGCGGCGGCGGACCGGGGATTGGACCGATCTGCGTCGCCTCGCATCTGAAGCCGTTCCTTCCGGGACATCCGATTTCGAGCGAAGGCGGGATCAAAGTCGGCGGCGAGAAGGCGATCGGACCTACGGCCGCAGCCCCGCTTGGCTCTGCCAGCATCTTACCGATCCCTTGGGTCTACATCCGTCTGATGGGCGGCGAGGGATTAACCAAAGCGACGAAAGTTGCGATTCTAAACGCAAACTATATCTCGAAGCGCCTTGAGAATTACTTCCCCACTCTCTATCGCGGTGAGAATGGGTTCGTGGCTCACGAATGCATCCTTGATGCTCGATCGTTTAAGGCAAGCACCGGGATTGAGGCCGAAGACGTTGCGAAGCGCTTGATGGATTATGGCTTCCACGCGCCGACGCTTTCGTTTCCGGTTACGGGCACGCTGATGGTTGAGCCGACGGAGAGCGAAGCGAAGATCGAGCTTGATCGGTTCTGCGACGCAATGATCTCCATCCGGAAAGAGATTGACGCAGTCGAGACAGGAAAGCTCGACCGCACCGACAATCCGCTGAAGATGGCTCCGCACCCGGCTCATGAAGTCTGCGCCGACGAATGGAAGCACCAGTATCCGCGAGAGATGGCGGCCTATCCCGTGGCGACGCTGCGCGCCTTCAAGTTCTGGCCCCCTGTAGGGCGGATCGATAGCGTTTACGGCGACCGGAATCTGTTCTGCGCTTGCGGATGATCTCGGCGGCGTAGCCTTGATTCTTCAACGGATTTTTCGAGCTCCGGTGCGCTTGCGCGTCGAATTAACCGTGCTTACCTGATTGGTGGGTCAATGAATGACCTTGATTTCATTAGGGTAAGATTATGAATCGACACATTTACGCACCTTATTTCAGGACTTCGCGATCGTTTCCCTCTTGGTTCTTTAACGGCGGGCTCGAGCGCGAGCTCTCCGGATTGCTCAGCACGCCAGGCACAGGCCAGGCGGAGCTGCCGCTTAATCTGTACGAAACTGAGGAGCAGTATCTTCTCGAAGCAGAGCTTCCCGGAACCAAGGAAGATGAGCTCGAGATCACAGTCAAAGGCAATGAGGTAACACTGCGAATTAAGCCGGCGGCAGAAGGCGCGGATGATAAGTCGGCCTACACTCGCAGAGAGCGAGTGCGCCGCGAGATCACGCGGGTTGTTCGCCTCTCAGCCGAGCTCGATCCTGCTCGTGTTGAAGCGCAGCTCAAGGACGGTGTGCTTTCACTTCGGCTGCCTAAGGCGGAAACGGCGAGAGCGCGGAAGATTCCCGTCGTCACTCATTAATACTCTTGGAGGATTGAATTATGGATTGCAGAATCGAACAGAATACACCGCAGACTGAAGGCACCGCACACCTTGCGGCCGAGACAACGTCCGGAAGATATTTCCGCCCGCAGGTGGATATCCTTCAGCAAGCTGACGCAGTGGTGATCCTTGCGGATGTTCCGGGTGCTACCGCCGATGGTGTAGAGGTTACTTTTGAGAAAGGTGTGTTGACCTTTACTGCGGAGATCGCAAAGCGGACGCCGGAAAGCGGTTTTCGTGCCATCCATCGAGAGTACGAGATCGGAGCGTATCAGCGCAGCTTTGAGGTTCGTGAGCAAATCGATGTTACGAAGATTGGCGCCGAGCTCTCGCGGGGTGTTCTGAAGCTTACTCTGCCGAAGAGCGAGAAAGCTCAACCCCAACGCATCGTCGTAAAGGGCGCGTAACAGCTCTCAGAAAGATTCACGCCGCGACGGGAAACCGCCGCGGCGCTTTTTTATCATCTACGAGAGAGGTCAACGTCTGGATCAGCGAGGAAGCGTGCGTGCCGCAGCGGCGAGAATATCGAGCACCGCTTCGGTTTCCGGGAGACCGATGCAAGCGTCTGTGATGCTTTGGCCAAAGGCAGGTTTCTTCCCGGGAACGAGTTCCTGACGGCCTTCGACGAGGTTACTCTCAATCATGACGCCCAGGATCCCCTTGGCGCCGTCACGGATCTGCTGGCTGATGCTCTCGGCAACGCGACGTTGCTTCGTATAATCCTTGGCACTATTTGCATGGCTGCAATCAATCATGACCTTTGCAGGCAGGCCGACCGCCGCTAATTGCCTCGTTGCTTCCTCTATACTCTCTTCGTCGTAGTTCGGCGCACGTCCGCCACGGAGAATTACATGACCATCCTCATTGCCCGCCGTCGAAACGATTGCGCTCTGCCCGGATTTTGTCACGGAAAGGAAG
>CAYOAK010000325.1:0-3105 GCA_964401925.1 uncultured Bdellovibrionales bacterium | reverse complement strand
TGATTCGCGGAGCCCCAAACGGAGAGATTCGAAAGCAGTAATAAACATTCTCCAAGATGGTGATCCATCGTTCGGCCGTCTTGAAATCTACTTCAAGGTCTTCCGCTAGATTTTTTCTGGATAGCGGAGAACCTACCCGTTCAGGGAGTGCTTCGGCGAGAAGCTCGATATGCGAGATTTCATTTACCCGCTCGAGATCGCGGATATCGGAGTAGATAACTCTCTCCCTTCGCTCAAGGTGCCAGCGTCTGAGAGTTGACGCTCTCTGTCTAATAAAAGGCTCGGGAAATCCTCCGAATCGAAGCAACTCCTTTAAATTTTCCTCTCCGACTTCGGCAAGAGAAAGCGGATGCATTCGAAAGTAATGATATCGGCCGACAAGGGAATCGCCACCCTTTCGGTAATGATCCAATCGAGCCGAACCCGTAACCAAGAATTCATGGCTATTCTTGAACTTATCGTAGTAACCCTTAATGAGACTGCGCCATTTTACATATTTGTGTATTTCATCAAGGATAATGAGCCGCTCGGAGCTCGGCCAAGCACCTTCAAGAATTGAACGTCGATCCGAAACGAGATCCCAGTTGAGATAAGCGGCATGGCCATCTCGGAAGTCCTTGATGAGACTTTGAGCGAAAGTTGTTTTCCCCACTTGCCGGGGACCTCCCAAAAAAACCATCTTTTCACGGAGATCCTGCTCAATGGGCTTCTGAAGGTATCGGAGCAAAATAGACATCAGTCTACTTTACTCGCGCGTAAAGTAGCGTCAAGTCTATTTTGATCTCAATGAAAGAGTTCAGCGCCTATCTGAGCGAAAGGTTTTCAGCCGTCTGAAAAGACCCTTCAGTTGTGTAGCGTCTCCACCATTTTTCGCTCGCGGCCGCGATGAAAGATCGTAGCGGTGACCTTCCCCCCGCTCTTAGGCGCACTCGAAAGTAGATAATCGGCACTCCGCCTGGATTGACGAAGTATATATTATCGCCGCCGTCGTGATGGCGATCGTGAAGATCCCAGAACGTCCGAGCTCAAAACACGTACACGCTCGGACAGACCCGGTGATCTCTACGCACGAGGTCTCTACTGGGCAGAGGAGTCTTCGTTCTGCGATGCGGACGAGATAGGACGATCAACGCACAAGTCCCGCGGACAGAGTTAATCTCGCCCCCTTCAGGGGGCGGATGGCACGCCCGGAGGGACCGGCGAAGTGCGAAGACCACAGACTCACCACCGCGAAGCTCTGGCACGTATAGATTTTGAACGCCGGTCCCGGGACTTACTCTATTCTTGGTCGCTCGCCAGCGAGCGACATATTTTTTTGATTAAGTCCCTAAGGGCGAAACTTCGACGGTTCACCGAAGGTGAACCGTCGTGGCACGCCCGGAGGGACTTGAACCCCCGACCCTCGGATTTGGAGTCCGATGCTCTACCAACTGAGCTACAGGCGTCCGAGCCCCATATCTAGAGTGAAAGGCGTTCGGATGCAAAATCGAATTACGGTTTCCGAAGGGCCGGCGGTTACTGAATCTTGCCTCTACCCAATACCGGCCAGACAACGTCGACCCGGCCCTTGCGCACGCCGAAGAGCTCATCAACAAGGTTCGTGACGGGACAACAATGGTTCGGAATGATTGTCAGACGCTCCCCTATTTCGGGCCGCTGCTTGCAATCCGAAAAATCAACCTGGCCATGCTCTTCGGAGAGCCCGTAAATCTTCGCGTCGGGATATTCGACGATCCGCCCGTGACCCGTTTGCCCCATCAGATCGGAGGAAAGCGTCTTACTTCCGGCATCGAGAATGCCGCGCTCTGCGGTCGGTCTGCTGACAACTGTCGTGTGTATCTTGAAGGAGCATTCTTCGTAAGGCAGGGAGCCATATCCGACGGTGTATCGATCGCCGAAAATATACATCCCTGCCCGATGCTCATTCACCTCGGGGAAATCGCCCGCCTGATAGCAGACATGTGAGCCGCCACCGCTCACAATCGGGCAGTCCAGACCCATCTGCGTAAGAAGGCGAATCGTCTCACGGGCAAACGGCCCGGTCTGCTCGTTGCTCGGAAATGTCATGATCCCGCCGAAGCGCAGTCCCGGCGACTTTGAGATCTTGAGGGCAAGTTGAGCTGTCGCCTCAGGAGTCTGTGTGCCGCACCGTTTAAATCCGCCGTCGAACTCAACAAGCACCGTTATTTCGACTCCGCCGGCGCGCGCTCCTTCAGACAACCCGGCGACGACCTGCTCCGAATCGGCGGAGACACTGACTTTCGCCCGGCGATTGAGGTTGACCAATCGCTCGACTTTTTCTCCCCCGACAATGTTGTAGGGGATGAAGATATCTTTGAGCCCGCCCTGAACCATCACCTCCGCCTCTCCGACTTTCTGGCAGCAGATGCCGATAGCACCTGCGGCAATCTGCATGTGGGCTATCTCGGGGATTTTATGGGTCTTGGTGTGCGGACGGTTCTTTATCCCGCAGGAATCCAGGTAGTGTTGCAGCCGGTTGATGTTGAATTCAAGAAGGTCGAGGTCAACGACGACCGACGGAGTATCGAGTTCTTCAACAAGCATAGCTTACCTCTCAAACTCTGATTAGGAGTTAAGGCACGAGCGCGATGCAGTCCACCTCAATGAGCATACCTTCAAGCGGCAAACCGACGGCAATTGTCGTTCGTGCAGGATACGGTTCCGAAAAATACTCTCTGTAGATCCCATTCATCTCGGCGAAGTACTTTCGATCATCGAGAAAGACTCGGGTCATCACAACCTGATCCCAGGACGTGCCCGCGGCCTTCAGCAAGGCACCGACGTTACTGAAGACCAGTTCTGCCTGCTCCTTCAGACTCCCGAGAAGCAGCTCGCCGGATTTCGGATCGATCGGCGCTTGGCCGGAGACGAAGACGTATCTGCCGTCCGCGAGCATCGCATTTGAGAGCGGCGCAGTTGATTGTCGACTTCCTGGGACCGAGATTGGCTTACGCACTATATCGGCTTAAGAAATAATTTCAGCCACGACGCCGGCGCCGACCGTTCTGCCGCCTTCACGGATAGCGAAACGGAGCTCTTTCTCCATCGCGATCGGCGTGATCAGCTCGACTTCGATCGACACGT
>CAYOAK010000324.1:0-3115 GCA_964401925.1 uncultured Bdellovibrionales bacterium | reverse complement strand
ATCCAACTATTGTCTGGTGGGTTACGGCGGGATTTACCGTCACCGTTCCCGCGAACACCGGGCTGAGTGAGACAGCCTGGCACAGCGCAAAAGCGGCAGCCCAAGCTCCGCCTCTAATCAATCGATCCATGCGAGCCTCCCGGTTACGATGATTCAGCGAATGCCTGCACCGATACTAACCTTTCGGCGGCCCCGCCAGGCAGGGTTTCGTTTTCAAAGCTGATATTTATCGCGCAAACGCGCGATTTCGTCGCACGCCTTGCCTGGATCGGAAGAGCCGAATCTCCCGAGATTTTCGCTGTCTTTCGAAAACTCACGCTGCCGCTCGTATGTAAACTTTCCCGCGTCGTAGGCTTTTGAGAAATCCTCCATGAGCTTCGCATTGCGAATCGCCATCTCGGTGACGTCGCATTTCCCACCGACACTTTTGCCCCCGTCTTTCTCGAGCTGCTCCATCGTGAGCGATTTTGCGGCGTTCAAATTAAAGCCAAATTTCGCCGCCACTTTGTCGTAGATCGCGCATGCTTCGTTATATTTTCCGTCCGCGAGCAGCGGACCGGCAGGAGCCATCTCAGTGGTGAACATGACCATCTTCGCGTGAGCTTCGCTCATCGCGCGCGGATGCTTCCGCGGATCAGCCGGCACTTGGCTTTGAATGTCCATGTTCAGTTGGTTCAGCTTCATCATCTTGTTGAAGGCTTGATCACGAGTGCATTCGGCAATGACGAGATTCGGTAAAGTGAACGCGGTGATGATGAGAGGAAAGATGTATCGCATGCGAATGAGCTTGCCAGCTATCGTGCGTCCGCAGAAGCACAAGTGAGAATAACAGTGGATTATGACGGGTCCCGGAGCTCAGTGGGACAAATAACCAAGCTCCGGGATGGCGGCAGTTTTGCTATACTGCCGCCACTCGGTGCGAACCGGCTCAGTTACGAGCGCGGATTCGCAACAAACCCCGCCACGACCATCGCCCGCGTGCCGTTCGGGAGTTCGGCGTTAACGATGAACACATACGGGGTGTCCAACGTGAAACGCGGATCGAAGGAGATCGATTTCGACTGCGCGATCCCAACGTCCTTCTGCGTGCCGCGGGCACCCTTCTCGTCGAACTCGAAGGTGTTACCGAGCCGCAGCGTGCTGATGTAGAGATCCTGCTTGCCGTTGATCCCGGACAAATCCGCTTTTTGGCTAAACGGAAGACGCATGCCGGCACTCTCCAACGCCTGCCGAACGCTCACCTTCGTGGTCACGTTGAACTTCGGCATGGTGAGGTCGACCTCTTTGTCCTGAGTCTTGATCCGCATCGTACCGGCTGCGGCTGCAGCGAACACCTTGCGGCTGTTCGCCAGAGTGCCGGTCTTGACGATGATCAAGTCGGAGCCCGAGCGGAAGCGAACGGCAGCCACGGGCATGCCCATCAGCTCGCCCAAGCCCACGGTACGCTTCGCGGTCATCATCGGAACATCGACCTGCGAACCGTTCTCCAGTTTGAACGTTCCAGAATATGCGGGCGGGAAAGCTTCCTGCCACTCCGCCGCGAACTTCGAAACAGAAGCTGCGACAACCTTGGCGTCGGCCAACTCATTCGCGTTGACCACGTCCGCCGGCTGGCCATTCTGGGAACCGAACCACGCATTGATCTGACTCGCTGCCGCAGTCGGCCGTTGGAAATTGATCAGCATCGGCGCCGAGCCCAGCATCTTCTGAACGAACGCGGACCACGTCGGCTGGAATTGCGTATCGTGGGCAAGCCACGCTCCGCTTTTGCCGACGAGCTCCCCTTGCCGACGCTCATACTGACGAAGGAGGTCGTTGTATTCGATGAGCGCAGGCTCGTACATGGAGCCGAGCACTTTCTCGACCTCCACCCGGGTCTGACCGCGCGCGCCCGTGAGGAGCGACGTCGCGATCCGGATCGAAGGCGGCGGAAAAACGATCCATGTCTTGGTTTCCTGTTGGGCGATGGCGTTCACGAGACGCACCGCCATTTCCGCACCCACCACGTGGCCGGGGGGCGGTGTCATCGCCTGGGGGACCATCGCGGTTCCAGGCAGGCCCGTAGCAATGCGGATTCCCGCGTTCGCCGGGGCCATCATCAAAGCCGCACAAAGGGCGGCGATCAACTGACGTTTCATTTGATTGTTCCTATTCTCCTAACCAGCCTCGGGCCGGTTTCGGTGTTGCGTCTGCAACTCCAGAAAGGCGCACTGACCCCTCTAGAGTTGCAACTCAACAATGCGATTGGAGTAAGAGGAAACTAAAACCTTAATCCACTGAGTCTCCTGACCCTCATGAGAGGGGCTCATGAAGGACTGAGAGGCTTTCTGCCCGTAATGAGATTATCCTCGACACACCGAATTCTGTGCGCTGCTTTCGAAGCCCGCTAGGACGGTCGTTCGAAGTGGAGGAAAAACCCCGGTCTTATCGGATTTGAGCCAAACTTCGCGCTAATTCAACCAGATTCGATCACGGTGCCGAGTACGCCGTTCTTCGCAATGGAAATAACACTCCACTGTCTATGGCCTCTCCCGCTCTCGATACATCTCGTGCGTCTGCTCTCGATGATCGACTCGTTGATTTTCTTGCGCGCTACGAGAACCGGATCACGTTGAGGAACCCCGGCTCCGTGTCCTCGGAAGAGTTCGACGAGTGGGTCGAGATGCGTCAAGCGAATCACCGCATCGTTGCGAAGGAGCTCTCCGGCTTTTCGAAAGACGAGCTGATGAATTTCATCAAGGTCTATCTGGGACTCGAAGATCCGGACAACATTGCGGGGCGTCAATCAGGCTGCCGGCTCGCCGGATACGGGTCCGCCCGGTCGGAGAATGAGCCGATCGCTACGAATGTGATTCCAGGAATCGTCTGGACCCCTGGATCGCGCGAGCATTACCGGCAGCTCCAGGAGTACGAAATTGAAAGTCTCCAGTCGACGATGCGATTGAGCCGGCCGGAACCCGCGAAGAAACTCGTCGCAGACGCTGAAGGCGCATCGGAAGCCGAGCACGCCGAAGAGGATTTGCCCCGCCCCGATGTGGACACTCCGATACCGCTCACCGTTCACAGTTGTGTCGATAAAGAACTCCCGGGAAAGGTAAAGATCCGGCGCGTTGCC
>CAYOAK010000323.1:0-3118 GCA_964401925.1 uncultured Bdellovibrionales bacterium | reverse complement strand
GCGGAACAATGCTTGGATTCTTCATCGGCCTCGATCACTTGGAGGCGGACGGGGACGTCCGCGGTCCCAGTGGTTCCCAATCACTCTGCCGGGAGCATAAGAGACAGGTAGAGCAAACGCCGTTATAACGGCCGCTAGGCGGGGCTCCAGGCTTGTTTTGGACCTGCGCCTGCTCTTTATAATTCCATCTGGGTAGCTCGTCTTAGCTAGTGTTTTCTGAAGGTGTGTCTGGAGCCCGGCTTCCGATGCACCTTCCCCTCTTTTTCACTGTCTTCGGACAGAATCTGTTCCACTTCAAGGGCGCCGTTCGCGCGTTCGGCGTCAATCTTTTCGCGTGGCTCTACGGGCTCGCTGTCGAAATGCTCTACCCCGTGACGAACGCGGAGGAGAGCACCATAAAATTCGGTGATGGTCCCGTTCATCCTACCTGGGATTTCGAGGCCCCTCGGCGAACCGTGATGTTCCTCAGCCGGAATGGAGTCACTCCCGATGGTCGGGTCGTCCACTCGCACAGCCGTTACAAGCAAGTCGCGCCCGTAGTGGAGGATGACAGCCCGCACGGACAACTGACTTATCACCAGACTAGCGGCGCTCCCTGGATTGTCTATCTCGTGCTCGAACCGGCTTCGGAGCCCGTGCCCTATTTTCTGCTGAAATTCTGGCTCCGGAAGATCGGCGATGTCCTCGGCTGGCTCCTCGTCCTCGCACTCCTCGTGCTCCTGGCGATCCTCTACTTCGTGGGATTCGCGGGAGAACGGGGGCTCTTCGTGGAATGAAACCAGCCACTCGCCTTCCCTGCGGCACTCGGGCAGGACCGGTTTTCGCCTTTACGGCCAATCGGTTCTGCTCGAGACGAGTTCCCATCCTTTCTCGAATTCCGATTCGATCTAATTCAAACAGATTCGATCACCATCCCCTCTCTCTTTCGCCCGCATACAGGGATATTTCGCCCGCCTCCGCCCATAACAATGGTGCTTACGCGCGGCCTCAGATCCGCGCATTTTTTGAGGTCTTTCCATGGCAGCGCAACCGAAAGCAGAGATCAACATCCCGCCGGCAAAGCCGTATGTCATCATCGAGCAGAACAAGCTTAAAGAGCGCTTCGATGTCTCACCGAAGAACAACAAGTTCTCCGCAGATGAAATCGCGAAGATGTCGACGAGCGATGCTGTATATGTGATGGACCTCGGTTACCGCGGCCATCACGAAAGCACCTACACGCGTAAGCCAACCGGGGCGCACTACGCAGAGGCCAAGAAAAAGGAAGCTGCCGACAAGTCCTACGAAGGCCTCTCATCTGCAGTCGAAGCACACCGCGTGTTTTTGCAACTTCCCGATGCGAAGATTGCCGCGATGTTCATGTCGCAGGCGAACCATAATCAAACCCGGCTGGCCGAAGAGTACTTCCCGGTCATTTATCGTGCGAACAAAGAGCGGGCGATTAAGATTCTCCTGATGCTCGATGATGACAAGACCGCGCAGGATGCCGGCGTCCGGTCGTACCGTACTGACGCAGTGACGAGAGTAGTCAGTGCATCCATGGGATCAGCGAACAGAATGCTCCTCTCTGAAAAGCAGCTCGAAGGCGGCAACGGCCAGATCGACTGGTCGAAACGGGACGGCATTCAATTCCGTGCGAATCATCCGCAAAAGATCGAGCTGGATATTAAAGACGCACTCAAGGCGAAAGACCCCGCGTTCGCGAAGAAGCACATCATCGAAGTGCGGGGCGGCTAAGGCCGAAGCTGCTCTTCGCCGAGCTTGCGCGAATAAACTCCGCAGATCGACATCCACCGGAAACGGAGGATGTCGAGGAACATCGCGATCGAGTCCTTCACCAGATTCACCTTCGACCCCGGCGCGTTTGTCCAATTCACTGCAACCTCACGCACGCCAAACCCGAGCTTCCTCGAAAGGAAGAGCAGCTCCACATCGAACGAAAAGCGCTCCGCGCGCTGGCGCGAAAACAGCTCGTCGGCCGCGCGCCGCGTGAACAGCTTAAATCCGCACTGAGTATCGGCGATTCCGGGAACAATCAGGAAATTCACAATCGTCGCAAATGTGCGCCCGATGATCTTTCGGTACCAAACAGTCTTCACGTTCGTCTCGGACGAGGCGAGCGCTCGAGAACCAACGACAACTTCCACATTGCCTTGCAGCTCTTTCTCGAGACGCTCGACCTCGGCGATCGGGGTGGAGCCATCCGCATCATCGAGAAGGACGAGGTCTCCGGCACTGTTCAGTGCCCCGTATCGAACAGCAAAACCTTTTCCTCGATTCTTCGGATAGGAAAGCAATCGAAGAAAAGGAAACCTTGCCTGAGCCTCGAGTACGACGTCGTCCGTTTTGTCGGTGCTGCCGTCACTGACGACTATCACTTCGCCCTTCCCGCCGCGCCGCTCGACGAATTCGCAAACGCTGATCAGCGTCGCGGGCAGGCGCAGCTCCTCGTTGTAGGCCGGGATGATGACAGAGAGACTCATTGGTTCGATTCTTTCGGGTGCAAAGTATCCGAAGCCTCGCTCTTAGTCATGCTCTCGATCCGGTAGACAAAGAGTCCGCTCTCCTTAGGAAACGTCGCCTCGAGCGTTAGTTTGCCCCCGGCAGGATTCGCAAACTCCCCTTCACCTCTTCTTAACAAATAACCGGGAGCGCCAGCCCAAGCGGGTAGCGCCGTTGCTCGGCACTCGGGGCAGTAAAATCCGAGAAGCGGTGAGATGAATTTCGGATCGATGACGAGCGACTGGGTCGCGTCACGCTCGCGGAGATACTCCACTGTTTCCCGCCACTGCTCCTTGCCAAATCGCCGCTCCCCGCCGAAATGCGCCCAGAGCGGTATCGCAACAAGCAGAACGACACAGAGATCGAGCACCCGTACTTTCGGAAGCGCCAGGACTCCCAGGGCAAACAGCAAGGCGATGATCGGGAAGATCCCCGAGAGATATCTCTCACTGAACATCGGAACTTTCAGACTTATGAGCAACGGAAGCACTGTCGAAGTGAGAACCGGTATGAGGAAGAATCTCTTCGCTGTTGCATCCGAACTCCAGAGAGATCGGAGCCCTAAAAAAAGCAGCATAGAGCTGAACAGAAGGTAGCTCCCGACGAGCGGCAGTGA
>CAYOAK010000322.1:0-3120 GCA_964401925.1 uncultured Bdellovibrionales bacterium | reverse complement strand
GCGTGACGTTGATGCTTTTATATCCGGTTCCCTGCGGCGTCGTAATCGGCCCTTTCAGGATAATCCGGTGCTGCTGGATCTTTTTCCAGGCGTCGTCCGTGATCCCCGAGGAGTTCCCCGACTTGAAGACCTTCTCTCCGACCTCGATGTGTTCGTAATTGAGAGGAGCTTTTGCCGCTGCGAGAATCTGCAGGACCGCGTCTGCGATCTCCGGTCCGATCCCGTCACCCTTTGCTACGACGACTGTCTTCGTTGTCATGCGAATCCCTGTGTTTGCGGGGCTCTGTCTAACACACGCCCACACCCGGCGGCGAGAAGGGTTTAGCGCTTGCTCGAACGCCGAATGCTAGGAGAGGAACGAGACTACCTGCCGGAGCTTGTCACGCACCGATTTCGGTTGCGTAGTCTCCGAGGCGGCCATCTGGAACGGGAAGAGTGCGTAAGCGAGGTCGATGAGCTGCTTCTGGATCCGGTCTTCACAGAGCTCGAACAAACTTACGGGAGTGCCGCTCTCGCACGTGAGATACCAATCTCTGCCGCTGAGCGAGAAGCGCACTTCCGCGATCTCGAACGGCTCCGGACGGAGCTCTGCGCGATTGACGTATTCGGTCGCCTGCTCAAGCTTGATGATCGTCTGAGTCGATCCGTTCTGGACGAATCTCCATCTCGCGAAATCGAACTCCGCCGGATCATCCGACTCGCGGTAGAATCTTCGGAGAGTTTCCATGCTTCGCTTCAAGGAAGTCTTATCTTCATCGAAGACGAACAGAACGGTTTTGCAGAGCGGCAGCGCGGCGAAAGTGCTGACGCCCCAGGAGCGTGCCAGATCAATCACAACGAGATCGACCTCCGCTTCAAGGGCGGAAACGAGCGATGGAATGAAGTCGGCCGAGCTTGGTGCGCCGTCAATTACATCGGATTTGAAGTGGAAGCTCTCGCCATACATGATCGGTTGCGGCACCACGAAGAGATTCTGCTGGCCTGGAACCGGTGCGAGGATCTCCGAAGTGCGGTTCCTCGGAACTTCGCCTTCGAGGAGTAATTCACCCATCAAGCGCCGCTTCGCGACATTTGCGAGCGACCACTCCGAAAGAATCGGGCTGACATCGTCGAGATCGACGAGTGCGACTGATCGTCCATGGTGCGCCCAGCACGACGCGAGCGCCGTGGCGATCGTCGACGCGCCGACACCGCCTTTCGTGTGGATGACGCCGATGGTTCCGGTCGCAAGCTTGCTTGTGCTTCCGGAGACATTGTTTCCGACGGTGTCCAGGATCAGCTGCGCCATCTGCGCGATGTCAGCGATCGGAAGGATCCGCACGGAGAGGAACCGGCGGAGCTCAAGAGCTTCGCTCGCGTAAACATTGTTCTCGAGAACGACTGCGATCGGCACTTTTGAGAAGAAGCCGCGAAGGCGCGTCACTGAGTGCTCAAGGTTTTGGTAACAGCCCGGTCCAAGGATCGCGAGCGATGGAGGTACGCCCGCGGCTTGCTCTCGCAGCAGTGAGAAGTCTCCGTCGAGCACCTCAACCCGCTTCATCTGCACGCGACGAAGCGCCTCCTGAATACGGCCAAGGAGCAGCTGTCTGGACTCAGCGATCGGGTCGACAAGAAAAATACGCATTATCAAAGGTTTAGATGCAACTGAGCGGCCAAGAGCGTCAGCTCGCTAGAAACACGCGTGAAATCCGCGGTAAAAGCTGGAGTTATCAGCGGAATGATCTGGGCTCGCGGCCTAAGAGCCTAGAACTTCAGTAAGAAGCGAAGTGAGTTCCGCGCTCGCAAAGGGCTTCTGAAGGAAGGCATCGGCGCCTTGGAGCAGGGCCCATTCGCAGGCTTCGTCATCTCCCTCGGCGGTAATCACCACGACAGGGGGATGGAGCGGGCTCTTTTTAATCTCCCGGCAGATCTGAAAACCGTCGGCCACCTGGTTGCCGTCGGCGTCCATCAATCGAAGGTCGAGCAGCACGAGGCCCGGCTGCTCCTTCAAGAGGATCTGGCTGATCCCGGTCGGAAGGGTGTTGTAAACAACCGGCTGGTGCCCGGCCTGCCGTACGACGTCGGCGATGATCGCCGACTGCGATGGTGAATCCTCAACGATCAGAACTCGCGTCATCATGCGACACTACCCGAAGTGAGTTTATCCTCATAGGGGAGGAGAGCCGGCCCGCTCCGCAATCCGCTGCCGCGCTCTGCGACTTTGCGCATCCAGTATGAATCTCGCGCGACTATGCGCCAGAGGCGCTTGCCTTCATTGACAGATTCGAGCTGCACGAGCGGAAGCACTTGGAACTCCATAGCTCTGATGGGCAGCACCTCCGCAATTTCCACGACACAAGGTTTCTCATCCAGACATTGCAACGAGATGACCAGGTGAACCGAGCGCACGATTCGGCGCATCAGGCTGAACTGCGGTGCGTTCTCGGAAAGAGCGAGAAGGTCGAGAAGCCTCCACAGCCCGTCTTCGGGATACTCGCCGTGGATTGACGCGATACAGCCGGTGAGTCCCCCTTCGAGGGCACGCAGGAACTCTTTGGTCTCCGGTTCTTTTAGATCTCCGAGAATCAGTCTCCGGGGCTGACGGCGAACGGCAGCTTTTACAAGATCGGCGATCGTCACCGCACCGCCTGCGTCACCGGCACCCGGCTTCGCGATCAATTTTTCGAGATTCGTCGTCGATGCCTGGATCTCCGGGAGCTCCTCCACGGTGATGACCCGCTCGTCGGAGCCGACTTCACTCGCGAGCGCTGAGGTAAGCATCGTCTTTCCGGAATTCGCCGTGCCGACAATCAGAATGTTGGCTTCGCCCTGTGAGATCACTTCCGCGAGCCAGGCAGCCAGAGTTGCGGGCAGAGCTTTCGCTTGGAGCAGCTCGTAGAAGGAGACCTTCTGTGCGCGCGGAATCCGGATTGAGATTCGCGGCTCCGCGCTGCCGGCAACTGTCCCGTGCAATGCGTTTACGAGCGCGTGTGTTTCATCTTCGAGCGAGCAGTCCACGATCGGATGTTCCGCGCTCAGAAGAGTGCCCGCCCGTCTTACAAGGGCGGCGGTGAAGAGCTCGAGCTCGTCCGCATTCCGCAGGCCAAACGGAGTTTCGATTAATTGACCGCGCCGGCGAGC
>CAYOAK010000321.1:0-3130 GCA_964401925.1 uncultured Bdellovibrionales bacterium | reverse complement strand
GATGCACGAGCAGATCGCCATTCCGAATGACACTGAAGATGTTCGTCTCCTCATCTTGCAGCAGCGGCGGAGTGATCGGCGTCCACGGTTCGTACTTCAGATTCGCGATCGGGAGCTCGGCGAGCATGCGCAGCGAGGTGTAATCGAGCTCACCCGGCAGCACGTAGACATCCTGTTCTTTGAGCTCGAGCTCGTTCATGAGGAACTGCAGCATCCAGGGATCGGGCTCTTCTCCGTGCTCGAGCCGGACGATCTTCGCGAACCGGCGCCGCCGGAGCTCATCTTCGATCATCTCGAGAAGATCTTCGGCGTCCTCTTCATCCCGCTCGATATCCGCGTTTCGGGTGATCCGGAAGAGCATCTCATTCAAGATCACCATGTTGGGAAAGAGCTTCGGCAAGTTATGGCGAATGATCTCGTGGAGCCGGACGAAGCGGAACTGGTCTTTGCGCTCCACGTCGAGGCGGATCCACTGCGGAAGCACGGTGGGGATCTTCACCCGCGCAAAGAGTTTTTCGTCACCCTCCGGATAGCGCAGCGCTACGCCCCAAGACATCGAGAGGTTCGAAAGAAACGGAAAGGGATGCCCGGGATCAACGGCCAACGGCGTCAGGACCGGAAAGACATTCCGCTCGAAATAATCGTTTGCAAAAGCCTGCTCGGCTTCACTCAATTTTTCCCATTCGAGAAGCAGGATCTGATTCTCGATGAGGAGCGGATTCAGGCGCTCGGAGAAGCAGCGCGCTTGCTCTTGAATGAGCGGAAGAACTCTCTCGCGAATGGCGTTCAGTTGGTCCGTCGGCGCCATACCGTCCGGCCCGGACCACATGACGCCCGCGGCAAGCTGCCGCTTGCGGCCCCCGACTCGCTTCATGAAGAATTCGTCGAGATTGGAGGAGAAGATCGCCATGAAACGCAGCCGCTCGAGCAGCGGTGTGCGCTCATCAACGGCTTCGGCGAGAACGCGGCGGTTGAACTCGATCCATCCGAGCTCCCGGTTCATTATCTCGCTGGGAGTGAAGGCCTCAGCGGGCACCTTGAGCGGTTGCTTTACCGTTTCACCCCGTCTTCTCCGTGATTTTCCCATACCTCGATTATAAAGCGCGCCTTCCGGCAAAGGCGTGGGTCAGTGTCAGCTCGTCTGCGTACTCGAGCTCGCCCCCCTTGGGTATACCTTGTGCGATGCGAGAGATCTTCAATTTCAAATGCTCAACGCTGTTGGCGATATAGAGAGCCGTCGCGTCCCCCTCGACAGTTGTGCTCGTCGCCAAGACGAGCTCCTGAACGCTGCCGGGCTCGCGTTCAAGGCGGTGAATCAGCTGCGGGAGCTTCGTCTTCTCGGGACCGATGCCGCGAACCGGAGACCAAAGACCGTGCAGCACATGGTAGTAGCCTCTGAACCCCTGACTACGTTCGATCGCCATGACATCGGCGGGCTTCTCGACGACGCAGATCACGCGCTGATCCCGGCCGGTGTCCTGACAAACCCCGCAAAGTTCCGCTTCGGCTAAGGCGAAGCATTGCCGGCAGAGTTTCGTGCGAATTCGCGCTTCGCGGATCGCATCGGCGAGTGCGAAGGTGTCGCGCTCGTCTTTCGTGATGAGAAAATAGGCAAGGCGCGTAGCGCTCTTTTCACCGACAGAGGGGAGCTTGGTTAGTTCGTTGATCAGCCTGCGCATAGCAGGAGGAAAGGTCGACATCGCCGGCTATTCTTTGAGGATCGAGATGCGATCAATCTTACTGCCCTGAAAGGTCGAGAGCGCCGCTTGCACAAGCGGATCTTCGCGAACCTCGCGGTTCACCTGTTCGCGGCGAAGGCGCTTGGTGTCTTCCTCTTGCGCCGCAAGCGAATCGGAAGCGGGCTGCAGTGAGGCGGTAGATTTTGTCTCGTGGATGGAGATCTCCCATTTTAGCTCGGGGGAGTAGCTCTGCAGTGCTTTCTTCAGAGCTTCGAGCGCGCTTGGCTCCTTTAAATGTTCGATGTCGAAGGGGCTGCCTTCGATCTCCAGCTTACCGTCGGCGAAGCGCCGCGCGGAGACTCGCTTGAGAAACTGGGCGAGAAGCGGCGCTCCGCCGGCTTTCGCATGGTGGACGAAGTCCACCCAGCTTGGATTAAATCCGGAGCTTGCGGCCGGTTCGGGCGCCGGCATCCGAGGAGCCGGCGGAAGTGGTGCGTTGCTCTTCGAAGCGGGGGCGAGGGCAGGAGTGACGGCGCGTGGTTCCGTCGATCCGCCGGCGAGATCGGAGAGAATTCTCGAGAGTGGACGGAGTGAGGGCAGGGCGGCCATACGCGCAATTCCGGCCTCTACGACGTAGCGTGGGAAACTGCTCATCAAGGCTCGATCGCCGGTCTCTTGAGCGATCTGATAGAGACGTTGCAAATCGATCCCCTCTTTGTTCCGGACCAAATTCCGCATCTCAGCGAGAAAGTCCCCGCCGAGATCGAGTGTCTTTGCGAGATCGGATCCATCCGGGGAAACGCTGAGGATGAAAAGGTTTCGGAAGTAGGTGATGAAGTCGGCGATAAATCCGCGAACATCGAGGCTGCGATCAAAAAGCTGGGCGACGACGGAGAGCGCTTCAGCGGGATTGGAGCTGAATATTGCGTCTGCGATACGGGCAAGCGCTCGACCGTCCGCGACACCGAAGACCTCCTGCGCAAAAGAAAGGGTGAGCTCTTTCTCCGAAAAAGCGAAGAGCCGATCAAGAAGGGACTGCCCGTCGCGCATGCCACCTTGCGCCTTCCGGGCGATGAGTCTGAGAACTTCCTCTTCGACAGTAACGTTCTCCTGAGCTGCGATCTGCCGAAGGTTTTCGATGACGACATCGCGTGGAAGACGGCGAAAGTCGAACTGCTGGCAGCGTGAGAGGACTGTTTCGGGGATCTTCTGCGGATCAGTTGTGGCAAAGATGAAGATTGTATTCGGTGGCGGCTCTTCCAGGCTCTTGAGCAAGGCGTTGAACGCTGCGGTGGAGAGCATGTGAACTTCATCGATGAGATAAATCTTGTAGCGGGCGCCCGGTGGAGGCAGCGTGCGAAGAGACTCGATGAGTTCGCGCACGTTATCGACGCTGTTGTTCGAAGCACCATCGATTTCGCGGCAGGCCAAGCTTGAGCCACGTGCGATCT
>CAYOAK010000320.1:0-3133 GCA_964401925.1 uncultured Bdellovibrionales bacterium | reverse complement strand
GCTCTCTGAGCGCGAGGCCCGAAAATGGCCGAGACGGCCATTTCGCAACGGGCCCCTCAAGTCTGCCGCAACCGCTCTTCTCCCGTTTTTCTTGCCTTAAGTCGGGTGAGCATCTCTAATGCAGCGTCCACCTTCGGGGGGACTCATCTTTGGGGAATCGGGCCTATGGCTATCACCTCTTTTCGTAACACCGCGACTCGAGACATCAGTAAAGGAACTTTTGTTCCGAGCGGGCAGCAGCTGGTTCCCTCTTCCGTTCAGATGCAGGCTCGCGGTCAGCTGGCGGTGCTTGAACGGACGAAATCCCTGGACGAACTGCGGCGGAAATTTGCGCTGGAGAAGCTTGGCGGTCAGCGGAAGGGAGAGTACCTCCTGCCGATTAACAAGGAGTTCGGCATCTGCTTCTTCTGGGACGACAACTCGAAGGACGCCGAAGATGTCGAGATCATCAATCTCAAACAGGCGGCGCTCCAGACGATCAAGTGGGACGGGAAATAGCCGGATCTACGAATAGATCGTCTCCGCTTCCCCATCGGGCCGGGTCTTCCAGCGCCGGTGAATCCAATACCAATTCTCGGGCGCTGCCCGGATCACTTTCTCAAGCTCGACATTCAACCGGATGAGAAATTTTTCGATCTTCTCATCATTGGATCCGCTCTCGGTGATCGGATTCGGGATCGTCGAAGCATCAACGCGGTAGCGGTAGGCAGAGCCGGGCGGATTCTCCATGCACACGCCGAACATCACCGGACACTCAGTCTTTAGCGCTGCGTAACCGATCGCCTTCGTCGTTGCCGCCGGGACCCCGAAGAGATCGATAAACGCAGCGTGCTTGCGCTTCACGTTTTGATCGAAGAGGAGCCCCATATTTTGGCCCTGCTGCAGACCCCGGACAATCGCATTGAATGCGCCCTTTCGCGGATAGGTTTTCGAGCCGAAGCGTTCACGGCGGCCAGTCCAAAGACGGTCGAGCTTCGGCCAGCCGAAATCTCGATAAAGGATGTTAAAAGGGCCGAAATAGGCGGTCAGTGCCTGGGCAAAGAGCTCAAAATTTCCGTAGTGCGCCGTGATCATCAGCGTTCCGGCCTCAGCCTTCTGCGCTTCGTGCCAGAGCGGTAGGGCTTGCGAGAGGTCGACAAGCGAGCGAACGGTTTCGAGCTCGAGCGATCCCAAGCGCGCAAACCAATAGAGGTTCTCGCCCAGCTTCCGGTACGACTCCTCCGCCAGCCGAGTACGCTCCTCCAATGAAAGGCCGGGAAAAGCGATTTCAAGGTTTCGCAGTGCCGTTCTATGCAGGCGCGGAACTGCGTGAACGATCAGGCGCACGACGCGCTCGGCGCGTTTGCGGCCGGCTTCCTCGCCCGCTCCGGCGATTGAATTCAAATACCGCGTCAGGAGCGGAGTGAGAACGGAGTCTGCGAGTGTGACGAAGGTTCCTGCCACGGTGAAGCTGCCGGCTACTTCAGGAGTAGATAATAGAGCGTGCCCCGCGAGGATACGTGGTTCGCCATTTGGCCTGCGTCGGCGCCCGTTCCCATGAAGAGATCGACGCGGCCCGGCCCTTTTATCGCGCTGCCTGCATCCTGGTCGAAAACAAACTGCGGACGGCGCGCCACGTTAATCTCGCCGTGCATGTTTCGAAGCGGAAGATCGGCGTTAATCAATGCGAGCGCGCCGGGCGGCATCATCGATTTATCGGTGGCGATAGACCGCTGCGCTACTACCGGAACACCGAGTGATCCGATCGGATCATGATTGGGGTTTGCACGAAAGAAAATGAAGCGGTTGTTGTGCGAGAGGATCGCATTGAGATCCGAAGGATTCTCGCGGAAATGACGCCCGATCTCGCCCCAGCGCAGCTTCCGCTGGGAGAGAAAGCTCTTGGGCACCCCTTGAAACGGGTGTGCCGTTGCGCCGGCGAAACCTACGCCGAGATGACGGCCGTCAGTGAGTTCGAGAATCGCCGAGCCTTGCACGTGAATCATGTACGCCTCATACCGGTTTGAGAGGAACGCGAGCTCACGGCCCTCGAGCGGTCCGCCCGGACGGCCCCGCCCCTCGTAACCTTCGAGGCTGACTCGCGTGGGATGCGGCTTCGGCCACGATGAGAAATTTTCGGGGATGCTGTAGATCGGATAACGATAGAGAGAGTCTCGTTTCAGGCTGGCCTTGTACACCGGCTGAAAATATCCGGTGAACTTCACTCCGCCCTCTCCATCCGCTCCTTTCGAACGAATCACAACGAACTCTTTGCGCAGCTCGTCCATCAACTGGCGCGGCGACCGCGCGCGAAAAAGCAGCGTGCGAAATCGCAGCAGGCTCTGGATCACGCGCATCTGATCGATTCCGGAATCGGCGAAATGCTTGTAAGCAGCTTCGGCGCGCTTAGAGCGCAGATAATCCAGGCTGTTCTCTATTCCGAGCAGCACATCGGATTTGCGTTTCCAAACTGTTTCGTCGAGCGGAAAGAGCTGCTCGAACTGCTCAAAAGAAACCGGCTCAAGCGCGGGCCGCGCCGCAGCGGGCAATGCGCAGACCAAGCCAAGCAGGATGATAAAAAAAAACTCTTCTCACTGATTCCCTCAGCTCTGACGGATGACGAAGTTCACGAGCCGCCCCGGAACGAAGATCTCTTTAACGATCTCATTGCCCGCGACAAATGCCTTCACCCGCTCTGTCGATTTTGCCAGCGAGATCACCTCTTGCTGCGGCGTCGCAGCTGAGACCTGAATCGTTTCCCGGAGCTTGCCGTTCACTTGGATCGCGTAGGTGATCTCTTCCAGCTTCGCCAGTTCCGGATCAAAGCTCGGCCAAGGCTCATACGCCAGAGTATTTTGATGCCCGAGACGATGCCAAAGCTCCTCGGCAATATGCGGTGCAAACGGCGAAAGCAGCAGAACGAAGCGATCGGCAAGCGAGCGCGGGAGCACCGGCGCGTCTACCGCTTCGTTGAGGAAAGTCATCAGAGCGGCGAGCGCTGTATGGAACCGGAGCCCCTCGATGTCCTCCGTCACTTTGCGGATCGTTCGGTGGAGATGCCGCTCGATGGTGAGCGTCTCGCCCGCCGCTGGGCCGGGTTGGATCTTCGGACTGAGCGCGCCGTCTTCCGCGATGATCAGATTCCAGACCCTGT
>CAYOAK010000319.1:0-3261 GCA_964401925.1 uncultured Bdellovibrionales bacterium | reverse complement strand
TTGAGTCATCATCTTAGAATGCCAATAGCTGGCCCATCCCTCATTCATAATCTTCGTTTCGATCTGCGGGATGAAATAGGTCGCCTCTTTGTCGACGATATTGATCAGGTCACGCTGCCATGGCGCAAGGAACGGATTCTCCTTCGCGATGAACTCCAAAATGTTCGGATCGGGCTTGACCGGATAGGTGGTCAGGTCCGGCGGGACGTATTCCTCTTTCATGTGAATGTCGGAGAACTCGTCTTTGCGCGGTTGAGCGGCTTTCCAAAGCCGCTCACGCTCCTTGGCGGGCGTCAGCCGCTTTATCGCCAAATTGCGGGAGCGCTGGAGGCTGAGGCCGTGCGCTGCGTCGATAATTTTCTCTACTCCCGGCGTTCCGATTGACGGGTCTTCGATGTAGCTCCGGACCCGGTCCGCTTGATTCTTGAAGTTCTCCAAGGTGAAGCGTGCGTCGGTGCCGGACGTGAAGGTGAAATTGTTGGCGAAGAAATCGTTGTGCCCATAGACGTGGGCGATGGTGAGGACCTGAAGGAGCTCACTGTTGTCTCGCATCAGGTAGGCGAGGCAGGGATTCGAGTTGATGACCATCTCATACGGGAGACCGCCAACTCCGTAATCATAGAGCGTCTTCTCGCGCTCGTAGGATTTTCCGAACGACCAGTGCGGATACCGGCTCGGCATGCCGGAGTAGGCCATATACCCCAGCATCTCGAAGTGATCGCAGATCTCGAATTCCTGGGGGTAGCAGTTCAGCTTGTACTTCGCGACAAACTCCCGAATCTTTTCGTCCCACTCTTCGAGCTTGTTCAGATCGACCATGGTCAGGCCTTAGCCTCCGCAGCGGGCTGTACGGCGTCTTTTATCGCCGCGTCCTTCATCATGAACGAGCGGAAGGCCTTCCAAAGGTCTTCTTTCTTCTCGATCACCAGAGCCTGAAAATTCGCCAGGTCAATCGCGGAGAATACCTCCATCATGCTCCCGCTATAGTAAGCGCTGCCCGACGGCTTAATTTCGCCGTAGCCGAAGAGATTGCAAACTCCGCAGAGTTGTTTCGCCAGATCGAGCGCCTTGTCATTGTCGCTGTAGAAGTTGTCGCCGTCCGAGCAATGAAACGCGTATATGTTCCAGAGCGAAGGGTGATAGCGCTCTTCGATCACCTCGAGCGCTTTGGCGTATCCGGATGAGATATATGTGCCGCCCGATTCGACCTTGTGGAAGAACTCATCCTCCGAAACTTCCTTCGCTTCGGTATGGTGGGCGATGAACACGAGCTCCACCTCTTGATACTTCATGCGCACGAACTGGAAGAGGAGGAAGTAGAAGCTCCGGGCCAGATACTTCTTCACTGTTCCCATCGAGCCGGAGGTATCCATCACGCAGATGACAACGGCGTTTGAAGTCTCCTTCGTGTCGGTCGTGACATGGAAGTAACGCATGTCCTCGTCGTGGAACGGGAAGCGCTTATCTTCGCCGGTTTCCGGATCCTTGAGGATGTCGGGCCGGTGCCGAGTCGCGGCGTTCATCCGCTTGATGCGGTTCTTCGCAGTCTTTCGCTTATCGAGCCGTGCGCGAATTCCCTGCCGCCGGACACCCTGGCGCTTGAACGCTTTGTCACTTTCAATTCGGCGGAGAGCTTTGCGCTGCAGATCGGGGAGCTCGAGATCCTCGAACATGATCTGAATGAGCTCATCGAGCGTGACATCGGTTTCGAAGGCATCGATTCCGGGGGTGTTCCCGGCTTCTCCGGAAGCATCGGGCTGACCGGGGTCGCCTTTCTGAACAACGTCGCCGGGCTTTGAGTTTCCTTTGCCCTGTCCGACTCCCGGTGTGTTCTCGCCGTAGATGAAGCGATACTCCTTCACGCTCCGGATCGGGACCTTGATGATCTTGTCCTTCTCGCGGCCGATGATCGACTCTTCGGCGATGATGTCCGAGATATTCTCGCGAATCGAGTCCCGGATCTTCTCGCGATGGCGTGCCCGGTCCCGGGAGCTCCGATCGGTGCGCTGAGTGCCCTGGTGTGGCCGGAAGATCGTCACAGCAAGCCTCCCGAGCCAACCATTTCTAACTCGCTCCTAATCCTTCCACAGGTGGTTTGCGGCATACTTCAAGATAACATCGACGCAGGAGGGTGGGTAGCCGTTCGCAATCAGCTGCTCAACCATCGCTTCGTGCTTCTTCTGCTGCTCGCTGTCCCGTGTGCGGGCCTTGGTGATGATTCGCGAAACATCGCGAACGCTCGCCATCAGCTTCTTCTCGATCGCTTCCTTCAGCGGCTCGTAGCTTTCGTAGTTTACCTTTTCGCCGCGCCGTCCAACCGACCAGAGATACGCGATGACCTCCTGGCGGAAGCCGTCAGCGGCAGTGCCGATGATCGCAATCTGCTCCTCGATGGACTTTAGGAACCCTTCATCCGGCTCGAGCTCTTCCTTGGTATTTCGATCCTTCACGCGAGTCTTTGTGACGTAGGCCTCAGCGTGATCGAGATAGTTCTGGAAGAGCGCGTCTGCCTGTTCCTGATAGGAGTAGACGAATGCCTTCGTGATCTCCTTTTCGAGGATATCGAGGTAGTCGCGGTGAATGACGTCACGGAGCAGCTCCAAGTAGTTCCGCTTTGTGTCCTCCGCGAAATCGGAATTCTTTACCATTGTGACGAGCGCTTCGCGCACGCTCAGCGGGTGAATGGCCAGATCCTCGATGTTGTCGGAAAGCGCGTTGTCGAGCGCCTTCATGATGAAGCGGGTGGAGATCCCCTCCATCCCTTCGCGCTTCGCCTCTTCGCGCAGCTCTTCGACATCGATCTTCTTGGTCTTGCCTTTCTCGACGACCTCTTCACCGTTGTAGAGTTTCAGCTTCGTCATCAAGTCGCACTTGTTGGTCCCCTCCAAGCGGGAGAGGATCGCAAACTTCGAAGCGAGCTCGATGGTGTGCGGTGCAATATCGGCCTTGAAGTTCGATTGGCGTATGATCTTCTTGTAGATCTTCACCTCTTCGGAGAGCCGGAGATTGTATGGAACCTTCACGACGACGATCCGGTCGAGAATCGCTTCGTTGGTGTGATCGGACTTGAACCGTTGCCACTCCGCTTCGTTCGAGTGAGCAACGATGCAGGTGTCGACGTAGATCATTCCGTGACGTCCGGGTGCCGGAATGGACTTCTCCTGCGTGGCGGTGATCATCGCGTGCAGATATTCGGTCTCGTTCTTGAACACCTCGATGAACTCAACCATCCCGCGGTTACCGACGTTCAATGCGCCCGAG
>CAYOAK010000318.1:0-3268 GCA_964401925.1 uncultured Bdellovibrionales bacterium | reverse complement strand
CTCCATCCCCGAAGCTTGATCCGCGCCGCCTCACTTCGGGCCGGGAAGTGCTCCTGTGCCGAACAATAGGAGAATTCCGCAGACCGCAGAGAAAAATAGGCAGTCAGCTCCTGTTCTATCCTCGCCCACCACACTCCTGGAACGAGGTTGAACAAATCCTAAGGAAATCTCGCCGGCGGTCGATAGCTTAACTTCCGATTAGTTATCCAGTCTTAGGAAGTATTCAGATGGGAATCGTCAATCGAACTTTTAGCGTTGCGTTAATTTCCTCGATTTTCATCGCCCCGTCATTCGCTGTAGCCGACCCCCACAATCACAAGCGCGGAACGCCTCGAACGGGCAGCATGCTCGGCGGCGCCTTTCTCGAGTCCTCGAGAAGCCCGGTGGCCTACATCGAAACAGATAACTTCACCTGTTCAGGAACTCTCGTTGCACCGACGAAAATTCTCACTGCCGCGCACTGCATTGGCGGACCGGCGGAGAACTATGCCGTCCTTGTTGCCGGAAACTGGTACAGCGTGAATGAGATCGGGCAACATCAGTCTTACGATCAAGAGGGGACGACGGAAGCATCGAACTCGAAATTCGATGTCGGCATGATCACTCTTAGCGCAGCGGTGACAAATGTCCCTCCGATTCCAATCGCCAATGCTTCCCCGTTGGCTCCGGGATTGAGAGGTACGGTCTACGGATTCGGCACGAATCAATACTCAAGCGACAGTCAGCCGAAGAATTTCGGTAAGACCGGGCGTGTTGTGGTCTCGTCGGTCGCGGAAGGAATGTTTGAAACAGATGCCTGGGATACAGGCGTCACCGTATGCAGCGGAGATTCCGGAGGCCCCGTTATCGCCGTCATCAATTCGTTTCCGTCGGTGATCGGCGTCGTATCGACCAGCGGCTCGGGCGACGAGCCGGACGGGACCTGCACAGAAGGCGACGGAACAAGCCAGTTCGTTGATATTCAATCGGAGAGCTCCTTGGAGTTTCTCGCTCAGTATCCGGATGCGCAGGAGTCAACAGGCACATTTGCGTTTCTGAAATCTCAAAGCGCAGCGTTCGCAAAGCAGGCAACGAGTGCGTCGAAGCAGAAGGACGTAAAGAAGATCAAGAAATTGGCGAAAGCTATCGCAGAGAAGATCGGAGGACTGCGTCCCTATACGGACGGACGGCGTGAAGGTCTTCTCAATAAGGCGATCACCGCCCTGAACAAGGCGGCCTCAAGCAAGAAGAAAGCTGACGCGGCGAAGCAGGCGAAATCCGCGGCCTCAAATCTCGGATCGCTCGCAAAATAGCGGGAGCCGGCCGAAATTTCGCGGGAGGAGCGAGAAACCTATTTGTTCACAGAGCGAAATGCGCGCCTGAAGCAAGTTTCGCGGAAAGCCGTTTAGCGGAGCTCGTATCGATGCCGGATACATCTTGCCGAGCAGAGAGATTTGCTGCGTATACAACTCTCCTTACATTGCCCTCGGCGTAGTCTTGTGACCCCACATGCACGAGGCCATGTTGCTCAAAGAGATGCAGGACTTTTTGAAGATCAGGGTGCGTCTTCGACCAGAATCCGGTGCAGCCGTCACGCCTAGCAATGTCTATCAGCTGACCGAACATCACGCGGGCGATGCTTTTCCCCTGAATCTTCCTGCCTCGCAGCGGAAGCCGTTCAACCGGGCAGATGTCGTCGATGGCGATTATCGAATGATAGAAATCGCCGCAGACAGGCACCGACCTCTGTTGATCAAAAAGTGAAGCGACTAATGCCCGGTCGAGCCCCTTTCTGAGATCGACTTTTCCGGCGGAGGTCTTTGAGAGAGTTATCCCCGCACAGATGCCCGCCACTGTTTGCGCCCCCTCTTCGTTCTCGACAAAAAGGAAGACAAATCGATCGCACATTTTGATGAAACCGACCGCAGTATTTAGCCCGGGGGCGGAATCTACGGTGCCTAGTGCCCAATCGGCCCGATTCCACAGCGCGGGGTCAAGTGCATCTTTCATGCAACGCCCTGCTTCGAGATAGAGCTCGGGAACCATCTCTTCGAGCTTGACTTCGCGGACTTGAACTTTGAACCGTTTCAAGAGTTCTCCCATCTCGCGGGAGAGCGATCGATCGAACCGTTACAAAAACGCTATCGCTCCTCCGCACGAGAGGATCGCGCAGAAGAAATGCTCACTACCCAATTGCACAGAGAAGTCTCTGCGCTAAGTTGTAAAAGATGTAGATGAATGATGCGCGTTTCCGCGCGAAATAGTTATTGGGCGGAGAGCCCAAAATCGAAGATGAAGAATTGTGCCGTGGTCTTCGAAATCACAGTTTTTTGGGTAACACGGATCTTTGACGAAGATCAAACCGAAAATGAATGCAGGCTCAGCTGCTGGATCATTCTTTACAAAAGTTAAGGGAGCAGCGGCGTTGTGGCGAAACGTTTCGACGCGGACGGAAGTGCCTGCCCGGGCCTCTCCATCCGCATCTGAGAACCGGCCGCGTTTAGGCCTTTCCTTGCTCCCGCGGGCGCAAGTGAATTCCGGAGAAGCCGCCGACGCCGCCGTCGACCCGGAGGCGCACAAGCTGTTCGAAGACGACCTGCTCACTCAAATAGCGAACGCCGGGCGTCAGGTCCTCGGGCTCGCCGAACCGGCCGAGGAGCGTGCGCGCGAGAACCGCTTCCCGTCGGGCCGGCACCATCGTGGCCGCGTTCAGCGGTGTGATGTACCAGCCTGGAACAATGAAGTTGACGAGAATGGGCGGGAGCCCCGCTGCCAGACGGAGATCCGCGACACCGATGGCGAGCGTGGTGGCCATGGCGGTCAACGCGACCTTTCCCGCCGGGTATGACATCACGACGGACAAGCGCTCTTCCTCGCTGGCGCTGCCAAAGATGGTGACGCGGCAGAGATGCGGCATGTCCACCATCCATTCGAGCCCGTATTTCAGCCAGTACAACGGGCTCCACAGATTGACCTCCATTCCGGCACGGAGCCCGTCGATCGCGATTTGCGCGGGGCGCGTGCCGAGCGGGAACTTCTGCGGGTCCCCCCCGACGTCTCCGATCGCGACGACCATCGAATCGATAGTGCCCCATTCGGCGCGTAAGCTGGCGATGGCATCGGCGACGGCAGCCTCCGAGGATGAATCGACGGGCATCAACTTGATGACCTGCTCTTCATTTCGCACTGAGGCGAGGCTCGCTTCGAGCGCTCGCAATTTCGACTCTTCCCGGCCGATCAGAGCGAGGGTGTGACCGGCGGCAACCGCGGTCCTCAAATAATCGCTGAC
>CAYOAK010000317.1:555-3312 GCA_964401925.1 uncultured Bdellovibrionales bacterium | reverse complement strand
CCGGGCCACCAAAATCGTGACCAAGCGGAAACAGCCGGTACTCGATACATTCAGTCGAGTGAGAGCGCCTGTCAGGGTGTCCAACATGAACACATCCGCAAGCCCGTTTGTGTCGTTAGCAACTAAATTGGACGCAGTTGAGTTAAATCCAATGTAGCGCCCGGTCACACTTACAGCAGGTGCTGTGCTCGCAGCATTTGCCTCAGCTCCTCCGATGCCAAGATTGACGCGAGTGACCACACCGGTTTCCATATCTCGGACGAAAATGTCGCTTACACCGTTTGTGTCTCCACTCACCATATTCGATGCGTTCGACGAAAAGACGAACAAGCTGCGGTCTCCAGACCAGCCATTAAACGCGGCCGAGCTTGTGCCATTCGGCTCTGCTCCCGATGCTCCGACACTGAGTCGAAGGTTCGAGGCTTGAATCGCACGTCCAACCTGAGCGTTGATGGAATCGTTGTCGCCGTAGCCGAACTGAATGCCGACTCCGCCGTTTCCAACGTCAAAGAGTTTTCTCCCATTGAATTCCACAGTCGAGAGAATGCGATTGTACTCTGCGCTCAGCGCCTGGTATTCGCGATCGAGCGCTTGACGCTGCGCGTCACTCATTGTGCCGTTTGAGGATTGAGTCGCGAGTTCTTTGCTGCGAAAGATAATGGTTTTTAATTCGCTCAGTCCGCCTTCAGCAATGTCGAGATAGCTGATGCCATCATTAATATTTCGAATCCCTTGAGTGTAAATCCGGCCGTCAGTTTCGAGTGACTTCGCGACGGCGAGGCCAGCAGCGTCATCGGAGGGACGAACGATCCTCAGCCCTGACGACAAATGCTCGAAGCTACGCTGCAAAGACGCGGAACTCTGTCCGAGACGTCTCTGCGCATTCAACGATGCGATATTGCTGTTGATACGAATCGCCAAGGCGAACCACTCCTTTGTGCGCCTTCCACCCCCCCTTGGGGCAGACTTCATCCATTTAAAGTCGGCATTTTCGAAGCGAATCTTAAACAGTCTGTCAGCTCTATACTCCTGTAAGACCTAAACTTTTCCGGAAGAGCGATCGCATACATGTCGAAAAGTATGAAATCTGCAAGCGGGGGGAGAGAAGTCGCCAACCGTGAACTCAGCGCGTCGAAGCGACGCTACGCTCAGAGCGGAGCAGGGTCTGTCTCTGAGAGATTTTGAGGTTTGGCGCTAGGCGGACTGCAGTAGGACACGCTGACCTATCAAACTCTGCTGATATGAGCCCCATCAGCATCGACCAAAAACATGCTTACGAACCAACTCGTTGCCGCCACCGAACACATCTGAGCGGGCCCGATCCGGTCTCTGAGACAGATCGGGGTTGGAGGGAGTGTTCGAGAGGTAGGTCGAATGAACACGCTCTGAAAACCTTACCCGTCAGCCGATTTGGCAGATACCTCCGCTAGGTCGAGCCAATTAAGCGGCGCTTACAGCTCGACTGGCTACGGCTTCGGAAAGAGGCCTTCCAATCCCGGCACAACGAGCCGGCGGCTGCGCATTGGCTCAGTCGGGCCGTGAACGGCACGTTTCTTCGCAGCCGAACCGGCTTTTGCTGCTGGCGGCACGGGAACGAAAGGCGCTTCCGCAGGCGGAGGCGGAGGCGTTTGAGCTTCCGCCGAATCAGCAGTCTTCGCGGTCCTGCGTCGCCGTTTCGGCGGCGGTTCGGGATCAGTGGCTGCGGTCGCGGGCGGCGGAGCTGGAGGTGGGGGTGGGGGTACATCTGCCCGAACTACAGCTTCCGGAACCTGAATCACCTCCGGGGTCTCCGCCTCGTCCACTCCAGCCGCAGAACTCTCTTCGTCGTCCAACGCAGCCGCGGCTTCCAATTCCTCTCCGCCCGGAACCTGATCGCCGCCTCCTCGCGCCAAAGGTGTTTCGACCTCGCCCGAGGTATCCTCTGCCACCGGCTCCACCTCGACCGCAGACTCAACTACGTCGGCTTCGACATCGTCTCTCTGCGGCTCAGGTACCTGTCGTGCCTGATGCTGTTCAGCCCAGGCCTGCCAAATATGGTGCCGGAGGTACTCATCAACTCCAGCAATCAGATTTGGGTTCAGCATAAGGATGACACGCAGGTTCTTGCCGGTAGCCAAAAGCTCCACGATCTTCTTTGCTGGTTCGTGGAGCGTCGGCTCCGATGGAGCGTTCGATTCTCGCAACGCCATCGTGGTTCTCATTTCCACATATGACAGGATTATTCCGAGCGCCGCTGCGTTAGAGCGAAGCACCGCTGCGACTGACTGCTTCTCCACAACAAGCCGATCCATCTCTACAAGCGTCATTTGCCTGTCTCCTTTCAATTTCCTTGATTATTGCCTGCTCTCCATCAAGCTCGAGCTGACCCATCTCCTGCAACGTTCTACGGATTGAGAGATGCATCGCCGGCAAACTGATCGCCTGACGAATGCGCTCCGGAGTAGGACTCGAGAGAAGGTCCTCGAGTATCCCAAGTTGCGAATCACTCTCGCTGAGCAGCCAGCGCCGGAATGACGCTCGCATTTTCAACGCGTGACTCAGGTCGTTCAATACGCGCATTCCGATCCCCGAATACGGCTCGCAGATTTCGAAAGCCGGATGAACCGTGTGAGCCTCGGCAAGACGCGTCTCGGCACGCTTACTGAAGCGATTTGAATGGCCAAGAAGGTAGTATGAGAGGCCGAGGACAAGCCCGTAGTCAAACTGTTCCGCTGTCACATTCGGCCAGGGATTCGCTGTCAGAGCATTTGAACAGTA
>CAYOAK010000317.1:0-545 GCA_964401925.1 uncultured Bdellovibrionales bacterium | reverse complement strand
TGGCGGCGATCAACTCATCTTTCGAAAGCTCAGGAACACTCTCAGGCGTACTCAGGTCGCCAAGAAACTCGAGGTAAAGTTCCGATGAGGCGTACCCCGGAAGCGGATCGATTCCGGCGCGAAAGAGAGCCGTCAGCTGGTCTCTCATCCGAATAACACTTCCGAGAGCAACCCCCAGCTCTTGAACGCTCGCCTGCATCTCCTCCGCGAGGATCTTCTCAGCGCTCTGCCCGGCGGAGACACTCTCCACATGATTCGGACGCAGATCACGGTATTGCTCAATTCGGTTAATACATGCGCGAACTCCGGCTTCCGCTGGAACGGCGCCAGTCACGGTCGCATACGGATCGAATATCGCCGGATCTCCAGACTGAAAATCCAAAAGAATCGCGCCATGGAACTGAGTCCAGGGAAGCTCAAGCTCTCTCTGGGCGGTGTTCTCGGCTCGAATGTATTTTTCAGCCTGCGGATCATCGAGCAGATCGAGGGACAGAAGCTCTACTAACAGAGACGCCTTTAGCAGCGAGTTTTTGTCGGCAACTCGC
>CAYOAK010000316.1:0-3326 GCA_964401925.1 uncultured Bdellovibrionales bacterium | reverse complement strand
TCAGCATCGAAGGGAAAAAGAGCGAATTCGTTGACCTGGTTCAGTCCGTTTCAAAAGATCTTAACCCCTACACTGTGCTCTTTGAGCTCGAGCGTGTCGGGGCGGTACAACGCGATGACGAGATGCTTGAACTTCGCGCCGATGTGTATGTGCCGAGCGGCGATGTGAAGGAGAGCCTCGGACTGTTGGGCCGGGACATTGAGGATCTCGTGCTCGCTGTCGAGGAGAATGTTTTTCGCACACCCTCCATCCCCCACCTCCACATCAAGACTCAGTATGATAACATCGCGCTTCCGGCGATTCAGGAACTGCGGCAGTGGTGTGTAGAATTTGGGGCCCGGATTCACGCGGAAGTGCGTGAAAAATTATCGAAGTACGATAAAGATCTGAATCCCCGGCTCGCCGACGAAGATGGCGGGGCTGTGATCGCATTCGGAACTTTTTCTCGTGTGTACCGGGGCTCACGAGCACCCCGGGTTGAAGAGCTGAGACGGGCTGTCCAGGAGTGAGTGTGTCGCTATGAAGAATCCGGTGCCGAATAAGCTTGCTGCAATCAGTCTGCTTGCGATCCTCTCTTTCGGTATTTCGGGCTGCGGCGGCGGCTCCGCCGGCACAGGCACGACAAGCTTCCAAGGGAAGATTCTCACTCCGGATAATCAGCCGGTCGAAGGTGCCGTGGTCACTGTTGTCGGCACGGGTGAAACTGCTGTGAGTGATGAACAGGGGCGCTTCTCACTCGATGCCGAAGCGCCTTCGTCGGGAGGCGTGGCGCTGCAAGTTCAGGCCCCGGAGGTGAATGCGACCGTGAATGTGCCCGTGGGTGACCGCGCGGAATCCAAAGTCGGTGTTCAGCTCGAGGTGAATTCAGCTACCTCTACGGTTACGGTGCGCAATATCGAGGTGAAAGCTGAATTTGTGGGTGCCTGCAAATCTGCATTCGCGCGGAGCGGAAGCTCATTCATTCAGGCTCAGTCGATCGCCGACGAAACAACTTGCACGATAAAGATTCGCGCGCGGGAACGGGGTGCGCCGCTGGGTGGAATCAACACCCAACTGCAGCGCCGCCGCTGCGATTCTGATTCGGAATGGCACTCGATTGCGAGCAGGAAGACGTCGTTTACCGGTGAGCCTGGTACTGCCGAGCTCAAGTTCAGATTCTTCAATGATGAGGAACACTGCCGTTATCGGATCGTAGCCCCGGCCGGTGATCGGGAGCGTCCGGCATTGGTGTTCGAAATCGGAACCTTGCGCCAGAAAGACACTGCCGCCTTACCTGCTCCAGCGGGCGTCGGCTCAACCCCCTAAAGGGTCTGTCGAAAAACGAGCGACTCAGAGGTACTTTGAGATATGCGCAACGGGCCCCGAAAATAAAATCGGACAACCTGTTGTTACAGGTTGCCCGGGCTTCAATGGCTATTGGGAGCCGCAGATTGTGTTGAGTTTATCCCTCTCAGGTTCAACACCGCGAACTCGATAGACCGCGACGGTTAAGTCAAAGAAGATGCTCTCTTCTTACGAGCTTCACCGCCTTTACGGCCTATGGCTGACATATGTGCTCGATTCTGACTAATCGAGCGTCCGCCCTTTCGTCCTGCTTCACGCGCTTCATCCGAAGAGAAGCGATGTGCATGGCCGCTCTCATGTGCAGCCTTGCCGCCGCGACGAGCAATTTCTCGTTGGCGAGCAGGGTCCATTGAAGCGAAACCTCTCTGCGCAGTCTTGTGCGCTTCGCTGTTGCCAGTTTGATCGTACATAATTATCCCAACCGTTTCTTCTTTCTTCATATCTGAACGTGAGCCGCGTGCTCACAACCGGAAGACGTGTCCCCGGCAAGGCTTATTCAAAACCAAAGAGGGAGGGGCTGTATGTGATTTAGCTCACCCTACGAACGGGGGTGGCGGGATAGGTAAGTGATCGAAGGAGGTTAGCGCTGGGACTGGATGACGTTAATCAGCATGATTGCCCATTTCTCCCAGCTGCCGAACTTCACATATCGGGTTTTTCCGAGAATCCGTTCGCAAAGCACTGGCGAGACCTTTCCCTGAGACATGGCGATCAACTCGGCTTTTACGCGTTTAATGCGGTCGGCATTCTCATACTCTTTGAAGACACGGCCTGCTTTGTCATCATTATTACCGCAGCTCCGCCCGTAGGTTTTCTGATAGAAATCCAGATTCGGGATCCCCTTCATGGGATAGTCTTTTTTCTCTTGGGGTTCCGACTGGTTATTTTCCGATGTCGAGTCGCTCTGGCCGGGATCCTGACTCATCGTTCCCCTCTTTGTTGCGGTTCTTGCATCTCAATGTTTTCGGCTACTTCTGGGAAAACTGAAGGTTTTCGTTAACTCTTCAGGATTATTGGGCGAGGTTCTTTCTATGGTTTCGTCACCCCGCAGCCAGTTTCTGCGGCCCGCGCTTCGGCGGGCGATACCGGCCCTATTCGGGCTGGCTCTCACCGCCTGTGCGACGATCGATACGCCCCAGCATATCTCCAGCTCACGTGCGTCGAACGGATCGGCATCCGCACGCGCGGGTAAGGTCGCCTCGAATGGCAGCCGAATCGTTTCGAACGCAGAGATGATTCAACGCATCCGCGCGATCCGGGCAGAGAAAGCGCGAGAGAAAGCCGAGCAGCCCACAGTTTTCGGCGTAAAGATTCCGAACTTATCCGCCATCTCTTTCTCGCATATCGCTCGCGGGCTTCAGCCGGCCGATGTCGCTCTGGACCCGCCGCCGGTACCGCTGCCGGATTTCGCATCCCCGGCTGAACAGCCCTCTCCGATCGAGCAGATCCTTGCACAAGCGCCGGATGGAATTCTCGATGAGCGCGCTGCAAAGTTGCTCGAAGAAGCTGAACGAATGGATTCGACGATCCTCGACGAATCGATCCCGCTCTCTGAGCTGGCACGCGGCAGCCTTTCTCCTGAAGCATTTCAGAAGATCTCAACAGAGATTCAAACGGCGAAATCTTCGAAGCGAGCCGTATTCCTCGCCGTGCTGACTTGTGTGCTTGCGCTTTGCATTTGCGGATTCTTCGTTTTCCGCCACATTCTCGAAGAGCTCCGCCTGCGGCAGCTTCCTTCGTTCGGCCGCACTTTTGGTGAATGATCGGGTGGTGAATGATCGGGCCGCGAGTGTGAGAACGGAGGAAACCTTCATCGAGCTCGCGAATCCAAACTACGCTGCTCTAATTTCTATTCTCATTAAGCAGGGCGATTACTTCGTCATCGGAGGTCTGCGAGAAATCTTCATACCACTCGCCGACGTTATGGAAGTATCGCGGAGTCGCGAGCGAAATGACTTGATCTGCCTCCTCACTCAAGAGCT
>CAYOAK010000315.1:0-3340 GCA_964401925.1 uncultured Bdellovibrionales bacterium | reverse complement strand
GCCATTCAGGCCGGTTTGCTCGAGGGTCTGCTTAAAGGGGTCAGCCTCAACGACGTCACGTCGCTCACGCTTGGCATCGAAGTGCAGGGCGGTCTGGTTCATCCGATCATCAGCCGCAACACGCCGATTCCGACGAAGAAGACGGAGGTCTTCACAACCTCTGCGCCGAACCAGCCGCAGGTGAGCATCCACGTCGTTCAAGGGGAGAGCAATTTTGCACCCGACAACCGCACACTCGGGCGGTTTGAGCTGATGAATCTCAGGCCCGCGGCCCGCGGAGTTCCGAAGATCGGCGTCCTGTTCTCCGTCGACCGGGATGGGATTGTTCAAGTTGCAGCCCGAGACGAAGACACCGGCGAAGAACAATCTATCGAGATCATCGCGAGCTCCGGCCTCACCGAGCAGGAGATCGATGACCTGCTTCGCCAGAGCTTCACGGTTTCGGAGCAGCAATCTCGCATCAGCGGCCGGGGCGATTCTCAGGGCGCAGCGCTCGAGGATGAGGACCCCGAAACAGCAGCGGCGAAAGAGGCTCTTCGAAAAGCACTTTTCATCTACCAGTGGCGGCTTGACACGGAAGGACAAAATTTCAAGGGCCCCGGCCGCACGGCGATGGAGAACTGCCTTCAAGATGCGCGAAAGGTTCTGACCGGCGCAAGCTCGGCGCAGGATCTGAAAAATAGCCTCACCGCCCTTTCGATGATCACCTCAGTATTCGAGAAATTCCTCGAAAACTGACCCAGATAGAGGGACTGGGCATGAGAATCCACCGTCAAACGACCGAAAGCTGCTCATCGAGCAGCGGTGTCGTTGTGGTCGTCGACGTGATCAGAGCATTCACCACCGCGGCGTACGCTTTTTCAAAAGGCGCGGCCGCCATAAATTTGGTGGGCACTGTTGAAGAGGCGTTCCAGCTCCGCGAACGGATCCCCGGTTCGCTCATCATGGGCGAGGTCGGCGGAGTGAAGGCGGAAGGCTTCGATCTGGGGAATTCGCCGGCGGCGCTGATCGAGCAGGATCTCACGGGACGAACAATGATCCAACGGACCTCCGCCGGAACACAGGGCATGGTCTGTTCGAGGCGAGCTGAAAAGTTGATCGCGGGGTCGTTCCCGACCTCGAAGGCTACCGCCCGCTCTATCCGTTCGTTGAATCCCGAGGAGGTAACGATCGTAGTCACAGGCGCTCACAGCGGAGCGGACGGGGATGAAGACGAGGCGTATTTCGAATACCTTTCTCTTCTGCTCCGCGGCGAAGATCCGGCAGTCGATCCGTTTCTCACCCGCGTGCGGAGCTCAAGCTGGGGTAAATGTTTTGGGAAGCCGGAATTTCCGCACTTTCCTGCGGAAGATCTCGATTACTGCACGAAGAATGCGATTTTTGATTTCTGTATGATCGTCGAACGAGTCGCAGATCGCCTTGTGATGGGGGCGGCCTAGCCGTTCCAAACTCTCGATGCCGTTGAAATAGGAATTTCTGCCGTAACCGCCCCCGTGAGCTTCAGCTCCTTTCCGCCGACCACACCCGTCCCGCCGATTTCGAGCCGGCAGCTGCTGAGCAGCTGACGCACTTCGGGCAGATGCTGCTCCTCGCAACTGATCACAAACCGGCTGGCCGTCTCTGCAAAGAGCAGCGCTTGATCGGAGACATCGCCGCCCGCATGCTTTAAGTCGAGGGTAAATCCGATCGGCTTCTCCCGGAGCAGCGAGGATTCAGCCAGCGCGATCGCGAGCCCACCTTGCGCGATCGGATGAGCGGACACGATCAGTCCCTGCTGGATCAGTTCGAAGATGCACTCGCAAGTCCGGCGCTCGAGGTCGAAATCGATATCAGGAACAAATCCTGCACCGTCCAAATTTACGGTCGCGTAATACTGACTTTCGCCGAGCTCCTCTTTCGCGTTTCCAACAACGAGAATCCGATGGCCTTTCGCTTGAAAGGACGGGGGCACTGAGCGCCTTACATCTCCCAGAATGCCGGCCAGGAACATCGAGGCGGTCGGAATTGGCGGGTTCGTCGAGCTGGAAAACCGCACGCTGTCCGTCACGATGGGAATCATCCACGCCCGGCAAGAGTCACTCGCACCTCGGACCACTTCTGAGAATTCGGAAAGCTGGCGGTAGTCGTTCGGATCTCCCACAAAAAGGGTTTGCGAGGCGACGACGGGGAGAGCCCCGACTGCCGCAAGGCTTCTCATCCCGGTAGCAACACTATGGACCGCGCCGAGATACGGGTCTCTGCGCGCGTATCGAGGTGTCGATGATACGGTGACCACAAGTCCACGCTCCTGCTCACCTCCGAGAAGGCGCACAATCGATGCGGTAGAGCCTGCAACCGAAACCACTTTCCTTCCGCGGCTTGAATCGATCTTCTCCATCGTTCGAGAGCGCATCTGCACGTTCGGATGCGCGAGCAGATCGATCCAGAGATCGGAGAGTGCACCGGAGGTCGCCGGCTTGACCGCGCGGCGCGAGTCCGCGATTTCCTGGTCGGAACGGCGCAGCATCGGCGGAAATCGGGAGAGCTGATAGGTCTTTTCGATCAGATCTTCTGTGATCACCTGATAGGGAAGAAGCGTGAGCGCCTGGTGATTCCAGTTAAACTCGACCTCGGAGCTGTTGACGACTTCTCCGAGCTGTACGACCTCAACTCCGAATCGCAGGAGCGCTTCGGAGAGATCGCGGTAGTTGACGGAATCAACCGCAACCAAGAATCTGCCGGCACTTTCGCTGAACAGCATCTCACCGACATTCAACGCTTTCGGCGTCTGCTGATCCGGCTGGGTCGGAATCTGATTCAGGTAGAGCCGGACTCCGGCTTGAAGCAGCACGGAAAGCTCGAATGCACCGCGAGCCAAACCGCCCGTCGTAAGATGCGCAACTTCGAGAATCTGCCCATTTCGGTATCCCTCGCGCAGCGCGCGTCCGAGCAGTGAGCTGAACAACGGGTCGACCGCCGGCGCGCGCAGCTCGAAGTTCGAGCCTTCGCGACGAGTCTTGCTTCCGACATAGAGCACAACCTTCTTTACCAGCTTCGATGTGCTCGACGAGGGATGCTTTCGAAGCAAGCCCACCGCGCCGCAAGCAGCAAGCGGAACCGAATCGTATCGTGAGTCAAAGAACGTATCGGTAGCCACTAACGGGGCTCCGATACGGCGGCTGTATTCCGCGGCGGCATCCATGATTCGTTCGAGCTTGTCATGCGAACGGCTGTCATCCGAATCGCCGACGTGAGCCATGGCGAACAACGCGGTGGGCTCTGCCCCGAGAGCGCACAGCTCCTCAACGGCATTCCCGAGCGCTTCCCGCGTCTCCGCATCGCCTTTCTCGAGGCGGGCTGC
>CAYOAK010000314.1:0-3365 GCA_964401925.1 uncultured Bdellovibrionales bacterium | reverse complement strand
CGAGTGAGCGCAGCCCGTCATCGAGAGAGACGGAAGCTTTGAAGCCGAGAAGCTGTTCTGCGTTCTCGGTGCTCGCGAGCCGCCGGGAGACTGCATTCACTTTTCGCTCCGGCCCGTATTCCGGTTTCAGGTTGGAACCCATCACGCGAAGCAGTGCGAGAGCGAGCTCATTCAGGCTGGTCTCTGTGCCGCTTGCCACGTTGAAGACCCGATCGCAGACATCCGTTTTTGCAGCGAGAATGTTTGCCTTGGCAATGTCGCCGACATAGATGAAATCCATCGTCTGGCTGCCGGTGCCAAAGATCATCGGGGCTGCGCCGTTTCGGATCTTATCCATCCAGCGGATAAATACTTCGGTGAATGCGCCGACAGTATCCATCCGGGGCCCGTAGACATTGAAGTATCTCAGGGCGACATAGTTCAAACCATAAACATCGTTGTAACTGCGGAGCAGTCCCTCGTTGAAGACTTTCAACGCGCCGTACAAAGTTCTGTTGTTGTAAGGATGATGATCTTCACGAGTCGGAAAATGATCTGCGAGTCCATAGACCGAGGCGGTGGAAGCCGCGACCACCTTCTTCACTTTCGCTGCAACCGCGGCCTCAACTGCATTCAACGTTCCGAGTCCGAGCACGTTAAAGGCCAGCCGGGGCTCTTCGGCGCATTGAGTGATGCGGATCGCGGCTTGATGAAAGAGAACGTCGATGCCCTCCATCGCTGCGCGAATCGGCTCATACTCGGTTAGATCGGCGCGGATGACCTCAACGCGCCCGGAGGCGAGTGTGTGCTGGATATTCTCCATCCGGCCGCGGGAGAAGTTGTCGAAGATCTTGACTGAGGCGACGCCTTCGCGAAGCAACTCGTCGACGATGTGTGATCCGACAAGTCCCGCTCCGCCCGTGACGAGTACTTTTGCGTTCCGCAGTTCCATTTATTTTTTCCCCGAGAAGAAACTTTGAACTGCTTGGCAAACTTCGTTGACCTGAGCATCCGAGAGCTCGGCATACATCGGCAGTGAGAGCTCTTCCTGTGCCAGGATCTCGCTCACGGGGAGATCCCCCTTCTTGTAGCCGAGATCCTGATAGCCTTTCTGCAGGTGAACAGGAATCGGATAGTGGATGTTCGTGCTGATACCCCGCTCTTGGAGATAGCTTCTCAGCTCATTCCGCAGCGGCGTGAAGATCGGAAGGATGTGATAGACGTTCCGGTATTCCGCTTCCTCCCGGGTCGTGCGGACAGGAAGATCTTTCAGCAACGAAGCGTAGAGACGGCCTCGTGAGATCCGAGACTCAGTCCACTTTTCGAGATGCCGAAGTTTCACTCGAAGCACGGCTCCCTGAATTCCTTCGAGCCGGAAATTGTAACCGCGAACATCGTGATGGTAGCGCTCCTTTGCCCCCCAGTCGCGGAGTATGCGGATGCGTTCGGCGAATTCCGAAGAGCTCGTCGTGACGAGTCCTCCTTCACCGTACGCGCCGAGATTCTTTCCCGGATAGAAGCTAAAGCAGGCCATATCGCCGAAACTGCCGGCGCGCTTTCCCTTGAACGTGGCGCCGTGCGCTTGGCAGGCATCTTCGATAACGAGAAGGTTATGCTTCCGGGCGATTGCCACGATCTGATCGATCGGTGCCATCCGTCCGTAAAGGTGGACCGGCATAATCACTTTTGTGCGCGGAGTGATCGCCTGCTCAAGCTTCGCGGGATCGAGATTAAAGGTCTCGGGATCGACATCAACGAGCACTGTCTTTGCGCCCGTGTAGCCGATCGCAGCGACTGTTGCGACGAACGTATGAGCAACGGTGATAACTTCATCGCCTGGTCCAACACCGGCTGCAAGGAGCGCCAGGTGGAGAGCGCTCGTTCCGGTGTTCACGCCGATGCCGAATTTCGCCTCACTGTATGCGGCGAACTCTTGCTCGAAGGCGACAACCTCTTCGCCCAAGATGAATGCACCGCTGTCGAGCACCCGCTGAATCGCTACACCGATCTCGTCGCGGATGGCGGCGTACTGCGCTTTGATATCTACAAACGGAATCATTTCATCCTCATGTTATCTTCACGCCCCGCGAGCCTTATGCAGCTGAGCGACAGTTTCGCGCACTCCGGTCTCCAAGCGTCCTCGAAATGTAAATCCCAGAGCCGAAAATCGCTCGCACGCAACCTGATACGAAAGTTGATTCATGATCTGGGTATCGACGTACTGAATCGATAGGTCCGGTATGTAAGTCCGGATCGCATCTACGATCTCGCGAACGGTCGCATTTAAGGTCAGAACATTATAGACGCGGCCGTCAAAGATCTTGTTTTGAATGAGAAAGGAAAGGGCGCGAACCCCGTCACCGAGGTCCAGATAAGGCCGCCTCTGGTCGAGCGCCGTTCGCCACACGGTTATGGGTTGATGCATGCAGGCTTGCCAGATGAACTTGTTCACCGCCGTGTGGAAGCGCATTCCCGGCGAGGTGCCGAAGATCGTCCCGAATCGCAGCGACACATGTTTGAGAGAGCTGCGCCCCGCTAACTCGGAGAGAAAGTGCTCTCCCTTTAATTTCGATTCCGCGTACGGACTCTGCGGCTTCAGCTCCTCTGCTGTGCAGTCTTCACTCACTATCGCTTGTTGAGTTCCGTAGACGCTGGTCGTCGAGAGAAAAAGTAATGGCGCACCGGTCGCGGCGCAAGCTTCGGCGACCCGGATTGTTCCCTGATAGTTTGTCTGCTCGACAAGCGCCGGAGCCTGAAAGCTGTTTGCTGCATCGGTGATCGCAGCAAGATGGACGACTGCGTCTGCACCATCAAAGAGCTCGTTCAGATCCGCCGTGAGGATATCTCCTTCGGTGAATTGAAACTTTCCATCGGCGGGGAGATTGAAGAGAGAGCAGTAACGTTGGGTCAGGAGATTATCGATCAGGGAGATCGTCGCGCCGGGGAAGAGCGCCGGCAGCTCTCTGATCAATCGTGAGCCGATATGGCCCAGCGCGCCGGTGACGACAATTTTCATAAACCCTGATCGAGCAACCTAGATTCGCGAAGAAAGAGAACTGCTTAACCGGATTAAGATGCGCGAAAGAGCCGGAAAGTTCGCTATTTCCGAGTAGTAGGGTCGGGGATCGAATCCCCTGTCAGCGCTCACTAATCTGATAAGGGTACAGCACCTCAGGACAGCTTTGAAGAACGATCCGAAAATCACGCCGCCACCCGGCTGGCAGGTGGGCGAGGCCACGCTGGTACATGGCACCCCGTACTTCGATCTGTGCTCCCGCAAGGTCAGAACTCCCTCGAACTACGAGGGGGATTTTTTCTTCATGCGAAGCGCCGATTGGGTGAAGACCATCCCGGTCAACGCCAATAACGAGATTGTGTTCATCCGT
>CAYOAK010000313.1:0-3421 GCA_964401925.1 uncultured Bdellovibrionales bacterium | reverse complement strand
TCTTGAGCTTTCCGCCCTCTTTCCCCTGCGAACCGGATTCGAGGATCTCCAGGATGTTCGACCATTGAAGCACGACCGTGCGGCCCCAAGCGATAATCCCGACGACCGTTCCGATTAGCGACACGGTGGCAAAAACGCTCTGCGTGGTGAGCAGAAAGGTTACGGCACGAAAGGGGATCTTTCGAGCGAGGAGCACCGGCAATCCGGCCAGGATCCAGGCAAACAGCCATCCGCCCGCGGGCGGAATCACCCACCAAAGCTGTCCGGCGCTAAACATCCGCCGGATCCAGATCGCGACGGCAAGAATCATCACCTGCAGAACCAGGAGCGCCAATGCTCCGGATGGGCTGGTAATGAAGAGACTGATGGATCCCCACATGGCGGGCATCCTACCTTAAGCGCTCCGGTCCGTGGTAGGGGTTCATCCGTATGAAGGGCCCGTTGGGAAATGGCCGCTTCGGCCTTCTCTCAAACCACTGGAAAAATCTAACCTTCGAAAACTTTCTCCCCTCTATCGTGAACCTCCCAGAACATATCCGTTTTTCAACAGACCCATGAAAGCCGACACTAGCGCCAAGCTCGAGGAGACGATTGAACCGGGCTCGGTCATCCTCGACCACGTCTCGAAGAGCTTCCGCAAAAACACGGCGACGAATAAACGCTCCTATTCGACCTTAAAGTCTTCGCTTCTGGGAAGGCTGACGCGCAGCGAAGGCCGGCAGGTCACCAAGGCGCTTCAAGATCTCAGCCTCCAAATCGCCCCCGGCCGGGCGGTCGGAGTGATCGGCCGGAACGGGTCGGGGAAATCGACGCTGCTCAAGCTCGTCGCCGGTATCTACCGGCCCGATGCGGGGCGAATCGATGTTGTCGGCCGCGTTTCTGCGCTGATCGAGCTTGGAGCCGGGTTTCACCCCGATTTCACCGGCCGCGAGAACATCTATCTCGGCGGAGTCATGTTCGGAATGGCCCGGAAAGAGATCGAAGCGCGCTTCGACGAGATAGTCGCTTTCGCCGAGCTGGAAGAGTTCATCGACGATCCGGTTCGGACGTACTCCTCGGGGATGTATATGCGTCTCGGGTTCAGTCTCGCGATTCACACCGACCCGGACATTCTACTCGTTGACGAAGTCCTCGCTGTCGGTGACGCAGCGTTCATTCATCGCTGCCACGATCGGATCAGCGACCTGAAACGGCGGGGGAAGACTCTGCTTTTCGTGACGCACGATCTCGATTCGGTAAAGCGCTGGTGCGACGAAGCGATCTGGCTGAACAAAGGTGTCGTGCAAGCGCGCGGCGAGCCGCGGCAGATCATCGATCAGTATCTTCAGAACATCGAGTCGGGCGAAGAGCAAATCCTGGAGGAGGAGAACGCGGCAGAGCGTGCTCCCGCTTCACCCGAGGAACCGTTGGAGCGGTGGGGGAACGGCGAGGTTGAAATCTCGAATGTTCGGATGATGCGCGGCGGATTTGAGCAGTGGCTGCTTCATTTCGGCGACGATGCGGAGATTGAGTTCAGCTATAAGCTCGAGAAGCCGCTGGACGATCTGGTCTTTGGAATCGGAATCCTGCGTGCGGACGGACTGACAGTATTCGGTACGAATACCGATATCGAGGAGATTAAGGTCAAGCCGCCCGCATCTCTCTCAGGAACCGTGCGAATCAAGTTCTCGAAGCTTGAGCTGCTCGAAGGCAGCTACTTCATCGACCTCGCAGCGCATAAGGCTGACGGAACACCGTACGACTACCATCACTTGCGCTATAAATTCTCCATGCGGAACGCCGCGCGCTACCACGGCGTCTATCTTCCGGCCCATCGCTGGGAGATCGGCTAGGGAAAAAGGGGGCTCAGATCTGAGAAAGGGCAATACCGGGACCGCGGACTGCCTGCACTGAGCTTGTCGAAGGGTCCCCGTCCGCTTGCGAGTGTGAGCAGCGGAGCGAAGTCCTTTTCGATCACCGTTCAAATGCACAAACCGGCAAGCAGGCGAGACGCCTGCGGTCCCAGTAACCTGAGCAATTGGCCCACTTCAATTTTCCTCCGAAAAAGGGGAGAGTGCCTCCCCCATGTTCCGGAACATTGAAGAGCTCTACCGCTACCGCGCGCTGATCTGGGCGCTGGTCGGCCGCCACGTGCGGGCCCGTTACCGGGGCTCGGTGTTGGGGTTCGTCTGGTCGTTCCTGAATCCGCTCTGCCTGATCGCCGTCTATACCTTGGTTTTTCGGAGCTATATCCGTTTCGAGACCGAAGAGGCGTATCCGCTCTTCCTCCTGACCGGCCTACTCCCATGGATCTGGTTCTCCAGTGGAATACTCGAAGCGACAGCTTCGATTAGCTCCGGAGGGAATCTGATCACGAAGGCGATGTTTCCGCCGCAGATTCTGCCGACCGTCGCGGTGCTGACCCATCTTGTGAACTTCCTCTTCGCGCTGCCGATTTTGATCATCTTTCTCTTCGCTTTTGGAAAGATGCCCTCGGCGAGCCTGGTGAGTCTTCCAGTCGTGATCTTCCTTGAGCTGCTCCTGATGGTGGGGCTCTCGTATCTCTTTGCTGCGCTGAATGTTTTCTACCGGGACGTGCAACATGTTCTCGGGAACATCTTCTCACTGATGTTCTTCCTGACCCCGGTGCTCTATCCGCTGACGACCGTTCCGGAGAAGCACCGGCAGCTGATGCTTGCGGTCAATCCGCTCGCCTTCCTGATGGAGATGTATCGGACCGCGGTGCTTGAGCACCGTTTCCCTGGCATGCTCCCGATTCTTTGGGTGGCTCTCCTTGGGATCCTTGCCTTTTGGGTGGGAAATGTAGTCTTCAATCGTTATCGAGAGTCGTTCGCTGAGTACGTCTAAATGCATCCGGTTAAAATCCACCAGTTCGTTCATACGCTCGCATTTGGCGACGCCATCTCAGGGGAGGCGCTGACGATTCAACGCGTTCTCGCGGCAGCGGGAATTGGCGGCGATATCGTAGTGGTCCATCGTGACCAACGTTACGTCAAACAGACAACGCTTTACGCGGATTTCAAGCAGGACCCGGAGAGCGCGCTCCTTCTGCACTACTCGATCGCGTCGCCGCTCAATCAGTTGTTCTGTGAATGTCACGGAATGAAGCGGGCGATGATCTATCACAATCTCACACCGGAGCGTTGGTATCTGCCTTACAACGGACGGGTGGTAGCCGACCTGCATCGCGCGCGCGAAGGACTGAAGAGTGTCGTGGAATGCTGCGATCTCGTCCTCGGTGATTCGGCCTACAATCTTCAAGAGCTCAGCGGCTACCGGATGAAGGAAGAGCGCGTGTTTCCGCTCACGGTCGATTCCGCAAAGTGGTCAATCGAAGCGAATTCCGGGATCCGCGCGACGCTCAAGGGGCATGGCGGTGTCAATTTCCTCACGGTCGGGCGGATCGCTCCGAACAAATGTC
>CAYOAK010000312.1:0-3443 GCA_964401925.1 uncultured Bdellovibrionales bacterium | reverse complement strand
TGAATACGGAAGCAGCGCGATACCGGCGAAGACAGTCAGCGAATGGATCCACCAGAGAATAAAATGGAGCCACTTCGCCGAGGCCAGCGGTAGAAACCAGCAGAAGCGGGCGACGAGATCTCCCACCGGAGAATAGCTTCGCCACGGATCGGCAGTGACGTAAATTCTGAGCCCCTCAAGCAGGAACCCTTGGACGACAAGCGCAATCAGGAGGAAGAGGAAGAGAAAATCCGGGGCCGTGTTGTGAAGCCGATCGGGTTTCTGCAGGTAGCGCCGATGAAAGGCGATGAGAATCCCGCCAAGCAGCCCGAGGCCGAAGAGATCCGAGAGAATGGTGACCGCAAGGTAAAATCGTCCTTGATAGATCGGAATGCCAAAGTCGGCATCGATCAGAACCATCGTCGTGGTGAACGTCAGGACGAGGAAACCGATGTAGATCAGCGAATGGAAGATCGCGGGCTCACGCTCGGCATTGGTTCGCTTCTGCTTGAAGATCTGATCCCATGCGAGGTCGAAGCGGCGCTTGAACTCATTGAACCGGGAGTCATCGGGCCGGCCCTCGCTCCAAAGTTCCATCCGCCGCCAGAGCCCCCAAGCGCAGATCACGCAGGAAAGTGCGAACAGGGAGTAGAGCGCCACAGAATTGAGGCGAGAGTCGAGATTCCACTGAATCATCCGGTTGGCGAGGCCGGGATCACTGATCGGAGGATTTGTCATAACCGTCTATGCTAACTGCACTTTTCAGTGAGATTCCAGCCTCAATCCTTTTGTTTTAGTTGACATTCGGGGCTGTCGACACCCAGAATCTCTCTTTGCCGGTCTGTGCCAGATCGAGCCGGCAGTATTTATACCTGAGTTAGCAGATCCCTTTTCCCCTCAATGGAGCCTCCAAGCACCCTACTTCTGATTTTACGGCTTCCGATATTGCGGCTTCCGATATTAAGGAGACCTCCCCTCGCCGCTCGGGCTGACTCTCGCACCTGATGGATACAGCATTGCCTTCAAGTTGGAGCGTCCTGCTCGCCTTCGCCCTTGTCGCGCTCAACGGGTTCTTTGTTGCCGTTGAATTCGCTCTCGTGCGGTCACAGCCGCTGAAGTTCCGAAGTCCGGACATGAAGGGGAAGCTCGGGGTTCAAACCTCGCTTAAGCTGATGGAACGGCTGGATTTCAGCCTTTCGGCGACACAGCTCGGCATCACTGTCGCAAGCCTCCTCCTCGGATGGTGGGGTGAATCGACCTTCTCGCAACTGATCTATACGGCGCTCCATCATCTGGGCGTTCCTCTCCCCGTCGTCGCATCACACACAATGGCGACGACTCTCGCTCTTATTCTCGTTACCTTTCTCCATGTCGTACTGGGTGAGCTCGCCGCAAAATCAATCGCGATCGTCTATCCCGAGACAACGCTTCGGTATCTAGCCGGACCGACTCTCGTCTTCGCAGTGGCCTGCCGCCCGGCGATCTACATGCTCACCGCGTGTTCGAACTTCATCCTCCGTCTGTTCGGAATCCGGACGGAGACGGAGACCCAGCGCACGCACTCGCTCGCCGAGCTCTCGATGCTCGTGACGCACAGCGGTGAGAAAGGGGTTCTCGACAAAGTGGAAGAAGAGATGCTGCAGAGTGTCTTTTCATTCTCCGAGACTGTCGCGCGAGAGGTCATGACACCTCGAACCGATCTTATCGCGGTGTCGGTCACCGCCTCGCTTGAAGAATTAGTGCAAGCAGCCGTGAGCAGCGGATTTTCCCGGCTGCCGGTCATCGGCGAATCGATCGACGACATCCAGGGGATCATCATGGTCCGGGATCTTCTCCCTTATGTGCATAACCTCCGCCATTCAAATGAGCGGGAGTTCAACATCCGCCGTATTATGCGCGAGCCGTATTTCGTGCCCGGCACGAAATCGATCGCGGACCTGCTGAATGAGTTCAAGCGGCGGAAGATCCATATCGCGGTCGTCCTCGATGAGCACGGCGGTGTCGACGGTGTTGTGACTTTGGAAGATGTCATCGAGGAGATCGTCGGAGATATCTTCGACGAATCCGATATTCCGGAGCGGGACATCATCGTCGAGGACAACGGAAACGTGATTGTCGACGGCGGCGTGCTGGTTGCGGATATCAATAGCCGGCTCGACTTTGATATTCCGGAGGGTGACTACGACACTATCGCCGGGTTCATCTACACCTCGCTCGGCCGGCTCCCGCGCACCGGGGACGAAATTGTGATCCGGAAATCCGGAGACCTCGAGGTCAACGGATTGATCGAACCGAGCCCCGGTTCGGGCGGATCGAGCAGCGATGCAGAGGCCCCGGAAAGGGAGCCCGCCGCCGCAGTTGCGCAAATTACCGTCGAGCGCGTCACGGGCCGGCGGATTGATCGGGTGAAGCTCCAGCGCCTGGCGGCGTTCGCTTCTGCTGAACCCGACCTGAGAGGCGAGGCATCTCAAGACAAGGGTTCCGAGATCCAAGGCAAGTAACGGACTCGCGATAACCCGTAACCATCCGATCTTTCAGGTAGTTTTTATGTCATCCAAGCACTCCGCGCTGGAGAAGAAGCGTCCCGTTGCCTCCATCCAGCCCGTAAAAAAGCCGGTTAAAAAATCGGTCAAGACCGTCGAGGTCAAACTTCAAGACCCCTCTGAGGAGGAAAAGCGAGCCCGTGTCGTTGCTGCGTTTACCACTCCGCCGGATGAGGTGCTGAAAAACTTCCGTAAGATCAGCAAAGAGAAAAAGAAGGCCGCTCCGGGAAACAAGAGTGCGCGCGTCTCGACTGCAAACTTTCTGGCAAAGCCGCCGGCGAAAGGCCGGAAGTATTCGATGGATCTGCGGATCCACACTCCGGGCACTGTCGGGTACTTTGTCTCCGGCGGAATCAATCCGGCTCCGGCGCTCAGCCGCCTCGCGAAGGTCAAGGGGCTGGACATCATCGGGCTGACGGACTTTCACGATGCGGCGCTCGTCGATCAGATTACAATTCAGGCGAAGGACGCAGACGTAACGATTCTTCCGGGAGTCGATCTGCGATGCGAGCTTTCAGGATGCAATGAGGTTTACCTCATTGTTCTTTTCGAAGAAGGCACCTCGAGCTCCGTCATCTATTCGCTGCTCGACGAACTTCAGATTCCCGCTGCGGCGCGCGGCCGAAAAGGCTACACTGTCAGCGCCTCCGTTGCGAAAGTCATCGCGGCTGCTGAAGCACGAGGCGGTGTGATCATCCCGAGCCGCATGGACAAGACGCCGTTCCGGCAGCTTGCGATCCCGGCCCTTGTGGATCAGTTCGGGTTCCGGGTTTTCGACCTCGTTCATCCAGAGAGCAAGGATCTCTTCAAGGATCGTTGGCCGGATGGCGGATTCACCTTCCTCTCGTTTTCGAACGCAGACGCTCTGACACAGATCGGCACGCGCACGACCTCGATCAAGCTTGCTACTGCCGGCTATGG
>CAYOAK010000311.1:0-3451 GCA_964401925.1 uncultured Bdellovibrionales bacterium | reverse complement strand
CTAGTATTCCACCGGAGAATGTATGGTTCCCGCTTACCGTCACCCCCGCATACGGTGATACGACGGAGGCGTTGATTGCGGCGTTCCCATTGAACGTAAGTGCGGCAAGACCAAGATAGTAGAGCCGAAACTGCGACGGTCGATTATTCCCGTTGAACACTTGGTTGCCGTTCACCGTGCTACCGCTGAAGTTCACTACGTAGAGATAGACTGTGCCACTGGCAGGATTTGGCGCAATTTGCAGAGACGCATTATTAGGAATGTTCAGCGTATTAATGAAATAGGCGTTATTCGGTCCAGTAGACGTCAGTGTCAGCGTTCGGTTGTTTCCGAGCGTGACGTTGTTCCAGCACTTCTGATTGGGACTTGAGCCGCCCACGGTCCATGTTTGATTCGTGCTTACGGTGCGATCCCCTTGGTTCGTTGGGCAGTAGCTGTTCCAAGATTGAAACGTGGGAAGCGCTGGGACGTTACAACTTCCTCCGGCACACGTTTGGCCGTTGGAGGAGCATGCGAAGTCAGCGCAGACTTGTCCGCCCCACGGAGAGCCAGTTGAAAAGTTCCCGTTCGTACGCGCACTTCCATAGAGTTTCGTGTTTTGGTGGATCTGCACGGTCGAGTTCGAGCCGACGGGGCATTTTGCGCGCTTGCTCCCGGCGCCATAGGGACCGTTCGAAGAAATGTACGAATCGCAAGATTGCCGGAGTTCGACGAGGTCTCGGCCGTAGAAGCCGACCGTATCGCTATAGGTCAGGGTGCCGATCATGTACCCCAGAAGGTGTGAGCCTCTGTCCGCAGCGGTCAGCGCATCCAAGCGGTAGATGGGGTAAAAGTCAGTTTGAGGAGCGGGGGCAGGCGGAGCGCCGAAGTCTGAACTCGGATCGACTGCGACAGCGTCTACGAGTGTGGCTCGAACCAAGTTTGCGCCAAAGCTGCTGCCGCTGAATGAGGAGGCTGCCGCGAAGCTCACGCTCGTCGAAAGATTCTGGGTCGCAGGAAACGCAGCCGTTCCTAGAGAATTACTTGAAGTGAGAATGACCGAGTTATTTGTTCCCGCAAGCTTTATCTTCGTAGGGATCGAGAGCACAGAATCGTTAGTGCCAACAGTCGGTGAGCCTTTCGAAAAGGTGGTATAGAAATTTCCCTTCTGGAAGGGTGTGATCAAATTTGTTGCTTGTGTGCGAAACCAACCAACGGCCAGGCTCAAACTGTTATCGGAGGCAAAGAACTGATCGGATCTCTGCTTTGCGTCGCGATTCGTGCGCGTGCTGGTAGTCGCTAAGCTGAGCGAGTTAGCCAAGATATAGAGTCCGATTCCGACAACAACGAGAAATGCAACTAGTGCAAATCCGCGTTCGGAGGTGCATTGAGAGTCCGGCTGGTTTGTCCGCGCGTCGGTGTTCATTAGCGGCTCAGAATGAGGTTTCGAAGAGCGATTCGATCTACCGCGGTAGCAGTGTAGTTCGAGCCGTTCCTCAGTTTGCTTGTGGATACTACGGAGGTGGAAACCTGAACCGAGCAAAGCTGGTTCTGAATGATAGCCGCTGTCAGGGGGAGCGGGATAGCGCTACCGGCGGCATCATAATATGTCAGGGAGAAGGTCGAATTTGGAACAACGGTGATTAGGCTATCCACGTTATCGCGTGTGATTCCAGTGCCTGCGGCAGGTGAGTCGTACGTGATCTGCGTAACTCGGTGAACAACGCTTCCGCTATCAAACACCGCGCCCGCCGAGGTGATGTATCCAGTCTCCAGCGTCACCGAATTGCCGGATACCGATTGGACTGTGCCTTTGAGGCCCAGCGTGCCGCCTGCGGTTGCATTTGAAAGATAGACCATATCGCCGGCTGCGATGTCTGCGGAGGAGTGCACCTGGAAAGTGAGGCTCGTCATTGAGGGGGTGAACTGAGAGGTCAGAACGCCAACTCGTCCGGTTTCGTTCAGACGCATTACGATGTTCGTGGCGGTGGATGAAGTGAGAATTGGCATTGGCGCGTCTCCGAGGCCCGCACCACCAGGCGCAAATCCGCCTTGACCAAGGGGCACGCCAGCTCCGGCCATGCGGAGGTCATATCCAATGAGGTCGAGAGCAAGCCGCGCCTGTTCATTTGTTCGGCCGATGATTGCTTCGTCGTAGGCACGGCGAGTTGTCAACGAATAGGTCGACATGATCGCTGCGAACATTGTCGAGATCAGCCCAAGGCTGACAAGAAGTTCGAGAAGGCCGGACCCTCTCTGAGCGGAGCAATGTCTCATGCGCTCCCCCACTGTGGGACGTTACTCGAGAGTGACGCCGAGCCGCCGAGTCGGCAGTTCGGGCAGGTTACCGCGACCGCAATCGTGCGACTCCCGTCGGCGTTTACCGAAATTGTGACAGCGCGACTGAACGTTACGCCGTTTCGCACAACGTTTGCCGTTGCACTTTGAGCTGTAAGTGTCACCGGATCGATACCGGCGTACGACTCGAGCGCCTCAATTGCAAGCTGGGAAGCCGCAGAATTGTGGCTAATCCGCCCCCGGGCATCGGCCATCATCGCGTTTGAAGAGACGAAGCTGAGGCCTAGCACGGTGAAGAGAGAAGCGATTACCAAGACCTCGGTCAGCGAGAATCCGGCTTCAGCAATTCGCGTTCGATCCATGGTCATTCCTCAGTAACCAGCCGCCCTGATGCGAAGTAAGAAGACACCGGTGGAATAGACCGTTCCCGTCGCAAACGTGGCACCATTCTGCGTGAATGTAAGGAGCCCAGTGATTGGATTCCCGTTGTCATCAACAAGGAAGCCGCGTGAATCGAAAACGAGCCGGTTGTTGGTCGTCGAGACCTTGGTGCTATACGGGAGCTTGCCGTTTGTAATCACCTCGTCCGCCACAGGTGGACTGCTGAACGGAACTCGATCAACACCGACTGTATAAGAGGAATCGTCAGACGCAATCGTCAGAACCGTGCGGACACCTTGTGCAACTGCATCTGCCTTTGCGCGACGTACATCGAAATCGAGCTGTTTCACTGCTGCGTCCCGAGCCAGGACCGCTGTCACGTCTCGGTACTGCGGGATAGCCGTAGCCGCGATCAAGCCGCAGATTGTAATGGTTACTAGCAGGTCAGCGAGAGAGAACCCGCGCTCGCGTGTCCGCTCTCCTCCTAGAAGTCCGCCGAATATCATTACGTGTGCCGCCGGAAAGTGCTCCCACCTGAAGAACTATCGGAGCGAGTGCCGTTGGTCTTAACGATGTGAGATAAAAATCCCACTAACTAGACATATTGATAGGTTACCCGACTAAGAACGGCATTCAGGGCGATTGTCCCCAGAACGCGAATCACAAGGATCCATTCGGCCTAGGTCGGAATTAGTTCGAAACAGCCGCGCACCGAAACACTGCGCCTGACCCCTCCCTCCGCTTGGTACACCCCAACCTTGCGGGGGGCGGAACCGTGCCTGACGGCGATAGA
>CAYOAK010000310.1:0-3472 GCA_964401925.1 uncultured Bdellovibrionales bacterium | reverse complement strand
AACGCCTTCGACAACTTGCGGCGTTACTTCGAACTTCACTACCTGGCCGATGTAGCGCACGGCGCTTTCACGATTGACGCCGAGCGTCTCGGCCCAGTCTCGCGCGAACAGCTCTCGGGAGGCGAGACCCGTTTTCACGTGGCTCGAGAAGCGCTCAAGTTGCGCCCGCGTCAGCTCCCCCGGCCGGTAGCACCACGCGGCAAAAAGGAACGGCAGGGAGGTTCGCTCTTTCCAATGTGCAGCGAGATCGAGGGTGTGGGTGTAGCGATGAGCGTTCGCAAAGGCGAGATCGCCGATAACAAATCCGCCGACCTCGCCTCGTATGCTTGAAAGCACACGTTCCGGAGACTGAACGCGAAAATGCAGCTGTCGATATGCTTCCGGGTAGAACTCCGCGAGCAGTGTCTTTAGGAGCAGCACCGAGGTTTCTGAGGAAGCATCCAGTGCGATTGCCTTCAGCTCTTCAATCGGATTTTCGGAGAAGAGGAAGACACTCTCGGCCGGACCATCCGCGACAATTCCATAAGGAAGCATCTTGTAAAATCCATGCTTGAGGATCGACGCGAGCGGAAGGAGAGCGAGATCGACGTCGCGCTGAAGGAGCGCCGCGGCACATTCCGCCGGAAGTCCTTCGCGGTACTCAATATCCGGATCGCGCGAGAGCGACCGGAAGGGAATGCTGTTCAGATACCGGATGTTGATTACGCGGAGCGGTTTCATTGGCTCGCGCCCGGAAATGCCATCTCGAGGTCGGCCACCTCACTTACAAGTGGGATGCCGAGCGCTGACGCCGTATCAGGATCGACAGCAACCGGACCGATCGATGTGACGCCGTAGTCCGCGAGAAGCTGTGCGAGATGGCGTCCGACGAGGGGATAATGCGCATCCACCGTCACCTGTTCCGGGAGCAGCAGCCGCGCGAGGAGAAGCGCTTTCGTCACCGGGACCGCAAACGGTGCTGCGAGGGCGTGACGAACAGCCGCTTCGCTCCAATAAGGTTCATAGAACCAGCGGAGCTGCTTTCCGTGCAACTCTTCTCTGAGCTCCATCACTTCAGCGACATGACGCGAAAGGAGAATGGTATCGGCCCGGCTGCTTTCGACCTCGCCCTCGCCGGGACCGCCGGCCACATGAAAATCGTCGGCGAGAAACGAAATGTCGGCGCGAATTGAGAGCGTCATTCCCAACTCGAGTGCGATCTTCTCTTGAAGAGTCCGCGGTCCGGGCACGCACCCCGTGATTCCATGATTGAGGAACCGCGTAAGCAGGCTTTGCATGGAGAGCGAAAATCTTTCCGCCAGCTGAAAGCACTGATTGAGGGACGGACCGAGCAGCTCACCTCGAGAGAAATGCAGCTGAAAAGTCTCCGAAAGAGCGAGTAACGTCTTGAGCGTCTCATTCAATGAGAGCTCTTCGCCCCAATCGGTGAGGATGCAAGTGAGGCTTTGCTGCCCGGGCTGGAGAAGCTGGCGCGCGCTCGAGAATCGCTCCCCGAGCTGTTCAATGACACCCTTGGAGTCACTGTTCGATATGAGCGAGCGGAGGGAGACCAAAGTGGTGGGCCGAAATCGCGGCGGCGATACAATGCAGGGAGCGGAGTTCTGGCGGCGCTCGATCAACCCCAGGAGCGCGGCGATCGGCAAGCTTGCAAGCAGCTCACCGTCGATGCTGTCAGCACCTTCGAGGCCGCTGAGATAATGTTCAAACTCGCGTGCCGGAGCGAATCGTTCGAGAAAGGTGAGCACCGGATCACTGCTCACGGTTCGCCCGATCTTTTTCGGCCCCCCACCGCTTCGAAATAGTAGAGCTGATTCCCATCTGATCAAGGAATCTGAGCACCATATGATCCACGAGATCCTCGACCGACTCGGGCTTCGTATAGAATCCAGGCATCGCCGGAACGATCTTCACCCCCATTTCGCAGAGACTCGTGAGATTTCGAAGGTGGATCAACGAGAGCGGAGTCTCACGCGGAACCAAGATGAGCCTGCGGCCCTCTTTGATCGTTACGTCAGCTGCGCGGCGCAGGAGCGTATCGGAGATTCCGTGCGCAATCGCGGCGAGACTATTCATGCTGCAAGGAATAACGATCATGCCTTCGGTCTGATAACTTCCTGAGGCGATCGAACAGCCGGTGTCTCGATTGTTGTGAACGGTGATGTTCGGCGCTCGGACACCGATTAACTTCTCGATCGCATCGGAGCGAGAGGAGTACTCCAGCCCGTCCTCTTCTTTGAACACCCGGGTCGCACCGTCTGTGATCACGAGCTCAACAGCGATCCCTGGATGCTCTTCGGCGATTACGCGCAAGAGCCGCCGGGCGTATACAGTTCCGGATGCACCGGAGATTCCGACAATCCATCTGATCGATTGGCTCATCGTTTACCTTGATAAAGATAGGCGATTCCGAGGGAGAGCGGAGTATACAGACAATCGCTAAACCCTGCGCGCCGCATCAGATCGATGAAACTCTCCCGGCTGGGAAATCTCGCGGAGGTTTCGGGAAGATACCGGTATGCTTCACGATCTCCGGTGAGGATACCGCCCAAAAACGGAATCACCGAGGCTGAGTAAAAACGGTAGAGCGACGAGAAGACCGGGATCGTCGGCTGCCCGAACTCAAGAACGAGGATCCGGCCTCCGGGCTTCAAGACGCGAAATATCTCCCGCAGTCCCGCAACCGGATCATCAACGTTCCTTATACCGAAGGAGATCGTCGCAACTTCACAGCTCAGATCCGGAACGGGCAGGTGGAGGGCGTCACCTTGGACGAAGTTCACCTGACTTAAAGAGCGGCCCGGACTCGCAGCGGGCAGTTTGGTCAGGGCGACCTTCAGCATGGGCTGCACAAAATCGACGCCCAGGACCTGTACGCCCTCGGTCTTTGCCAGCTCAAAAGCGAGCTGACCGGTTCCCGTGCAGATATCCACAGCTCGTTCCCCGCTCCTCAATGCGGCAAGGCGCCGGACTGCGGACCGCCACCTGCGGTGAATTCCGAGGCTGATCACATCGTTAGCCAGGTCGTAGCGCGGACTTATCCGGCCAAACATCTCCTGGACTGCTTTAGACATTGCTTCGACTCTCCACGGCCCTTTGAGGGGGGTTCCTTATGAACAGTTACGAAAATAAAAAACGTGCTCTATTTACAGATCTTCAACGCTTTTGAGAGTTTGAGTCCCTGCCAGTGAACGCTTACGGGCAGCTTATGAAGTTTTCAGAAAGATTTCACGTCTTAGAGCAGATGAACTTTCCGCGTAGCGACCTCAACGTTCTGTGTCTCAATCGGATCTGTGGGGCACTCCTTGTCCTGGCTCCTGTCATCGCCGAGGCCGGCTCGCCGCCGCAGGTTTCGAATGTCAGCTTACAGCACCGATCTCACACATCATCCCGGATGACAGCTGAAGAGCGAGCCTATCAGCTGAACGAAACCGCCGTCGGGCTTGTCCTCAAAGGGGACAAAGCCGGCGGGGAA
>CAYOAK010000309.1:0-3514 GCA_964401925.1 uncultured Bdellovibrionales bacterium | reverse complement strand
CAAATCAATCCGTATTGCGCCGGTGTGATCACCGCAAAGCTCCAGAAGAGCGCCTGGTGTTGCGCCCGGCCGGTGTCGAGGAGGGTCAAATACTCTCTCAACGCGCAGATTGAGAGGATGAAGAAGATGACGATCGTGGAATGGAGGCCGCCCAACACACAAGGCACGAGGATAACCGCGATTAGCCACCAACTTTTCGTGCGAGAAACGATTTCATCGACAAATGCAGTCTTTGTCTTATTCAGCGGAGTAAGGCGCAGGACGACGCATGCCAGCGACGCAAAGAGAAGAATTCCAAAGATCAACGATGGAATGATCAGCTCAGGAAACGGATCGAAGAAGCTCATGGTGCGAGCTCCAGTATTGCGTCTGCCGCGCGCTTAAGAAATGCCTCCTTTTCCTCACCCGGTGCGAAATTAATCGGCGCGCCGAAGATAACCCGGGAGAGCAGAGGGAGCGGCACTAACTCTCCCTTCGGCATTATGCGATTCAGATTGTGAAGATAGACCGGCACCAGCTCGATCAGGGGATGACCTTTCGCCAGGTGAAAAAGTCCTGACTTAAAACCCTGCATCTGGCCATCGAGACTGCGGGTGCCCTCGGGAAAGATGATGATCGAGCTCCCTTCATTGAGCGCTTCGATTATTGGTTCGAGCGGATTTCCGTGCACCGTTCCCTTCCCTCGTTCGATCAGGACGGCACGGAAAACTGAGCAAGCAAGAAACCGCTGGAACGCGGTTTTGGTCCAATAGTCCCGCGCAGCGATCGGCCGGGTCTGATGGCGTAACCGCGACGGGAGACTGGCCCACACGAGCGGGAAATCCAGATGGCTCGTGTGGTTCGCATAATAGATGCGCTGAACGTCGATCTCAGGCTGAAACCCTTTCGAGGTAACGACCGTCCCGAACAGGATCCGGAGCAGTCCGCACCCGAGATCAGGAACGAACCTCATAGCGGTTTCGATTCCAGAAAGCCGAGAATGAGCTTCAACCGCCGGTAGCAGGTAAACAACCCACCAACGATAATGATCCAGAGTGCCAAGGCGAGTATCCTGTAATCGGCCCCGGCCCAAAGCTCTCCGATTGAAAGCAACGAGGCCGCGGAGAGGAGCGCCATCCGATGCTGCTTCGCCATCGGGCCAACGAAGTAGTGCGGCGTTCCGCTTGCTGCCCCTAGCAGGCGAAGGTACGCGGATGAAACCGCCACGAGTGCCGCGAACCAACCGAGTGTAAGTCCACTGAAGAACAGGGAGCGGCTCGATCCGAGGGAAACCCCGGCCGCAAGCAGCAGCAGGACATCTGCGATTCGATCAGGCAAATCGTTGTAGATCTCGCCAACCTTCGAGCGCAGGCCGGACTCAATCGCAAGCATTCCGTCGAGCAGATTACAGAGCAGGCGTCCTTGAATTCCAACAACCGTAAGGAGAAAACAGAGCATCCGGGCGAACGGCGGCAGGTCAAGACTCGTTCCAAGAAACATCACCGCGCCGAATGCCGCGAGAACGACGCTCGCGCAAGACACCTGATTCGGTGTCACACTGCGTTCGACAAGCTTTGCCGTGAGGAACCGGGACCAACTGGATCCCCGGCTTTTCAGCGGACGGCGGTTGCTTGAAGCGTCATCACTCATGCCGTGGCTTTATAGCAGCAAGCAGGGAAATTGCCTCCTCCCGAACAACAAGGCGCGGCTGGGCGGCCCTAAGTTTTTCGAGCGCGGCATCGATCGAGCTCGTGCGTCCCGATCGAATAAGCCATGCGGCTGTCACGATTGCACTGCGCGAAAAACCCAATGCACAATGGATGTAGACTGGCCCGTTCCCTGATGTGCGCTGAAGCCACTCCAGTGCCTGATCAATCTGCTCGTCCGAGGGTGGGATTAAGTCGAGAACCGGGATGTTCTGATACTCCAGAGTCCGAAGCGCCTCAGTCTCTTCGAACTCACCGGTAAGGTCGAGCACGCGCCGGACTCCAAGTCCCCGAAGCTCCTCGGCCTCTTTCTCACTTAGCCGGCGACCGAAATAGACCCCCTCTGCAACAAGAGCATACGGAGCTGAGCTACGCGTGTACCAGAGATAAGAAAGATGAGAGCCGAAGGTATATGGCATCAGCAACCATCTCGTCGTCCAGCTGTAACACCCGTTCGTTTTTCGAAACCAATCCGGCCGGCCGGCGATGTATGCTCCGCCGACGATTGTCAGCGCGAGCGCCGGCCAAAGCAAAACTACTCCTGGGAGCCAGCAGAAATACGTTGCGGCAAGGCAGAGCATTGCTCCCCAAACATAGCGTCCGCCGAGCCGCCTTCGCTTGTGAAGGGCCACAGTCTGCTTAACGCCGGACGCCCGGGAGAGCGGAAAAAGATGGATGACAAACTGACCAAGCAGTTGACCGGTGAAGATGTCAATCACCTGGTGCTGATGGCAAAGCAGCGTCGAAACCCCGATCAGAATGAACCAAGCCTTCAATGCCGTCTGCGGCGCGCCGCGAAGCTTCGGCACGTAGACCATCCATAAGATCGTTCGAAAGGATATATGCAGCGAAGGCGCCAGGTTGAAAACGCGGTCAAAACTGAAAAGCGCGTTGAACATCACCCCAAACGGCCCCTGAACCTCCGTTCGCGTAAATGCAAGCTGCAGCGGAAAGAGAGTAAAGCACACGCCTGCGATCAGAATCGCCGCAATAATCCGTCGCACGAGTATCCGCAGCTCAGTTCTAGAAAGGCAGACAAACGGCGCTGCGGCGAAGAATAGATCGATCGACCAGTACGGCACGATCATGAATGGAATAAGCGGAATGAGAAGCTCCCATTCAAATGCCGCTGTCGGAACGGAACTACGGAGCGATGAGAGATAGTTCGTGAGGTTGTATACGACGATGAACGCAAGAGATGTGACGACCAACGCCGATACTCTCTCTCGAATCGTTGGAGGAGAGCTCGATTCGTTCATAGGGCGTTTTACGTTTTAGTGCCGTCAACGACATGCTCAAGCATCCGGCTTGTAGCCGGCTCTAGTTCTCCTTCACCGCGACCGAGACAGTGAAGATTCCCCAGTCGTCGACCCGCATGCTCACTTTGCGAAAACCCGCTTCGCGCACAAGCTCGTCCATCTCGGCCTGAGTCCGCCGACGCATGATCCAAGGTTCTTGGTCCCGGTTGTTCAGCGTCTCTGCAATCATTTCCAGCTGCGGGTGCCAAGGCTGCCCCGTGTAAACGAGAAATCCGCCCGGTTTAACCAGCTTCGAAACACCCCTCAGAGAGCGCCGCACCATCGTGTTATCGCCAAAGAGCTCATAGAGGCCGGATACAACTCCGATGTCGATGCCGGAGCCTGCGGTTGCGAGCGCCTCTTCGCTGAAAGCATCCGCCCGCTCATAACGCACAGCGTCGCAGCTCACCTGCTTTGCATACTCCCGGCCTTCAGCGAGTCCCCCCTCACTCCAATCGCGAACAAGCACATCGAACTTCTTGTCCGGATGGCTCTTACAAAAATCCACAAGATAGCGGCCCGGTCCACCGG
>CAYOAK010000308.1:0-3526 GCA_964401925.1 uncultured Bdellovibrionales bacterium | reverse complement strand
CGGCTGAGGCCGAATACTTTTGAATGAGCTCCCGCGGGATCTCCTGTACACTCATCCCATGAGTCTATACCGCCGGGTGCGCAGGCACAAAATGCTTCGATGGCTTTTGACATTCGGTTTCGTCATGGCCGCCGCTGTTCCCCGCAGCGCTTCGGCCGGAGAAGCGGGTGTCGCCTTCTTTGCAATGCCCTCGCCGACCTTTCCATGCGACCGCGCGCTTGAGGTTTTCGAGGAGGGCAGTCCGCTCGCCTTGGCCATCCTTTGGTCAACTTTTGGCGAGGATGCAGTCTGTCTTAAGAAGTGGTTCGAGCTTCGTAAAAATGAGCCGCACTTTCTTGAGATCCACCCGACGAATGAAACCTGCCGCCGCTCCACCGATTGCGAAGATTGCGAAATCACACCGCATCTCGCCGTCCGCGAGTACAATGTGCGCCTCGCTGCCAGAGATCCGAAGATTCTCGAGCCGCTCACGAAGCGGATTCAGGCGATAGCCGAGATAGTGAAGCCTTACGTCTCCGGCGGAAATGAGATCGTGCTTTCAACCGGTCTCGAGGATAATTTCAGCGCAGAAGCCTACGCCGTTGTCCTCGAAACGGTCCGTGCCGCTTGGCCATATAAAGTCGTACGGAACCCGGTCCTGAAACTCCGCAGCGCGAATCACCTGACCGCCGACTATCTCGAGCTGCACGGCGACACTCCGGTGTTCCCGGATGGAGTCGCCTGCATCGCCAATCTCGACGGCGTCGATATGCAGTTCGATCATCGCCGCGCGATACTCGCCGACCGGGTAAGTCCGGACGCTGTCGTCCAGTATCTCAAGCGTTACAAAGAGCGTTGCCGCGTCGCCTTTCTCTGGTCAGCGCCGTGGCAAGGCATTCACACTCAGCGCTTCGTTAGGCCATCGCAGCGAAAGTTTATCGTCGATGATCGGGATCTGAGCGAAGTGTCAAAGCTCCTTAAGGGGGTGCTTTCGCCGCCCCCGTGAGGCACAAACGACGGAAGTAAAGCGAGCGCCGCGCAAATCTTCAGAAATCTCAACAGCATAACGACCCCGTGAAGTTGACAACCCGCGGGATTTCCACGTAAGACCCCCGTCGCGGGGTAGAGCAGCCTGGTAGCTCGTCGGGCTCATAACCCGGAGGTCGGAGGTTCAAATCCTCCCCCCGCATCCATATTTTTCGGGTCCATACCGGACAGATAGGTAACAGTTCATACCGAACACTGGGACCGCGGGCGGCTCGCCCGCTTGCCAGTAATCAAACCCGAATATTGTTCGCTGATAGCCTTCTGCCGCTGCCCGCCGTTGAAAGCGGACGAGGACGTGCGCGGTCCCAGTATTGCCAATTTAATTCCAGGCGATCTCGTAACCTGCCGTTAATCCAGGAATGAGCGACTCACCTGGGAATAGCGCCGGACCGATAGGCGCCGGTTCCGTCATCAACGATCGATACGAGGTGATCTCTTTGCTTGGCCGAGGCGGAATGAGCGCCGTGTATCGTGTTCGCGATCGCAATCTCGATGGTCAGGAAGTCGCGCTGAAACTTCTAAAGTCCTCACTTACCAAGCAGAGTAATGTGCGCGAGCGATTTAAGCGGGAAGCGATTATCTCGCGAAAGCTCGACCATCCGAACATCGTCCGGGTATTTGATTTCGATACGGCTCCCACCGGCGAGTATTTCATAATCATGGAGCTTGTTGAGGGCCGATCACTCTCAAGCCTCATTCACTCATCCAAGCCTCGAATGCCTCACGACGAATTGAAACGGATATTCTGTGAGATTCTCCAGGCGCTCGATTGCGCCCACGCGAAAGAGGTGTTTCATCGCGACTTAAAGCCGGCGAATGTCATTGTCTCCTCTACCGGTCGGGTCAAGGTCATGGATTTTGGTTTAGCCCGCGCGAATTGCTTTCAGTCCTCCCTCTCCGCCACTGGCGAGTTTATTGGAACCCCTTCCTATACTTCGCCTGAGCAGATTCGCGGGGGCGAGATCGACGGGCGTAGCGACCTCTATACTTTTGGGATTCTTGTTTATGAGGCGCTTACTGGGGCCCTCCCATTTACCGATGAGAGCTGGCATCTTGTCGCGACCAAGCATCTCTATGAGCCGTTCCCTGCACTTCCCGATGCAACACCTGAGTGGTGCAGTGCGCTGGTCGAACGGTGTACCGCGAAAGATCCGGGGGAGCGCTTTGCCTCTGCGAGCGACGCGCGGGCTTTTATTCAAGCTGCGTAGAAGTATCGAACCAATGCCATAGCCAGTGCGAATACGAAGCCGTTCGTGAACGATTCGATCTGGGTTGTCGGCTTGTCTTTCGCTTCGTAGAGGTCTCCAATTCGGCTCATTAGGTAGCCGGCCGCGCACGGGGTGAGTGCTAAATTAAGCAGCCGGAGCCACTGGAGAGTGATTCCATGCGCGGGAAATATTGCCACGCTCAGAAATCCTGTCAGCGCCCCGATCAGCGCGGAGAGAACCGTCCAGCCTGCTCTGCTTGCGCCCTCTCGACTGAAGAAACCGGAAAAGAGACGGCCAAAAAGATCGACGAATCCCTCGGCGAAGATCTGAATAAAGACCTCAGCAAAGATTTCAAGAATGGCGAGCAGCAGTGCTTCCATCGGGCATCGCCTAACCTGATTTAATCACCGCCGCCGCCGTCTCCCCCACCACAATCTCCGCCGCCGCTATCGCTGACGCTGCAGTCATCGCTGCTGCTGTAGGACGAACTGTCGGAGCTAAATGAATCTGACGATGAGGACGAACTGAACGAAGGAGTCGAGAAATCATAAATGTTAGAGGTGCCGTCATCCCGGCGGCCGCGCCTTCCCGCGGCGACGTCGTTTCTTGCTTTGAAGAACTGCATGGCCATCACCGCGGCAAATATTCCTGCTCCAATGATTATTGTCTCAGTCATAAAGGTTCCTCTCAGCGAAAAATGCTGATTATTAGATAACCGGCGGAAGGCTGCCGATTCGAGGATACTCGACAGAAACGCCTAGCCGATTACGCGATATCCGAACCAATCGGGTTTAAACGGCTGCTCTCCCGAATCAGGATTCAGATGAACGAAGTATTTCCCGACTGAAGTAACAGGAAAGCAGTCATCGACGTCGAAAAGATCGTCTTTATGCTGCTCGACTGATCCTTTCAGCAAAGTCGCCTTCGCACGCTTCTTTGCCTCGTCCGGTGATCGAGCAGCGAACAGTCCGAACTGATGAAGCTCGGCGATCGACTCCGGATCGTAGCCCCCGAAGTTCACGAAGTAGAGAGACTCCTCTCCGGGAAAGGGCTCCGAGCGAAGCTCAACTTTGAAGCCGCCGACGAACTTCACCTCCATGTAGCTATCGAGATGCAATCCCTTTGGGGTGCCGAACCAAGCGTCCCGTAACGCGGGATAGGTCTCCTCGATAGTCGCGGCGGCAACGAACTGCACGTCGTGCAACTCGATGTTCGACTTCGGCGTTCGGCCACCGAGATAAACGAGAAAGAGACGTGGAGCATCCATACTCTACGAAAAGTTCGCGCCATTC
>CAYOAK010000307.1:475-3535 GCA_964401925.1 uncultured Bdellovibrionales bacterium | reverse complement strand
GCGAAGGCGGAAAGAGTGGCGGCTCACAAGAAAGCTTCCGCCGCATCCAGGTCTCCGCACCTCTTCCCACTCTGGGAAGCATCGATGTTGATGTCGCTGTCCGGAGTAAAGAGATCCTTGTCCGCCTTAGCGTTGCCGATCCGGAAGCGAATGAGTTCCTGAAGACAAAGCTTGACGACCTCGCTGCTCTTCTAAAAGAGCATGGATACGAGAGAGCGGAGCTTTTCTCCCATCTCGGCATCAAAAAAGAGACCGCGCCCGATTGGTCTCTCGGACTTCACGCGTTGCACTCTTTGTTCGCGTAAGAACCGTCTCGTTGCCATCGTAGTTTGAGCATGACAGATTCTGCGAGCCATATGGAGCCCGCACGCATGAGATACGATTGGGATCTGCAAGAAGTTCGTGAGATCTACCTCTCCCCTTTCCCGGAATTGATTTATCGCGCACAGACGGTTCATCGGGAGAACTTTGACCCGGCGATCGTTCAACGCTCCACGCTGCTGTCGGTGAAGACCGGCGGCTGCCCGGAGAACTGCAAATATTGTCCGCAAAGCGCGCACTACGACACTGGCGTGACCCGTCATGGTGTTCTGAAGAAGGAAGAGGTGCTTCGTAAAGCGAGCGAAGCGCAGCAGTGCGGGTCAACCCGCTTCTGCATGGGAGCAGCGTGGCGCGAAGTCAGAGACGGCGCGGAATTTGATCAGATCCTCGAGTTCGTCTCCGATGTCTCCGCGATGGGGCTCGAAGTTTGCTGCACGCTCGGGATGTTGAGCGACTCGCAAGCGAAGCGGCTGAAGGCTGCCGGCTGCTACGCATACAACCACAATCTCGACACCTCGCCGGAATATTACGGCGAGATCATCAGCACACGCGTCTATCAAGATCGATTGAACACGCTGAAGAACGTTCGCAATGCCGGAATCACCGTCTGTTGCGGTGGAATCATCGGCATGGGCGAGTCGCGGGACGATCGGCTTGGCCTCCTCTGTCAGCTTGCGACACAAAACCCGCATCCGGAAAGCGTGCCGATCAATCTGCTCATGCGAATCGAAGGCACGCCGCTCGCTGGGCAAGCAGATGTGGATCCGCTTGAATTCGTCCGGATCATCGCGACCGCGCGGATCATTATGCCTCAATCGATGGTTCGCCTCTCCGCGGGACGGACAAAGATGTCCGACGAGATGCAGGCTCTCTGCTTCATCGCCGGCGCCAATTCGGTGTTCGCCGGAGAGAAGCTTCTCACCGCCGAGAACCCGGGTGAGGATCATGACAACTCTCTATTGGACAAGCTCGGTATGAGCTGGATGCAGATTGAAAGCGCAAAGGCCGCTCACGCCGGATAGGCTCACTGCAGGAGTGCGAACGCCGCCTGCGGTCCTCGCCGCCCTGGAGTCACGAAGCGCCGACGACGCACTGCGCTCGCTCGCCCTGTACGATGGACTGATCGATTTCTCTTCGAACGACTATCTCGGATTTTCAACAACTGGCGCGCTGAAGGCTGAGATGGAGCGAACTGCGCCAGCCGATGAGCGCCGTGTCGGATCGACCGGCTCCCGGTTGCTCTCGGGAAACTCTCGATACGCGGAAGAGACTGAGCAGCTTCTTGCTCGGTTCTACGGAGCAGAGGCGTCGCTCATCTTCAGCACCGGATATGCGGCGAATGTCGGGCTGCTTTCTTGCGTTCCTACACGGCATGACACCATTCTCTACGATGAGCTCTGCCACGCTTCGATCATCGATGGCATCAGGCTCTCTCTTGCGAAGCACCGCTACAAATTTCGCCACAACGATCTCGAACATCTTCGAGAGCTGCTACTCACAAGCAGAGGCAGTGTCTTCGTTGTCACCGAGTCGCTCTTCAGCATGGATGGTGATTTCGCCCCGATCGAAGAGCTCTGTATGCTTGCCCGTCAGCACGGCGCTTTTGTGATTGTCGATGAAGCGCATGCCGTCGGTGTGTTCGGCGAACGGGGCGAAGGACTCGTCGCTTCACTTGGACTCGAGGGAGAGGTCTTCGGCCGAGTGGTAACCTTCGGTAAGGGCATGGGTGCGCATGGAGCCGCAGTATGCGGCAGCGAGACACTGCGGCAGTATCTGATCAATTTCTCCCGGTCATTCATGTACTCAACAGCGCCCGAGTTCGAAACATTCCGCACGATTCGCGCGGCTCATACTTTGGCGTCAAGCGCATCAGTTGAGCGTAGTGTCTTGAAAAAGGTTATTGGCGCATATCAAACCGCAATTCAGGAACTCGGCGCTTCTAATAACGGACCGATTCAGACAGTCCGGATCTCTCCGAACACAAACACCCGGAAGCTTGCCGCTTCGATCCGCGAACAGGGAATGGATGTGCGCGCAATTCTTTCGCCGACCGTGGCGAAGGGTGAAGAGCGGCTCCGAATTTGCTTGCACGCGTTTAACACGGCAGGCCAGGTGGAGAATCTCGTGGCTGCGATCAGGAATCAAAAATGAGTGCCGCAATGAGTCTCTCAGCGCGCGACTTTGAACATATCTGGCATCCGTTTCGTTCGTACGGATCTCCGCCTGCGACCGGAATTGTCAGTGCCTCCGGTTCGAAAGTTCGCACGGAGGATGGCCGCGAGCTGATTGACGCGATCAGCTCGTGGTGGGTGAATGTTCACGGGCACAACCATCCTGTCATCACTGCCGCACTGAAAGCGCAGTTGGATAAGCTTCATCATGTGGCATTCGCGGATTTCACTCACGAGCCGGCCGTTGTCTTGTCCGAAAAGCTGAAAGGGATTTTACCCGGTGGACTGGAGCGGATGTTCTTCTCCGACGACGGGTCAACCGCCGTCGAGGTCGCACTGAAGTTGGCTATTCAGTATTGGAGAAATATCGGCGCGAAGCGCTCGCGGATTGTCGCCCTTGATGGCGCGTACCACGGAGACACATTCGGCGCGATGGCCGCGGGAGCTCGAAGCGTTTTCTCTGCGCCGTTCGACCCGTTTCTTTTCGAGGTTGAGCGTCTTCCGTTCCCCGGTACACATCCCGAGGAATGCGTGGATCGCTTCGAGAGCCTCGCCCTCGAAGGTCGCC
>CAYOAK010000307.1:0-465 GCA_964401925.1 uncultured Bdellovibrionales bacterium | reverse complement strand
GCCTCGCCGCAACCGGAGAGGTCGCGGCGTTTATCTATGAACCGCTGCTACAGGGTGTCGCGGGAATGCGGATCTTCGAGCCCGGAGTTTTGAACCGGCTTCTTCGATGCGCGAGCGAGCACGAGATCATCACGATCGCCGATGAGGTGATGACCGGATTCGGGCGGACCGGAAGAATGTTTGCGTCGGAGGAGTGCGAATCGACACCGGATCTCTTCTGCCTTTCGAAGGGCCTCACCGGTGGAACGTTACCGCTCGGAGTGACGGCATGCTCAGCGCGAATCTTTGACGGCTTCAAAGGGAGTGATCGAACGAAGACCTTCTTTCACGGGCACTCATACACAGCGAATCCGCTCGCCTGCGCGGCGGCGATTGCGAGCATCGGGATCTTCGAGAACGAGGAAACCTGGGATGCCATCAGACGGATCACAGCCGAACAAGAGAGCTTTCAACAGACCCTGGCGA
>CAYOAK010000306.1:0-3539 GCA_964401925.1 uncultured Bdellovibrionales bacterium | reverse complement strand
GCTCTGAGAAGGCGATTCTCGTCCAATTCGCCCACAAAGTTGAAGTGACCATCCTTGAGGGCGCGGGGCACTCTCGCGTGAAGTTCTTTTTCGACATCGCAAATTTCGGCTGGACGACGTTTGCCGATCGGTCGCACCAGTTCTGGTTTGAGGCCGCTCAGGATGATGTTCAGTTCCGGTGTGTCGACGGGATCGGGCGTGAGCTGCCGATCGAGATTGTTCAATCGTCACCGCATTTCTGCGAGCTGAAGGTGCTCTTCCTGGAGCCGCTCGAGACGGCGCAACGGATGCAGTATGCGATCACTTATGAAGTGCGCGAGGACTCGTTCCTCCGCCAATTTTATTACATGCGTGCACGAACACTCACGCACCTGCTGAGTTTGACGGTGAACGGCGCGGAGGGAATCGATTTCTCTGACTCCTACGTCGTTCAGGAATCTTCGGATGGATTTTTGCGTGATGATCCGCCGCTTCTCGTAATCACCCGTGAGGGCTCGGCGCAGCGCCTGCATTGGCAGGTGAAGTCACCGAGGGTGGGAGATCTTTACCGGACATTCTGGACCTACGCCCGGGTGGCATCGCAGGATGCAGTGCTCCGCTCCGGAAGCGCCTCTTTGCCGGCGCCTATTGGCCAATGCTGATGATGTCGCCGTCCCGAAGCTCGGGATTGGGCTCCCCACCTCGAACCACGCGGTTGTAATCGAGAACATAGCGAAGCTCTCCGGTCTGAGTGCGCCGGATCAACGTGATCGCGCTCTCGTCGGCGAACGGCTGAAAATTTCCGCCCGTTGCAATCGCTTGCAGGAAGGTGATCTTTCCGTCACTCCGGTACTCGCCGGCTTTTACGAACTTTCCGGAGAGATAATACTTAATCGGGGCCGAGCGCGAGAGATTGACCGAGACCGTCGGTGCCGGAAGATACTTGGTAAGATCCTCTTCGATTTTCTTCCCGACCTCTTCGAGAGTCATACCCTGGACCCGGATGTCGCCTACGAACTTCATGCTGAGCTGGCCGTCATCCCGCACCACGCGCTCTCCGGTCAGAGCTGTCTCACCGTAGACATCGATGCTGAGCACATCACCCGGGCGCACGCGATAGCTCTCAGCTTCTCCTGTGCCGCGTGAGAGCTCATCGAGCGAACGGCCGTTACGATTCGGTCCGAGGCAGCCGGTGAGAGCGAGGGCAGCGACAAGAATCAGGGAAATGAATTTCATAGCTCGAAATGACATCGCAACAATCTCCACTAAAGGACGCGTACGAGCGCCCTACCCAGACACGCTCTTAGAGGCTGCCTTTTAGCTTTTTTACCTCTTCGGCAAAAGGAAACTTGTCCCCGCCCAGAGCGAGACACTCTTCGGCGCTCTTCTTCGCTTCCTCTTTCAGGCCCATCGACGCTTGAACGACCGCCAGGTGATAGAGGATCTCAGGATTGATCAGCCGTTGTCCGTTGGGTCCGGTTGGAGCGTTCTTCCGCTCCATATCAACGGCTTCCTGCAGAATGGGAAGTGCCGCTCTCGGTGCGTCCTTCTTGTGGTAGATCCAGCCCAGCGTATCTGCGACCGCCGATAGATTCGGCAGCTTCTCCTTCGCTTTCAACGCAAGCTCGAGCGCCTCATCGATCGTTCCTCCTTTGCCCGTCGCGACTATCAGCCATGCGAGGTTGTTTCCGGCAGCGGCAAAGTTCGGGTTCAGTTGCAGGATCTTCCGATAGTTCTGGATGGCTTCATCGAACTGCTTCCGAGCTTCCAGCGACATTGCGAGCAACATTCGGCTCGGAATGTGATTCGGCTGCTTCCCCAGGATCTTCTTGTAATTCTCCTCAGCGTTTGCGGGCTTTCCTTCGAGCGCATCAACCTGAGCGAGCGAGAAATAGGCGGGGAGAAGGTCGGGCTTCTCTTCAAGCGCAGACGTAAGAATCTGGCGCGCCGCCTGGAGCTTCGCGGGGTCACGCTCCGAGAAGGTGAGCATCAAGGAACCAAGGATGACGTTATACTCCGCCTTGTTCCCCTTCGAGGCGTCGCGCAGCTCGATGAGCGTAGCCTGCGCTTTTTCAGGGCCCGTCGTGACGGCGAGAATTCGCGCCAACTGTTGAGCGGGCATCAGGACCTCTTTGTCGAAGGCGAGTCCCTTCTTGAAGTAGTCGATCGCCGCAGGGTAATCCTTCTTCGTCTCGGCGAGCGCCGCGAGTTTATAGAAGGCGATCGGATTATCCGGCAGCGTCGTTGAGAGCGCCTTGTAGATTACCTCGGCAGTCGCGGTATCGCCTTCGATCAACGCAATGTCGGCCTTGATAATGTTCGCACCGATCTGCCGCGGGAAAAGCTTCAGGACCTTGTTCACGTGCTCTTTCGCCTGAGCGAAGTCACGGCTCAAGAAATAGTGGCGGGCGAGTGTGATGCGCGCACCGACATCGGCCGGATTAATTGCAACCGCTTGGTTCAGGTGCTCGACCCCTTCACTTGTTTTCCCGAGTCCGATCTCCAGGATTCCAGCGTGGCGGAAGAGCGGCGAAAATCCGGGGAGACCTTCGATCGCTTTCAGGTAGAGCGCGAGCGCTTCAGGGACCTTTCCATCGAGCTCGAGATCTCGTCCTTGAAAATACAACGAGCCCGGTTGATTCGGCTCTGCAGCGATCAGTTCCGTCGTAAGCGCCTTAGCCTTATCGACCTCGCGCTTGAGCAGGAGCAGATCGTAGAGCCGGTCGCGCGCGTCATGCCGCTTGGGCTCTGATTTCAGCAGCTCGCGATACTGATCGGTCGCCTTTTCTCCGCTGCCGCGTGCGAGTAAAAACTCGCCCAAATAGAACCGCAGCCCGGAATTCGCCGGATCCTTATCGATCAGATTCTGAAGAATCTGTTGCGCTTCGTCGAGCCGGTTCTGCTTGACGTAGAGATCTGCCATTGCCAGACGGACAGCGGCGTTGTTCGGATCGATCTGCAGGGATTGATTGAACAGCTCCTCTGCCTGTTCGAGCTTTCCTTCTGCGAGGGTAACATCCGCCAGCGCAGCCAGAGCCAGATTATTCTTCGGCTCCTTTTCGATGATTGTGTTCAGAATCTTCTGCGCTTCGCCGATCCGGCCCTTCACTTTCGCGACTGCCGATTTCAGAAGGAGCGCTTCAGTATCTCCGGCGTTGTCATCGAGCAGCTTCTGAATGTCAGATTCGGCTGCTTCGACCTGGCTGCCTCCAAGTTTGATCGCGGCGAGTTTTAATCGCGGGTCACGGAGGTGCGGGTTTAGATTCAGAGAGGTCTCGTACTGGTCGATTGCCGGTCCAATCTTCTTCAGCCGCATGAACACTTCCGCGAGCTGGTAATGGGAATTCGCGTCATCTCCCTTGGCGGTAATCGCGTTCATCAACGCCAGGCGGGCCTCGTCCCACTTTTCGGCTTTGGTGAACTCCGTCGCCTGCTGCATCGAGCGCTGGAACTTTTGCTCCGGCGTTTCCCGGTTACAGGAAACAGATCCGGCAAAAGCCAGCATACCGGCGAGCAGGAAACTGGTATCCACCGTCGACAGCTCGCACTCTCCCGCGCGC
>CAYOAK010000305.1:0-3563 GCA_964401925.1 uncultured Bdellovibrionales bacterium | reverse complement strand
TTGTGAACGGACCCGGGATTTAGCGCAAATTTCACGAGTGAAAACGTGGTTTCTGGCCCTAAACGAGGGCCTGCCCTGAGCGAGCGAAGCGAGTCGAAGGGAATCGAAGGGCCTTGTCTTGAGCGAGCGAAGCGAGTCGAAAGGCTACTTTACGACGACGCTCGTTCCGAGCGGCAGCTGCTGAAACAGCGAGGACAGCTCCTGTTTCGGAAGCCGGATTCCTCCGACATCGCTGCTTGGAACCGGTGAGCAGTGAATCGCAAACTCGCTCGTCGGATAGAGCGCATAATCTCCGAGCGCGCCTTTCCGGAAGCGGCTCTTGTCCTGCTCCGAAGGAACATCGAGCTTCCGCTTTTCGAAGTAGCTGTTCGGTGCGTACCAAGTCGGGAATTTCTGTTTGTACTGCAGCGCGTATTTTCCTGGTGCGAGAGGAACCGTGCCTTCGGCTTGAACGCTCTTCACTTTCTCGTCTCCGCGGAAAACGGAGACAGTCATCGCGTGGGTGTCGATCTCGACCCAGAACTCATTCGATGCGGGAAGGATTCCGCTCAACGGCGGGATGTAGCCGACCACCGGGCTGTAACTCTGATTTGGCTCCGCGATCTGTGCCGAGGTTAGCTCGCTCGGAACCTGCCGGCTCAGCACAATTGTGCCGGAGCTGAGGTAGGGAGATCCGGGAGCCGCGAGGTCGGCCGGTTTCTTTGCTGCGCTGCAGGAGCAGAGCGCTGAGGTGAGAATGAGCGCCGGGATCAGATTTTTCATAACTGGATAAGTGGTATAACTCTCCGCTGAGTAGCACTTCAGGACTAACTTGGGGACGGGGAATTTCATCGTACGGCGCCTCTTCCGGACCGTTTGTCTGAGCCCGATCGGTTTCGGGAGCGTCTGTCTCTTGCTCTGTGATCGGATAGCGAGCCCGGCTTTCGCTGACGAAGTACCTCCACCGCGACCACTGCACGAGGAAATTGATCAGTCGATCCGCAGGCTCAAGGAGCGCCGGGCAGGGGACATGCGCGCAGCATTCGCTCGGGCGAGGCGCTTTGAGCCCCGGTTGAGCTCACTATTGCGAAAGAGCGGGGTGCCGATCTCTTTGCTTGGGCTCGGCTTCGTGGAGAGTGAGTTTCGGCCCCACGCCACCGGCGTGGGAACGGCCGGTGTCTGGCAGTTTCAGGAGCGGACCGCCCGGAGGTTTGGGCTTGCGGTTTCAAAACGGACAGATGGCCGGCGTGAGGTGATTGCGTCGACGGAGTGCTTGCTTCGCTACCTCCACTTTCTGCACGATAAGTTTCAGGATTGGCTGCTCGTGATAGTCGCGTTCAAAATCGGGGAGGGGAATCTCGAACGAGCACTGAAGAAGAATGGTGTGCGCACGTTGATGGGACTCTTCGGAAACGGAGGACTGACGAAGCAGACAAGGCGCTATGTCTTTGACGTTCTCGCACATGGATTGCTGTATCAGGAATATTTGGAGGGTGGCGTATGAAGTCGGAGTTGCGGGTTGGACACGGGGTGGATATCCATCAGCTCGCCGAAGGTCGGCGCTGTGTTCTCGGCGGCGTTGAGATCCCTTCCGACCGTGGTCCAATCGGTCACTCAGATGCGGATGTGATCATTCATGCTCTGATGGACGCATTGCTCGGTGCCGCAGGTGAGACCGACATCGGAACGCATTTTCCGAACACCGATCCACGTTGGAAGAATGCAGACAGCATCAAGCTTCTTGGGATCGTCTGGGATCGTTTATCCGGCCAGGGTTGGCAGTTCGTGAACTGCGATATCTGCGCGGTATGTGAGATGCCGAAGCTGAAGCCTCATATCGCCGGGATGAAGGAGCAGATTGCGATTGCGCTCGGCACCGAAATCGCGCGCATCGGAATTAAAGCGACAACCGCGGAACGGCTCGGTGCAATCGGGCGCGGCGAAGGGATTTTCGCCAGCGCAACGGTGTTGATTCAGCGATAGGGGGCGCCACTGGGACCGCGGACGTCCCCGTCCGCTTCCCGGTTCACGCAATCGAACAGTGATCGGACCAAGTGCGGCTACGATTACTTGGAAGCGGACGAGGACGTCCGCGGTCCCAGTAGGGTTAGAGCTTCCGCGTCTCTCCCGGTTTCATAGTGATCACTTCTGTTTCTGAGCCCGCGAGCGCTTTTTGGAACTGCTCCGGCGTGCCGGTCAACGGTGGGAACGTTCCCCAGTGAATCGGGATGGCAAATTTCGGCCTGATCATTTTGACCGCAATTGCCGCTTCTTCTGGTCCCATCGTGTAGGTGTCTCCGATCGGGACAAGTGCGACACGCGGTTTGTATATTTCGCCGATGAGTTTCATGTCGCCAAATATTGCGGTGTCACCGGCATGATAGAGCGAATCACCATCAGATGTTCGGATTACTAAGCCGCTTGGCTCCCCGGCGTATTCGGTTTTTCCGCTCGATGTTGTGTACGAGCTTGAATGAAACGCGTGCGTCAGGGTGAAGCGCGTTCCGTCGACAGTGGTAGTTCCGCCTTTGTTGATTTGGACGATCTGATCTTCGGGAATGCCGTCTGCTTGGAGGAGGACGAGCAATTCATAAGGGCCGAGGACTTTCGCTTTAGTCTCCTTCGCTAGTGCAACGGCGGAACCGGTGTGATCACCGTGGCCGTGTGTGAGGCAGATTACGTCCACTACGGGATTGTAGAGCTCCTTCGGGCAGGACGGATTTCCTTCGAGAAACGGGTCGACGATGATCTTCTTACCGGTGCTCAATGTGATGAGCGCCGTGGAATGCCCGAAGTATTGAATTTCGAAAGCCATTGTTTTCTTCAGTTAGGAGTTGAGAGTTAGGTCTTAAGCTCGAGAGATCGCAGCGCGCCTGCCATGCGCGATTCCCCGTCGATGATGACCCGGCCATCGCGGATCTCCAAACGTTTTTCCGCTATCGCACGGACAACAGCGGGCAGGAGCTTGTGCTCTTCGACAAGAATTCGCGCCGAGAGCGTTTCTTCGGAGTCATCGGGGAAAACGGGCACAACCGCCTGGGCGATGATCTCGCCGGCGTCGATCTCCGGAGATACGAAGTGAACTGTGCAGCCGGAGAATTTTGCGCCCGCGTCGATGGCTTGTTTCTGAGCGCTGAGCCCGCGATACGCGGGGAGGAGTGAAGGATGTATGTTGATCATCTTTCCCTCGAACTTCTTCAGCATCTCGACCGGAACGACCCGCATGAATCCCGCGAGCACGATCAGATCCGGTTGCAGCGCCGAAACTGCTTGGGTAAGTGCGGTGAAGAATTCGGGAAGTGTTTGTTCGGTCTTCCGCCGCTCGATGACGACCGTGTGGAGGCCAGCTTTCTGCGCAATCTCGAGTCCGCGCGCATCCGCACGATCGGAAACGACGCCCACGATATCCACGGACACCGTTCCGGCCTGAACCTCCCGCAGGATCGCCTCGAAATTTGACCCCCGTCCGGAGAGCAGCACAGCCACGCGAAACATGGCGCACTACTTATCAGGGACGGTCGCGTTCGCAAGCTCGCAGGATGACGGGAGATTTCTTAGCCGGGTCAGGGCGCGAATTGGCTGAA
>CAYOAK010000304.1:894-3568 GCA_964401925.1 uncultured Bdellovibrionales bacterium | reverse complement strand
GCGCAACCTCCCGCTGAGTATCGAGCAGATCTCGATCGGTGTGAGCAGCTCGCTGGATCTCTGGCCTTGCATCTCGCACATTCTCGAAATGGCCCGTCACCGCGAAAAATTTAATCCGGTGACCGAGTTGTTCATGCACGTTGAGCGCCTCATCATCTCCGGTTTGAGCTTCACCGAGGCGCTCGGCGAAGTCGGCCAAGCCAGCGGCGTTCAACAGGTGAAACACGCGTTCCAGTTTCTGGCGCAGTGCGCCGAGCACGGCGGCGAAATTTCCAAGCAGCTCCAGGAGCTCGCAACGGCGATCATGTCTGAACGTCAGACACAGGTCGAAGGAAAAATTGCGGGCCTTGCCGTGAAAGCAACCGGTCCGCTTTTCATGGTGTTCGCAGGATTTTTCTCGCTGATGCTCGCGGGGATCTTCGCGCGCCTCGTTTCTTCGCTGAAATTCTCGTAACAGCCGGCCTTACTCGCGCGGCATTTCCGCTTCGAGCCAGGCAATGACTTCTTGCAGCAGCCGATCAGTTGCGCGGTTAAAGCCTTTGAAAGCTCCCTCGGCATTATTCGAATCGACCGGTTCGACGATATCGAACACCTTCACTGCCGGGATATCACGCGTCTGAAGATCCACAATCTCGCAAGCAAGTGTGACATGCACACTCGTCCGGCTTCCGCTCACGTCATGCACGAACTCTCGCAGCTCGGTATTTAACTGCAAATCCGAAACTGCGCCGCTGGTGATGCGGGTCACCGCATTGAAGAGCTTCGCTTGCTGCAGTGAGTAGAGCAACAGATCCGTCAACTGCTTTGCCGGCAGCTCGACCCAAGAAGCATACTGATAGGAGCCGACTTGTCCCGGCTCTCGCGTGAATAAGATCCGGTGACTGTCGATGAATCCGGTGCTCAAGATCTCTCGCAGCGCGAGCCGCTTTGGAATCGGCTTCTGTGCGACCGCCGGAGTAAGCTCGGCTGTCAGGCGGTAATGCGCTTTCTCTGCGGGTTCGAACTTAAACGGCAGGCTGCACCCGCACATGAACGCCGCGGCGAAAGAAAAAATGGTCAGAGAGAAAAAGTTTGCTGTTCGGCTCGTTCTCATTTTGGCTTCTGCTCTCCGGGACCTAGATCGCGATCGCTCGGACCGGTTATCACCGTTCGAAGATCACCCAGGTGCTCAGCGGTTGACGAAAACGATCGTGAGGCCTGTGCCACCCCCATCGCCGCCGTGCTGATATCCTGCGCGACAACACGGAGGGAGTTCGTGACTTCCTTCGCGACATCGCTGCCTTTATTCGAAATGGTCGTAACCGCCTTTTTCAACTCTTCGATCGCGGCGTTGAACTCAGCGGTCAGCTTTGCGAGCTCGCCCTGCCCCGGCTGTGTAAAGCGGGCCAGGTTCGCACTCGCTTTCTCGAGCTGACTGATCAGCTCGTCGGCGTTGTTGATCACGCTGTCTATCCGCGCGCTATTTCGAGCGAGCGTCGCTGAGATCTGCTCGGCATTGTGCAGCGTTTTTGAAACGGTAGTCACGTTCTCTTCGGAAAGCAGCAGCTTTGCGCGCGTCAAAACCTCCGTTGCCTCATTCATCAGCTCGGGCAGCGATGACGCAACAGCATCAAATCCGGAGCTGCCTTCCGGAATCACCGGAAACTGTTCGTCTTTGCGAACTTCGCGGAGAACCGGGGTCTCCTGTTTGCCGCCGACGAGATCGACCAGCGCGAACCCGGTGAGCAGATTCCGATTGATGACCGCCGCTGTATCGGTCTTCACCGGGGTGGTCTTCTCGACTTTGATGACGACCTGAACCAGCTCGATATTACGCGGAGAGATCTCCAGCTTGTCGACGACACCGACCTTGATGCCCTTCATCGTGACCGCGCTGTTCAACTGCAATCCGTTCAACGACTGGTTGCGGAAGTAGATCGTGTAGCCCGCCAGATCCTTCCCGTTTGTGCTGCCGGAAAGCCAGATGACAGCGAGAACGCCGAGCACCATGGCTCCGATTACAAATCCACCCACCAGTGTATATTTTGCCTCGGACTCCATGCTCATCATTCCACCGGCGGCGAGCTTCGCATGAAGAAGATCGCTACGCCAATTACGTGCATACCTTACGCCGCCCTGAGATTTTTAAAGTATGATCGAATCCAGGGATGATCGACTTTCATGACTTGCTCGAGCGGACCATCAGCGATCAGCTTGCCTCCGTCCAAAGTCAGAATCCGGTCCGAAATGGCCCGGATCGACTCTAGATCGTGAGAGATCATCACTACGGTGAGCTTCAACGAGTCGTTGAGCGTTTGAATCAGATCGTCAAAAAGGCGTGCGTTGACCGGATCAAGCCCGGAGGTTGGCTCATCGAGGAAGAGCAGGTCCGGCTCGAGTGCAAGCGCCCGCGCCAGACCGACCCGTTTGCGCATCCCGCCGGAAAGATCGCTCGGCATCTTCTTCGCATCCTCGGGTGCGAGCCCGACGAGCGACAGACGGAGCGTGACCAGCTGCCGGATCGCCTCTTCGGAGAGCTTTGTCTGTTCACGCATCGGTATGGCGATGTTCTCGCCGACGCTCAGTGCCGAAAAGAGGGCGCCATTCTGAAAGAGAATCCCATAACGGTTGCGAATCTCCTGCAGCTCAGCCGGTTCGATCGTCTGCGGATCTTTCCCAAAAAGCAGAACCTTCC
>CAYOAK010000304.1:0-884 GCA_964401925.1 uncultured Bdellovibrionales bacterium | reverse complement strand
GAGCTCTGTTTCAACAGTCCGAGAATCACCTTCAACATCGTCGTCTTACCCGAGCCGCTCCCGCCGATCAGTGCATTGATGGTGCCGCGTTTCAGTGCGAACGAGATGTCGTCGTGCACGACCTGGTCGCCAAACGCGGTGCGGACATGCTGGACCTCGAGAAGCTCGCTCATATTCCGAGATTCACAAATAACACCGCGAACCCGGCGTTTAACAAAATCACTGACACGATGCTCTGCACGACCGTCGATGTAGTGTTCAGACCGATGCTGCGAGCATTATTCTCCACCGTCAGTCCCATCTTGCAGCCGATAATCGCGATGAAAGCCGCATAAACCGGAGCCTTGAGCAGCCCCAAGTAGACGTGCCGAATCTTCAGCACATCCTGCATCCGATCGATGAAGGTCGGAAATTCAATTCCGAGGCGATAGTAGGCCACCAGCTGTCCACCGAAAATTCCCACGACATCGCCGACTGCGACGAGAATCGGCACTGCGATAATGAGTGCGAGAACTCGAGGCAAGACTAAGACGCGCATCGGTGAGAGCCCCATCGTTTCCAGTGCATCCACCTCTTCGTTCAACTTCATCGTTCCAAGCTGCGCGGTGAATGCGGAGCCCGATCGTCCTGCGACAATGATCGCCACAATCAATGGTGAGAGCTCGCGGCAGATCGAGATCGTGACGCCATCGACAATAAAGATATTCGCGCCGTATTTTTCGATCTGGCTCGCAAACAAGTAAGCGACAACGATACCGATCAGCAGCATCACCAGCGCAACGACCGGCACCGCGTTCATGGCACATTGCTCAAGCTGCACGAACAGCTCTTCGGTCGCGAGGTGCGCCTCATGTTTCGCAAGCTGCGCTTGTTCTATCGCGTCA
>CAYOAK010000303.1:0-3581 GCA_964401925.1 uncultured Bdellovibrionales bacterium | reverse complement strand
CAGCAATGGTGTTTCCGATCTCGGCTGGAAACTCTCCCTCGGTGCTTCACCACGCAACAGCGCTCCTTGGCGAAGAACAATGAGCTTCGAGTACGGCCAGATCGCTTTATCAGATCCCGCGAGAGGCAATGCGCTTTCCGGTACCCGCAGAGTCTCCTCCCCGAATCCCAGGTCCTGCAGCTTCTTTCGCGGCGCCAAAGAATTCGACTCAGTGAGAATCCGTCGAACCATCTCTATTTCAAGTGCTGAGCTCGAACGTTTGGCCTTTCTCCACTCGGAGAGTGCGTGCAGACGACTGAGTATGTACGCAATTTCCAGGAGGTGCCGACTGGAATATCCCCCAACGGAACGCAGGAACTCGGCTGGTCCGATCACATCCGAAGCGAGGTCTACGCTCCCAACTTTAAGTCCAAGCTTGAATTGCTCTACAAGCTTGAGAGTCTGCTTGCATTGTGCGGCCCCGGCAGAATGACGCAATATCACAACACGGCTAACAGACGTGTGGAATGCGAAAGCCGCGGCCTGATTGGGCAGAAGGCCCGCGTGAGTTTCGAAGTGTTTAAGCAATGCCTCTTCGAGGTGCTCATGCAACGGCGCAAAGGGCGAACTGGTCCTGCGTGGCCAGACCAGTCCGGCGTATGCGCGTTCGAGCGCGAGGAGAGTAGCGCCATCCCAGTAAACACCTTGCGGGGGCAAGAGTTTGCCTGGGGGGCTACTCAGCTTCGCAGCTGAATAGCAAACGAGACACATTGTCTGGTCCTTCCTTTTTCTTTCTAGAAACCTGTGCAGCACAGCGTCTCTCCTCCTCGAGGCAGGAGAGCCACCGGCATTCATCGTCTCGAAATGTGGTGGGAAGGAACGGCACGATTCCTTAGCAAAATTTGGCCTTCGGATCGATTTGCCGAGGGTTGCTCCGCGGAATAGGCCGATCAAAGGGGCATACTGGCGAGGCTAAACCCCTGCGGAGACGAGCTCAGCTCGTGCACGCGCGTATTTGGGGAAAATGCACCCGGAGCGATTCGATGTGAAAGTTCGAGGCGAAGAGAGTCCGCGCGCCGCGCACCCTTCGGAGACTGGAAGACACATCGAATTCATCATTTCCCCCCTGCCATTTGCAGAAGCAAATGGCCGTCCCCTAGGGAATTCGATGTGAGAGTGCGAAGAGAGATCGATTCAGCACAATCAGCACGTTTCGGAGACTGACAGACACATCAAATTTATCTTTTCCCCCCTGCCATTTGCAGAAGCAAATGGCCGTCCCCTAGGGGGACTCCGGCGCCCGACTAAGACGAGCTCAGCTCTTGCGCGCGCTTATTTGGGGAAAATGCACCCGGAGCGATTCGAACGCCCGACCTACTGGTTCGTAGCCAGTCGCTCTATCCAACTGAGCTACGGGTGCAAACGGAGCGGAATGGGTAGCCCAAATCCGGGCTGATTTGCAAGGTGTGCAGCCTCCGCTTGATTGGCGTATTCGCGTCTGCTTCTATACGTCCCTTCCGGCTTCGGCCGGGGAAAAATTTGGAGAGATGACCGAGAGGCCGAAGGTGCTCGATTGCTAATCGAGTGTAGGACAAAATCCTACCGAGGGTTCGAATCCCTCTCTCTCCGAACCTAGCGTCTGCTTTGTTCGGAGAGACTCAGGAGAAGATTAGCAAATTGCGCTGACGCCGAGGTCACTCTCTTCCGGCAGGGAGAGGTGGCCGAGCGGTTGATGGCACCGGTCTTGAAAACCGGCATGCCCGTAAGGGTATCGAGGGTTCGAATCCCTCCCTCTCCGTTCGACTCGCTGTTGCTCGCTCACGGCAAACCCGTAACGTCGGACGCCCGGAGCGAGCGAAGCGAGTCGCAGGGCTGCATAAAAATGTTACCCCAAGTCCTTTGACCCCCGACCATGGATGGAGCTCGCGCTCGAAGAAGCGAAAGCCGCCGCCGCGCGAGGGGAGGTTCCCGTCGGCGCGCTTATCATTCGCGGTGACGAAATTCTCGGCCGCTCCGGCAATGAAGTCGAACAAACACCGGATGCTTCCGCTCACGCCGAGATATTGGCAATCCGAGCTGCAAGTTTAAGACTCGGAGTTTGGCGGCTCGATGACACGAAGCTTATCGTCACTCTCGAACCCTGCCCAATGTGCATCAGCGCAGTAGTCCTTGCCCGCATTCCCGAGGTCTATTTCGGCGCTGCTGACCCGCGCCTTGGTGCATGCGGATCCCTGTTCGATCTCAGCAGTCACCCAACTTTGCCCCATCATCCCAAGGTTTTTTCCGGAGTACTGGAGCAAGAGTGCTCAGCTCTGCTAAAGACCTTCTTCCAGAAGCTCCGTACGTAGCTTCGCCCGATGGAGAGGTGGCCGAGTGGTTGAAGGCGCTTGACTCGAAATCAAGTTTACTCGCAAGGGTAACGGGGGTTCGAATCCCTCCCTCTCCGAATTTTGCGTAAGCAAAAATCGTCCCGCCGTAGTTCTTTGAGACTCTGCGGAGCAGATTCGAGAAGACGAAGGGGGACTGTTTCAATCAGCCCGTTCTTACGCGGACCGTCTCTTCGATACCGATTTGGTTTCGGCTCGTTCAGCCTCACCCGCTATCGGTCTTCTACCAAGTGTTGGTAATGACTTCAGCGAAGTCTTCATGTCCTTCTCAGCCAGGCGGAGCTCATAAAGCGACTGAAGATTCAGCCAGAACTGAGGGCTTACTCCGAAAAAGTGTCCAAGCCGTAAAGCAGTGTCACCAGTGATTGCTCGGCTTCCATTGACAATCGAAGTCACGCGATTTGTTGGTACTCGAAGATTGCGCGCTAGCTCGGCTGCGCTCATCTCAAGCTCCTCGAGCTGTTCGGAAAGATGCTCACCGGGGTGAATTGCCAAGCGTGCCATAAAGTTCCTCAATGATAATCAACCACTTCTACATTTAAAGGACCTGGAGAGCTTTTCGGCCACTCAAAACAGACCCGCCATTGATCGTTCACTCGAATGCTAAATTGCCCCTTTCGATCTCCCTTGAGAGCTTCAAGGCGATTGCCTGGCAGCAACAAGTCTTGAAGACACGTCGCCGTCTCCAGCTGATCCAGCTTCATCTCAAGTTTTCGTCCAATACTTGAAAAGGCTTTAACTCGCTTCCCCTCTGCAAAATCCCTCGAACGTTTGTCGCGGAAGCTGACGATCATTACGAGTCAGTATGGCAAGTGTTACGCGTTACGTCAAGCGTAATAATCGGGAGGTATAGCTCCCCCTTTCGAACTCGACAAAAATGGACGACGATTAGGGTGAAATGAGCCTGATAGAAGTGATCCTCTATTCTCTGGGTTTCATAGCGCTCCTAGTGCTTACGCAAGACGTGCATATTTTCCCCGGAGCTTTTCTATCCAAGATTACTCTTGCGCCTCACCGCAAAAAAAAGATTCCTCCGGAAATTGAGAGTTTCTTCATTTCTTCAAGTCGCGGAGTTCAACTTGAGGTTTGGCGATATGCTGCGGGGGAGAGAACCGCGTGTAGCAAATACGTAGGGATTATTTTTCATGGCAACGGAGCTGCCGTTGAGAACTTCATCTTCTACCAAATGTGGTTTGCTGAGCTTGGCATTACAAC
>CAYOAK010000302.1:0-3605 GCA_964401925.1 uncultured Bdellovibrionales bacterium | reverse complement strand
CCAAGGCGACCGATAGAGCGGTTTCCTCTGCCACAACTAACCTAGTACCGCTCTAGATCGCCGAGCGGCTGAGCTCACCGTATATCCGGAGCACGTTCCGGACGTAGTTCTGCGTCTCTCGATACGGGGGAACGCCCCGATAGCGTTTCACCGCTGCAGGGCCAGCGTTATACGCCGCCAGCGAAAGGCGAATGTCGGAGTTGAACTGATCTTGCATAGCACGAAGGTAGCGCGCACCCGCTTTGATGTTCTCGCTGCCCGTGGTCGGATTGTCGATTCCCATCAGCTTCGCTGTCGAAGGCAGCACCTGCATGAAGCCGATTGCCCCTTTCGGGGAACGGGCTTGGTGATTGCATCCGGATTCAACCTGAATCATCGCCAAGAGGAGCTTCGGATCGAGGCGCGATTCAATGGCGCTTCGGACAAGCTCCTTCTCCAGCTCACCAACGCAGCCGAGCTGCATTTTCGGAGGCGTAGCCAACTTTACAAGCTTTATTCCGAGAATACGGCTACGCGGTACCGGCCTGATCTCTTCTTCACCATCGAAAGTGAAACGCACGAAACCCACTAGCAGAAAGGTGCTCGCGAGACAGATGATCAGATTCCGGAAATACATACGAATGCCACCGTTAAGAGTCAGCATAGCGGGGTTCGTGAATAATTTCATCGCGGCTTTGTGCACGCGGGAGAGGTGCGTTTAGGTCCCGCTCGCCCTCATCGGAGATTCATCGGGGCGATTAAAGACTACACTCTCCCTGACGAGAGCAGAGGGCCTGCCCCGCGAGAAAGGAGAATGAGTCCAAGCCGTTCACCAAGCTCAGCCGCGGCGTCCACGGATCCCGTGATCTGCTCTGCGAGAGCCGACGATCCATCCGGTGCAAGCACTTGCGCCCGGATCTGAAGCTCCGCCCCGGTGACTTCGGCGAGCACGCCCACAGCGGAATGACAATCCGCCCCAAGTGCGGCGATGACCGCTCTCTCGGATCGCCAGGCGGCAAGAGTGCCCGGCGTGGTCGTCTTCAGCAGCAGATCTCTGAGATCGCTCCGCGTATCACTAATCTGCGATGCGATGATTCCTTGGTTCACCGCAGGAAGCAGCACCTCGGGTCTCAGTTCTCGCACTGAAAGCTCGCCAGTGCCTGCGAGCCGCTTGATTCCGGCGTATGCGAGCACGATACCAAATAGATCGGTCTGCTCTCGAAACTTCGAGAGACGCGTTGTGATATTTCCACGCACGTTGACTGGGATCAGATCTTTCCGATGAAGCAGAAGTTGAGCCTGCCGGCGCAGGCTCGCCGTTCCGATTCGCGCACCGCGCGGGAGATCGGAAACCGTCCAGCTCTCCGGCAGCTCCGTTCGGGTGATCAGAACATCGAGCGGGTTCTCCCGCGGAAGGACCGGTACAAGCTCCGTGCCCGCGATCAGATCGAGCGGAACATCTTTCGACGAGTTCACCGTCATGTCGACGCGCCCATCGAGAATCGCCTCTTCAAGACCTGCGATCCAATCCTTCTTGTCCCCGCGTTCGGCCAGCGGAGTTCCCTGCTTCAGATCACCGATCGACACGAGGGTGATGATTTCCACCTCGATGCCCGGCTGAACGGCCTCGAGCGCGACCTTCACTAGCTCCGCTTGCCTGAGGGCGAGTGCGCTGCCGCGCGTTCCGATCCGGAGTTTCTTCACTGCAGAAGCTCCCCGATCCGCTGGCCGAGTCGCACTTCGGCTCCGTTGCTCCCGCTCGCCGGCGCAAAGGTTCCCGGTGAGAAGATCAGCACGACAGAGGAACCGAAACGAAACTCCCCGACGAGATCACCCTTCTCGATCGGCGCCATAAGCGATCGGCATTCTAGATGGCTCGCGCAAAAAAGCTCGCTGAGGGTGTTCGTGCGAATGTCGGTGACCTGAAGCTTCATGGACCCGACATGAAGTGCTCCGATCATCGCCAGAAGACAAGAACCCCCGTTGTTCAGGCGAAACCGGAGAATCAGCCGCTCATTCTTCGCAAACACACCTTCGAAGAAATTCACACTCCACATGCTCACTGGAAGGAGCGCGCCGCTGAGATGCCGCACCTCAGTATATTGCCCGTCGATTGGAGAGTGAACCCGGTGATAATTTTTCGGAGCTAAATAGTAGGTCAGGTACTCTCCCCCTTCGAATTCGGCCGCAAGCGATCCATCACCCAGGAATTCTTCGAGTGAATACCTTCGTCCTTTCGCCTGCAGCAGTCCTCCAGCTCTCACCGTCCCATGCTCGGTCAGAGTGCCGTCGACCGGCGATACGACTCCGGCTTCGATTTCGCGCACGCCCGAGGGAAGCTCCCGCACGAAGAAGCTTTGGAGAGATTCGTAATCGCTAAGCGGCAGCGGACATTCCGTTAGATCGGTGCCCGTCATCCACGCAAACGATCGATAGATCGGTGCCCGGAGCACACGGGGCAGCGGGCATGCTGCGATTCCTCCAAAGCAGAGGCTCGCTAACCGTGTGATGACCTGACCCGCGAGCACGACTGTTACTTTCCGATATTCCACTGCTGAAGCGCTTGGCGATGGCGCTCCTCATACGCATACGGGCTCGGACAGACTCCCAGCACGTCACAGAGCTCAAGCTCGCCCGGAAGATACTGGAACGCGATTCCGGAGAGCTCACACAGATAGATCGCTTCCCGCTGCTTCAGCGCTTCATCGACGGAGCTGACCGTGTCGTTCAACCGAGCGAGACTTTGGTCGCTCGCGAGCAGCCGGCTCGGCTGCGGGATGTCGAACTGCTCATCCCATTGAACCTCAAGCAACGAGGACTGAACCTTCGTCATCGGAAAGAGATCCTGAGCGAGTGAATGGTTGTAAGGGAAATCGGCGAAACGGAAACCGAGCGGGCGTCCCCACGCGCGTTTGCGCTTCATCGCCGTGATGATCTCAGCTTTGATCCGCTCGTAGTCCGCCTTCGAATATTGTTTATTCAGGATGCAGTATTCGGCGTTTTCGAGGCCGACACAGCCGAACAGCTCGCGGCTTTTCGTGCAGAAAGCGCTGTAATAAATCTCTTCTAGATCGCCCCAACAGAATATTGCTCCGAGCATCCTGCGAGCGCCTCCGCCGGAAGCAACGCAGAGCACGCTCTCACTGATCTTCTCAGAGTAGCCCGCGAGGTCCGCCGAACGGCTGGCATCGACAACCCACCGCAGGTTGAAGCAGTCGTCCGCGCGGCGTGAAAGTTCGACCGGGATCGCTCCCGATTCACCTCGAAGCTCGGTCAATTTCTCCATTGATCGCTCGACGCCGGCGCGTGTCCGAAGCTCAAGCTCCTGCACTTTTTGCTCGAACTCTTCCGGTGTCACCGGAGCATTATCGACATGATATTTTTTCCCCGTAAGCCCGGTGCAATACAAACAGTGCTCGCAATCCTTACAATCAATGAGGAAGAACGAATCTTTGCATCCGCGGCATCGTTCAGAATAGAGGACCCGAAGGCAGTTCTGTAAATCGAATGAGCGGTAGCAGCTGTCTGATTCAGCGAGAAAGATCGAATCACCAATGGCGGAGCACCCGCTGCTAAAGGAGCTCGTGTAGGAATTCTTTATCCGGGTGCTCGAGGAGACAAACGAC
>CAYOAK010000301.1:614-3633 GCA_964401925.1 uncultured Bdellovibrionales bacterium | reverse complement strand
GCTCACGGATGGTTTGGGCTTGCTCGGTGGTACCGTGATCTTCATCATCTTCGGACTGATGAGACTTGCTCGTGAAATTGACTGGTGGATCTAGACTTAAGGTTTTACGGCCCCCCTAAAAAGGGGCCTTTTCTTTTGAAGATCGCGCTTGCTGGTGATAGTGATACCAGAGCGGCTATCTGCTTTCCACTATCGGCATTAATGGATTACATCGCACGTACCATGCCGGAATGAGGTTCGCATAACAGAACCGAGGAGGATTCCACCATGCGATTCAAAATCCCCGAGGCCGTGCTTGAACTCCTCGATCCGATTGTCTTTAACCCGGTTTTTGACGAACTCTTCAATCACCCGTGTTGCGTATGGGCTCGGTCTCTTCCACCTTGGAAGTTCGTCATATTCCATTTGTCCGTTTCGCTGATCATAGCGATATACTTCGTGGCAATCATTCTTGTGCCGCTTCACTCGCCGTTCTGGACGTTCGTGGCACAACTCATTTCTTCATAGGCCAGCGAGGAATTACCGCCCCGGTCCTTTCGTCCATAGACAGCCCGAACCAGTGAGGAACACGCTGTCGGCGCTACGTGCCGCGTGACTGTGGGCGAAACTGGCCTCTGGAATTCCCGCAAATGCCCCAAGACGGTTTTTGAACGGGCCGGGATGACCTCTTCCCCTCCCCGCCTGGCTTCAAGCCTCTTAAAGGCGATAAGGAGCTAAACTACCGACGTCGGTAGTTTGGCCTCCTAGTGCTGGTCAGCAGAGCGGCCGATTTGTAATATGCACGTCCACAGGGACAGGATCGGGATTCATGGGCGGAGGAGCCTCGAAACTAGAATTGGATCTTCCCCGCTCGCCATGTGGGCCTATCCACCCTTCATGGCTCCCGCCCCGTCCCCTCTTCAGAGCTACCGACGTCGGTAGTTCTCAGATTTCGAGCTTTCGGACGGCTTTGAGCGCCTCTGAGAGCGCAGCGATGTAATCATCCTTTTTCGCAGTCTTCTTCGCGCAGTGAATGATCACCCAGCCCTTCTCAACTGCGATCTTCTGCGTTGACCTGGCCCGCGGCTTCCCTGCCCTTGCGGGCTTTGCTTCCTTCGCTTTCTCCCGAACCTCTCTGACCGTTGCTCCAGCAAGAACACTCTTCAGCAGTTCGGCTTGGGCCTTCGGATCTTCAATCCGAGCGATCTCGATAACTGAATCGTACGGGATGATCCGCTCCGCGCCTCGAATCGCCTTTTGAGCAGCTTCCGGCAGATCCAGAATCTTCAGCATCTGCCCTACCCACTGCTCAGACTTTCCGATCCGGCCAGCGAGATCCCGGTTCGTCTTCACGTCCGGGTTATCGTCCTTCATGTCCTGAAGCGCTTGTGAGAGTTCCAAAGCGCTCAAGTCTTCACGCTGAATATTGCTGATGAGACTTTTCGCTCTCCGAATCGGTTCGTCTTCAGCGTCACCGATGATGACCGGGATCTGTTTTAGGCCGGCCTCTTTCGCCGCTCGCCAGCGGCGTTCCCCGGTTGTGATCTTATAGCGGCCGTCATCCATGGGAACGACGGTCGGCGGATCGATGATGCCAACCGCTTTGATCGTCGCAGCAAGTTCAGGGATGCGACGAAAGCTTTTTCGTTCGTTTCGCGGATCAGGAACGAGACTCGCTATGTCCACCATCACGCGACCGCGTTTCGGAATCTTCAGCGATCCGCCATCAACGCCGCCACTCCGAACGAGATCCAGCCGCGAGATTCTCGGTTCATCCTTTCGTGCGGTGTTCTCACTCATGCGTTTGCAACCCTCTTCTCATCCGTGGCCCGGAGTCCGTTCAACACTTCGCGCTGAAGTTTCGGAATGTCTTCAGCGCCCTTCGAGTGTGGCCTGTACTCGAAGATGCTTCCACCGTGGCGGTCTACTTGCGCGAGCCAGCCGCAGTTTCGGATCTCCGTCTTTGCTACCGGGATGCCTTCCTCTTTCATGAACCGAATAACGCTATTTCGAACGCCCGCGAGCGTGATGTTGTTCAAGACGTGAAGCATTGTGTAGCTGCGCGGCGTCCGATGCTTCTGAACGAGGCTGTAGAAGTTTGCGTAGCTCGCAACAGCCTTCGTGCTTTCAATCGGAACGATGAAAACGTCCGTTGGGAAAATGGCGCACTCCATCAGCGGAGAGATCTGGTTCGGGCAATCGATCACCACGTAATCGAACTCGCCGGCCGGAAGGTCCGCCAGGAACTCCGCAAGCATCGACTCGTAGCCTTCAACTTCACCCATGGAGTGGCTGATCAGCTCAAGCGGTTGCGAACCGGGTGCGATGGAGACGTTCTTTATCTTCGTGGGCCGGATGATGTCACGAAGCGAGCTTTCTCGGAGGAAGACCGCAGCGAGCGTTCCAGCGCGGTGAAGCCCGTCGCTTGCTTGCAGCCAGTCGGACACCTGCGCTTGCGGGTCCATGTCGAGGACGAGCACCTTCGTTCGAGGTGTGCGTCCGAGCGATGCAGCGAGACTGAGCGCAATCGTTGACTTACCGCAGCCGCCTTTCGCGTTGCACACCGTGATCACGTTCATACGTTCACTCCGCTGAAGGTTTCCGCATTCAGCTCTCTGTCCCATTGCCAGAAATCAAGCACACCGTGGTTCTCTTCGAACATGAGAAGATGCTGGAACCGTTCCAGCCGGCCAGCTTGGTACTGTTCAGTCACTTGCGCCACGTTCAACCCGAATTGATTCGTCCGCAGCACTTTCAGTTTCTCAGCTTCCTCTTGGAGAAGCGTCTGAAACAGCTTCGTATTCTCAGCTTCGTTCCGCTGAAGCTCCGCACGAAGGTAATCGAGGTAGGCAACCTCGAACTTCTGATAGTGCGTCGAGCGAGCGGATTCCATTGCTCGCTTCAGTTCTGTCTCACGGGTGCCGCGGAGGCGCGAGTAGAAATCATCCCCGTGCTGTTGGATCGCCGGACGAAGGGCAGGGAAGTGCTGCCTCCGCTTTCCGTGCGAGTAGGCCACCAGCCCGCCGAAGCTTCGCCCCCA
>CAYOAK010000301.1:0-594 GCA_964401925.1 uncultured Bdellovibrionales bacterium | reverse complement strand
GACTCGATCTGATCCGGTGCCGGCCAGAACTGGAGGAGTCTCTGAACGAACTTCTCGGCAGCCTGAGTGTCCGCAGGAGAGGGGTCAGAAACCGGGGCCTCATCGTTTCCGTGATAGCCGGCATAGAAGCCCGCAGCGAAGAGCTTGCCGTGAGAACTACCGACGTCGGTAGTTTCGGTTTCGGGTGGAGCCCAGTCCTCCTCGATAGCTCTCCGAAGCATTCCCAGGCGGTTCTTCGTGGGACGCCGCTTCGGGAGAAACTCAATCTGCCGGAGGATCGTTTCTGAGGGAGTGGAGGAGGCGATCTCCAGAGCAGTCTTTCTGTCGAAGCCTTCCTTCAAAAGAGCCTGCTCAACAACAGCAGCAAGATTACCGGTTGGGGCAGGGGAGCTGCTGCTGTTGTGAATAGAAGTTTTAGAAATACTAGTGTTAGTAATTACTTTGGTCGCATTTTGGGAGCGTTCCCCGTGTCGCGTTTCGGGTACGTTCCGTGTCGCGTTTTGGGAGCGTTTCTCGCGAGTTTCTGTGTTGCGTTTTGGGAGCGTCCGGGCCGTCTCGCCGTGTTGCATTTTGGGAGCGTTCCCCAGAACACCC
>CAYOAK010000300.1:0-3643 GCA_964401925.1 uncultured Bdellovibrionales bacterium | reverse complement strand
GGAACTTGGAGTAGCTCTCGTCGACATCGGCGGCGGCACGACCGACATCACGATCTTCCACGCCGGCGCGGTCAAGCACACGGCGGTCATTCCGCTGGGCGGAAACAATCTTACGAATGATATCTCTGCCGGACTTCGAACACCGACTTCCTCCGCCGAGGAGATCAAGCGCCGTTATGGCCATTGCCTCGCTTCACTCGTCGAGAGTGGCGAGACGATGGAAGTCCCATCGACCGGTGGCCGCGAGCCGCGCGTCGTCCCGCGCAAGCTGCTCGCACAGATTATCGAGCCGAGAATGGAAGAGATCTTTACCCTCACCCGGCGTGAGCTCGTTCGCTCCGGATTTGATGAGTTCCTTTCGAGCGGAATCGTTCTGACCGGAGGCTCCGTATTACTCGAGGGGAGTGTCGAGCTTGCAGAGCAGATCTTCGAACTCCCTGTCCGTGTCGGCTATCCGACGGGCGTGGGCGGGCTCACGGACGTAGTGAGCAGTCCGGCATTTTCGACCGGGGTCGGACTCATTCTCTACGGAGCACGCGAGGGCCAAACCCGGAGTGCTCGCGGAAATGGGAACGGAATGCTCGGCCGTGTCCGCACCCGCATGGCCGACTGGTTCACCGAGTACTTCTAGGTCGCTTCGTGTTGGAGTGAGCTGCTCGGCAGGGGTAGTGGGGCAGTTTGAATCTGAGGAAAGGCATTACTGGGACCGCAGGCGTCTCGCCTGCTTGCCGGTTTGCGCATTTGAACAATGATCGATCAGGGGATCGATTAGGGGGGTCGATTAGGGCTTCGTTCTGCTGCTCACACTTGGAAGCGGACGGGGACGTCCGCGGTCCCAGTGGAACTCAGGGATTATGGTGGCCATGGTGCAGATGCTGACTCCTGCTCGTTCCCGGCGGCTGCTGATTGCGATCGGAATCTCGATGTTGTGCGCGGTTGTGATCGGACTGAGCTCAGCGTCACCGAAGGACGGTGCGCTTTTAAGTGGAGATTTCCCGGCGTTCTACGCAGCAGGGAAGATCGTTGCGAAGGGGGATGGACGATCGCTCTACGATCCGGCGCTTCAGAGTCAGATTCAGAGAGAAGCGCTTCCGGAAAGGGACGGATTTCTTGCCTTCGCCTATCCGCCTTGGTTCGCTGCGTTGTTTGCGCCTTTTTCAGTATTTGGCTTCACAGCGGCGAAGCTGATTTGGGTATCGGTGCTTTTGGTTCTGAGCGTGATCGCCGCGCGGGTGCTCGCTGGACGTTTCGAGCTTGAATCGGCGCTCGCGGTGCTTCTGCTTCCGCCGCTTCTCCACGCAAATGTGGCCGGCCAAAACACCGCACTCTCGCTTCTGTGCGTCGTGGGAATAGTGCATTTATTGTCCAGGCCAGCTGACAAGCGAGCGGCATTTCTGTTGGGCGCTATCTGCGCCGCGTTCTGTTTTAAGCCGCATTTCGGGCTGATCGCCAGTATCTGGGCGCTCTGCTTTGTGCGCGGCTCGCGCGCCTCACTGTTACTTGGGTTGGTGTTCGTAGCCTTTGTTGTCTTCCTCCTCTCCGCATTAGTCTCCGGATTCGATTGGGCTGGGTCATACTTGCACGCGGTTCGTTCGTTCTCGGCGCAAGACAACCTTGTGAACGCCGGACAATTGATCTCGCTGCCGCGTCTTCTCCCGGGAGGCGAGCTTTGGCTGTCCGTGCTTCTGATCGCGTTGATGTTGCGCGGTGCGTTCTATTCGCGGCGGCCGGAGATTTTTCTCGCGCCCGCGATCGTTCTGTGTGCGCCACATGTTTTGTACTACGACGCAGCGCTTCTCCTTCCGCTCGCTATGACGCTGCGAAGCGTGCGTTTGATCTATGCAGCATCATTTGTCGTCGCCTTCGTCGCGATTATCGAAAAGGGGAGGCTCGGTGCGCAGCCGATCGAGTTTCTCGCCCTCCTCCTGTTTATTCTTGCCGCAAGAGCTCAGGAGTTTGGGCGGTTTAATAAGGTTGAAGTTTCAGCGCCCGGCTGATAAATCTTCGCGCGGCGTTAAGAAATCAGCGGCATTTTTGACTAATCTGATGCCCTGTTTCATAAGCGCCTTGGTGGCCCGAAAGAGTCGGGGATTTTAACGGGTTGGGTGGCGAGTGAAGCCCCCGTTGAGCAGGATAATGAGCCGTAGGTCGAGAAAAAGAGGTCGGGATCTGCAAACGGAGTTTTCCGGCTCGCAGAATCGGGTAAATGAGCAGCTGGGTGAAGGCGAGGTTGACCCTTCACCATTACAGGACGAAGCGGGAATCTCCGCGCTCTCCTATCAGGTGGGGGCCTATCAAGTTGGGCAAGTTGGGAATCAACCAGAATTTTTTCAGGCAAAGCACGAGGAGAGGAGCAGTATGACGGTAGATAATCGCGATCTGACGACGCAACCAATTGGGGCAAAGATTAAGGTCATGGGGATCGGCGGCGCGGGTTCGAACGCCGTGAACAACATGATCCGGTCCGGCCTCAAAGGGGTCGAATTCATCACCGCGAATACCGACAGTCAGGCTCTGCGCTCGACACTCGCCGATACAAAGCTCCAGCTCGGAATGCAGCTCACGCGCGGTCTCGGCGCAGGCGCTGATCCTTCCGTCGGCGAAGGCGCTGCTCGCGAGAGCGAGAAAGAGATCCGCGACCTCCTCTCCGGCGCGGACATGGTCTTCATCACCGCGGGGATGGGCGGCGGAACCGGTTCGGGTGCTGCTCCAATCGCTGCGCAGATTGCCAAGGACAGCGGTGCTTTGACCGTCGGTGTCGTTACAAAGCCGTTCCTCTTCGAAGGGAAGCGGCGGATGTCTTCCGCAGAAGCATCGATCGAAGCGCTGAAGCGCGAAGTCGATACTCTGATCACCATCCCGAATCAGCGCCTGCTCGCTGTTGCTGGAAGGAACACCTCGCTCGTAGACACGTTCCGCAAGGCGGACGACGTTCTCTACCAGGCGGTGAAAGGGATCTCGGATCTGATCCTCTTCGAAGGACTCGTGAACGTCGACTTCGCCGATGTGAAGGCAGTGATGAACGAGATGGGTATGGCGATGATGGGCTCCGGCGAAGGCTCCGGAGAGAATCGCGCGGTCGAAGCGGCAGAGAAAGCGATCTCGAGCCCGCTGCTCGAAGATATCTCCATCAGCGGTGCACGTGGAATTCTCATCAACGTCACTGCCGGACCGGACGTCACGCTCCAAGAGATCAACGAAGCTGCAGAGCTCATTCATCAGGAAGCGCACGACGACGCGAACATCATCTGGGGGATGGTCATCGACGACACGATCCAAGACAAAGTTCGCGTTACGGTCATCGCAACGGGCTTCGGAGACACGATCGGCAAGTCCGGACGGATGGTCTCCCTTGGCGCCGGCACAACACAGACCCTCGCTGCGCAGGTCGAAGCCTCGACTTTCGAGAAGCGCCTGGACATCCCGGCATACCAGCGTAAGCAACGGGACAGCGTTCCGGAAGCTGCGAAGGCTGCAAAGAAGCTCTCAGTGATGAGCGGCTCGGAAGAAGAGGATAAGTTCGAAATCCCGACATTCCTGCGCAGACAAGCCGACTAGGTTCAGGTCTGGTTAGGGCTTCCACTGGGACCGCGGGCGGCCGCGGGGGCGGTGTCGAGTGGGGGGGGGCGCGACGGGCGAGAGC
>CAYOAK010000299.1:0-3659 GCA_964401925.1 uncultured Bdellovibrionales bacterium | reverse complement strand
CGCTCTCTGAGCGCGAGGCCCGAAAATGGCCGAGACGGCCATTTCGCAACGGGCCTATCCCTGGATGCTATACCACTGTAGGCCTGAATGGGAGCTATACAACCGACGCCCGATGCGAATTTTGATTCTCTATCCGTTCGACTATCTGCCCGCGAATGAATCGTACGGGTCGGGGTATTGCGCGCATGGCTTGATCGAGGAGCTTGCTCGTGAGCATCAGGTGACGGTCGTCATTCCGCGCGCGAAAGATCGAGGTGAGCGGCCGGCATATCGTTGTGATGAGCTCCTGCCGCCTTCGAAGTGGAAGTATCTGAGCGTTATTTCATGGCTGCGAATTGTGCGTCTCGCGAACCGCGTCCGGCCTGAGGTGGTCGTGTGCATCTATCCATGGCTCGCTTGGTTGGGATGGATCATCTCGCGACGCACGGGGGCGACTTTCGTCTATCGATCTCACAATGTCGAATTTCTGCGATTGCGTTCATTTGGCTGGTTGTGGTGGAGGGCGATATATCATTACGAGCAATTCATCGTTCGGCGCGCCGACCTTGTGGTGCCGCTATCGACAAGCGATGCAGGGATCTACCGGAGGCTGTTTGGGCTTTCCGCGTCGAAAGTGCGCGTGTCGCCGCCGGGATGGAAAGATTCACAGGAAATGAACACGAACCGTATGCCGGCGGCTGCGCTGCGCGTGCTTGAAAGTACGGCGCGGCACCGGCTGTTATTTTACGGGAAGTTTGATTATGCACCGAATCGTGAGGCGCTCCAGCTCTTGCTTTCGAAAGTTGTTCCGCGTTTGAGCGCGGCCCAAGGATATTCATACTCGCTCTTTATTTGTGGCCGAGGGTTGAGAGCAGAGGATGTGAGAGGGGCACCAGATGTGCACGTGCTCGGCGCGTTGCCGGAGGTACAACCGGTGCTGCGGGAGGTTGATGTTGTGCTGAATCCCGTGATCTCGGGAGGCGGTGTGAAGATCAAGCTCGCTCAAGCGCTGTATTTGGGAAAGTGTGCCGTATCGACAAGATCGGGAGCGCGCGGGATCGCCCGCCGCGACTTTACCTCGCAGCTTGAAGTGGTCGGCGACGGCGACTGGGACGGCTTTGCGAGGGCGGTTGTGCGGCTCGGCGCGGAGCGTGGGACGGGCGGAGCGGCGCCGTGCTGGAAGTATCACTGGAGCCGGATTGGCGCCGAGTTCTCGGCGATGCTGCGCGACGCGCGGCCTAACTCGGCGGCAAAGGCGGCTGATGCAGCGGCGGCGCTGGCACAGGCAGGGATTGAACCGGGGAGAGTTCCACCAGGTTCACCCGAAAATAAATGATCCGGGCGATCGTCCCGAGAAAACCCGCCGGCCGAAACAGCAGCCAAGGCGGTTCGGCTTGGGTGACGGCGTAAGTGAACGAGCGGAAGTCCTCCTGATAAAAGTTACCCGTCTCGACCTCGGTTGCAGCGATTCCGCCGGCGGCTAAGAGATTCTGATCTGAGATCGAAAATGGGGAGGAACCAAATCCGGAGTGAGTGACGACTATACGGTGTCCGGCAGTGAGGAGCTGGCGGATGAGTTTGATCTTTCTCTCATTGAGACCGGTAGAAAAATAGACGGTTGGCACGTTGTAGTGGGAATGAAGCACGACAGCTGAGTGAGAACACGAGGCCGCGTCGAAACAGAGTTGCACCGTGCCCTCGGGAAATCTCTGCGCGAGTTGTGCGAAACGCGAAAGGGCCTCGGGATTCTCGTGGAAGATGCGGTCATTCTGTATGCGCCACGTAAGGTTGAAGAGAAGGGGTAGTCCGAACAGGAGCGCGCGCATGAGTTTCCCCCGCTCAAGCAGAACGAAGGCGAGCGCGAAATAGAGCGCAGGAATGGCGATCGGAAGGTAGCGGCGAATCCACCACATCGGATGGTCGGTGTGGTGACCGCGCAGGATAAGAATACAAAAGGCGGCCAGCATCAGGGCCCAATACGGAATGGCTGACGGCCGCCTTCGTATCGCGAAGAATGAGCCGATAGCGGCGAGAACCGTCAGTGGATCGATGAAATAGATGAAGCGAATGAGATTAATCGTGTCGTGCTTCACGTTCAGATCGGCCGAAACGGTCCCGGTGAGGTAAGCGATTGGCCGCACAAAGAGATTCCAACCGATGAACGCCGCGAACGCGGCGGCGCCGAGAATTGGCCAAATGTTTGACCCCATGTTTGGTCCCACCCCCACTTTTGGCTCCATGGTCAGCCAATGTTCGCTGTGAAGTTTCGTCAACCGTGCGGGGAGGAGTCTCTTCGGTTCAGTCCTGAGCAAGAAAACCGTCCAGACAAGGATGGCAGCATTGGTGCCGGTGATCAGTTGATGTGACCAGGGGTAGAGGTACTGTTTGTAATCGACGCCGAAGAACTCGGAGATCTCCGCGATTCGGTACCATGTATTTCGCAGGAAATAGTCGTCCGCGTGCAAGGCATAATAGACTTCGATGAACGGGAGGGCAGCCAGGAGCAGGTACACAATGTGGGTAAGCGTCTTCCGGTGCGAGGCCTCCATTCCCAGCCGGAACAGAATGAAGCAGAGGGGCAGGGCGGAATAGAAGACCGCGAATTCCAGCCGGCAGACACTGAGTGCTACGATGCTGAGAGCGCTTATGCAGGCGGCGGCCTTGGAACCGGAGTTCTCGGCCACTATCAAGAAATAGAGGAAACTGAAGAGAAAGAGCTGTGTGACGATCTCCGTCATGATCCGGAAGGCGTAGAGCTGCTCCGGCGCGCATGTGAAGAGGAGTACCGCCGTCATCAGGGCGACAGGCATGGACCCCGTGAGTCTTCGAACAATAAGAAAAAAGAGCGAGCAAGAGAGAAGCGCGAGTGGCCAATTGAGGGCAAAGCTGGAGGCGAGACCGGTCTGAGCACGGAATATCGCGAGCAGAACAGGATAAAGATGGAGATGCGGCAGAAGGAAACTCTCTGTCGGAGTTTCCATTGCACCGTAATATCTCGGGTAATCGATATCGGAGAACCGCAGCGGCGCAGAGAGTGATTGCAGAAGGTCTGGGGCCAAGAGACCGCCTGTCTGGAGAATGAAGCTCGCGTTGTTCGAATAACGGCCGGTGTCGTAGTTGTAGTACGTCAGCCAGATCGACGGATGCGCGAAAAAAAGCCATCCAAGTCCGAGGACAATCGCCAGGTAAAGGAGCAATTTCGGAGATTCGGAACGAAGCGTTGCCCAGTTCATCCGATAGCAACCCAGCGGAAATGTCAAAGCCCCGATGAGCAGCATCGAGAGCCAGAAGTTTACTGGAGTGAATACCCCCGCGACGGCGAGTGAAAGGCCAAGCAGGCCTGAGATCAGCAGTGAAATGGTTGTGGTGAGAACGATCGCCGAAACGGCATCTTCACGCTTCGAGGCGAAAAGAATCCGGCTCGCGATGGGAATTCCCGGGAGGAGAAAGCAACAGATTACCCCGGCCGTCAGCAACATCGCTCACCTTCGATGCCGACAGTGTGTGAACGTCGGGTGGGCCCGTTGCGAAATGGCCGAGACGGCCATTTTCGGGCCTCGCGCTCAGAGAGCGCGACAAACAAAGAGGGCAGCGTTCGAATAAGCACCTGACCCGTCAATGAACGATGTGAGAAATTATTGGAAAAATCGAGTCCTCGAGAAGATTATCTCCCATTTCGC
>CAYOAK010000298.1:0-3667 GCA_964401925.1 uncultured Bdellovibrionales bacterium | reverse complement strand
CTTCTTGCTGCGCGCTTTCGAGCGCTTCTTCATTTTGTGGGCGCGATGCTTTTCAGTCTTTTTGGTCGGTGAGGCCATGATTGCTACTCCAGAGTGATCTTTTCGTATCCAAGCTCTTTAAGCTTCCCGAAGCATTCGTTCCGCTCTCGCTTGTTTGTGATGGTTTCGGCGAGAACGATGGATTCGCCCTTCAGCGCTCTTTTAAGCACCTCGAGCTCCAGCCGCGAGAACTTCACGCTGCTCAGCGAGTAGTCCTCGAAAGCCTTATAAGCCATCGGGACTCGCTCCTTTACTAGCTGTGCCATGGCTTCGGCAAATACCCGGATCTCGTATTGAGCATGCGGATCGAGGCGGAGCTGGAGGAAATGGAAGAGATTGTGGAGATCAATCTTCCAATACCACTCCGTATATAAGGACACCGGAAGGTTTACCCGTGCGAGCTCACGGCGCATATCCAGCGCGAGATACCGCTCGTATTCTTCGTAGCTCAGACGTTGAGTCTCGCCGAACGACTTTGCGATTTCGACGGCGCCTGCGATCTCCTGGCCCGTACCGCCTTGGCGGTTCTGGGCCGATTGAGTGGTGCAGAGACTCGAATCCGGCTGGTAGAACCAGTCCGGCATTTCGCTGTAGCGCGCGCTCAACTCGTTTACGTTCGCTGTGCGGTGGCGAATCCACTGACGAGCGACGAAGATCGGCATCCGGCAGTGGAATTTGAATTCCACCATCTCGAATGGTGTCGTGTGCTGATGGCGCATTAGATAGCGGATGAGCCCTTCATCCTCGCTGACACTTTTCGTGCCTTTGCCGTAAGAAACGCGAGCGCTCTGAACTATGGAGCCGTCGTCTCCCATTACGTCAACGAGCCGGACAAACCCCTTATCCAGCACTTTTACGGCATCTTCGGGGTAGGTGACCTCAGTAGTCTTCATGCGCTATCGAAATGAATAGGACTTCCAGGATCGAGGCCTAGACCAGTACAGTGGACTTCTCGCAAGAGAGCGTGTATTTACGACCAACTTTACCGGTATTTCCGGTTGGTTATTGCTTCGGGCTATCGGCAGGGCCGCGGGAAGGTGTCTTCTCCGGAGAGGCTGAGCTCGGAATTTTTTCAGAGATCGAATCAATTACGAGGGTTTGCCCAGTGGCCCAACCGACCGACACGAAAGACCGACTCATCTCGCTCGTCATCCCTCTCTACAACGAGGAGGAGAATGTCGGGGCGCTCTACGAAGAGCTGACGCGTGTCCTGGATTCCACCGGCCTGAGCCTGGAGTTCATCTTCATTGACGACGGCTCCCGCGACGCAACGTTCGAGAAGCTGAGAGACGCATGCGGTGAAGATCCGCGCGTGACGATTGTGCGCTTTCGCAGAAATTTCGGTCAGACCGCGGCAATGGCAGCCGGATTTGATTACGCGACCGGCGATATCGTCGTGACGCTCGACGGCGATCTGCAAAATGATCCGGCAGAGATTCCCCGCATGCTCGCGAAGCTCGATGAGGGCTACGACATGGTCGCCGGCTGGCGGAAGAAGCGCCAAGATAATCTCGTCTACCGGACAATTCCCTCGCGGATGGGAAATTGGCTGATCTCCCGCATCACGAAAGTTCGCCTGCACGACTACGGCTGCACTCTCAAGGTGATGCGCGCCGAAGTCGCAAAGAACATCCAGCTCTACGGTGAGATGCACCGGTTCATTCCCGCGGTTGCCGCTGAGCTCGGAGTGCGCATCGCCGAGCTTCCGGTGAATCACCGTCCGCGTGTCTTCGGACGCTCGAAGTACGGGATCTCAAAAACTTTCAGAGTGATCCTCGATCTTCTAACGGTGAAATTTTTCTTAGGTTATGCAACACGGCCGTTGCATATGTTCGGAATGCTGGGACTCATTTCCGGCGGTGTCGGCGGGGTTCTTCTCGCAAAATTGCTCTTTGAGCGGATGTTCCTGCATGTCGCCCTTGGCGGCCGGCCGGCGCTTCTACTCTCCGTGATGCTGGTCCTGATTGGTCTCCAGTTTCTCTGCTTTGGATTGCTCGCAGAGATTCTGGTGCGCACCTATCATGAGTCGCAGCAGAAGAAGACTTACGCCGTGCGCGAGGTTGCTCGTTTCGGCGGGAAAGTCATGGACGGGCCGGTTAATCGCCGCGTAGCCCGAATTGCAGGATGATGTAGAGCGAACCATGAAACCACTCTCGCTGTTAATCGACGCGCGAAAACTTGGCGACGGCGGGATCGGAATCTACATTGAGAACCTTGTCGAGGGACTCCTCGGCGAGATCCGGAACGGATTCCCTCTGCGTATTCGCCTGATCACACCGCCGACGTTGAAAGGCGACGGCGCCGCGGCTCTCGCTCGCTGGGGTGACAAAGTCTCGATCGTTGAAGACTCGGCCCGAAAATATTCCTTCGATGAGCATTTCTTCCTGCCCCGCCGGCTGAAGGGGGCATTTCGTGACGCAGAGATCTTCCATAGCCCGCACTACACTCTGCCGCGCGGGATAAAGATTCCGACCGTCGTCACAGTGCACGATGCGATTCACGTTCTCGCTCCGGAAAATTTCCGGCAGAAGTTGTTCGGCGGACGCCTCATGCGCTCTGCGCTGCGCCGAGCCAATCATGTTCTCACCGTCAGCGCTGTCAGTCTCGCGCGCCTCAGCCGAATCGTCCCCGGCGTTCCGATCTCGGTCATACCGAACGCTCTCGCACCCGGACATGGAGTTCGGCCGTTTCACACGGTTGGGAAGACAATTCTGAAGTACAAGCTCCGGCAACCGTATCTGCTTTTTGTCGGCTCCGATCGTCCGCACAAAGGCTTCGACGAACTGATCGGTGCGCTTGAGATCTCCGAAGACTTCGCCCCCATGCTCGTTGTTGTCGGAGATCGCTTCTCGAAAAAAGTGCGAGAGCGAACCTTACGGCGGCTTGGCGAGCGTCGCGTGGAGTTTCTCGGTGCGCTCGATCGAGCGGAGGTTTCCGCATTGTATAACGGCGCACGCGCCGTGGTTGTCCCTTCGCGAATTGAAGGGTTTGGGCTCGTAGCACTCGAAGCGATGGCCTCGGGCGCGCCGCTCATCTGCTCGCCCGAGCAAAGTCTGAACGAAGTGGCGGGGAATGCCGCTTGGTACACGGATGATTTTTCGGGCGCCTCGATCGCAGAAGGTCTCCGGCAATGCCTCCAGCAGCGCGAGCTCGCAGAGGAGAAAGCCGCGCTCGGATTGAATCGTGCAGAGACATTCAGCATCGATCGGGTCGCGAAGGAACATCTTGGAGTTTACCTGGGCGTTGTCTCCGAAGGCCGATACCGAGAGCTGCTCGGCGAGCTTCCGGAGCAAAAGATGATCATCTCCTACGCGCCTCACCACTCCGAGCAGCCGCAAATCGCCGTACAGTAAATGCGGAATCAGCTTGAATCTCTCCGCGGGCTGCGAGTTGCTTTCCTGCACGACTGGCTGTTCCACATGCGGGGCGGTGAGAACTGCCTTCGTGATCTCTGTGAGCTTTTCCCGGATTCGGAGATCTTCACTCTCTTCACGGATTCGAATGCGGTGCTTGATTCCGAGATTGGATCACGCCGAATTACTGCGGGAAGGTATTCGCGCCTCCCGAGCATTCGGCATTTCTACCGGATGATGCTGCCGCTCTTTCCGGCTGCCGCTCGCGACCTGGA
>CAYOAK010000297.1:0-3690 GCA_964401925.1 uncultured Bdellovibrionales bacterium | reverse complement strand
CCGGCCCTGCATCGTGCCGGCGCATTAAGTCAGAATTATGACGGATCAGGAAATACTCTCTCTTAAATTATCCCTGCGGGGCTCTTAAATTATCCCTTCGAGGCTCTTAGATTATACCTTCCGCGCTCTTAGATTATCCCGCGGAGGGCCACCTGGGGCTCTTTTATTCTCGCCCCAGCGCAACGAATCGCGAATTAATCGCTGATGTTACCGCTACTTACTGAGCTCTTCCACAAGCTTATCGTAGTCCGGGGAGGCGATCAATTTATCGAACTCCGAAGGGTCGGAGGGAGCGAGCTTGACCATCCATGCGCCGGCATAGGGGTCCTTGTTGATCAGCTCCGGATTTGTGACCGGCTCCTCGTTCCGGGCAACGACCTTCCCGGTGACCGGTGCATAAATATCGCTCGCCGCTTTCACGGATTCCACGACAGCGAGCGAAGCGCCTTTCGTGAACTGCTCACCGATCTCGGGAAGCTCCAGGAAAACGACGTCGCCAAGCTGGGATTGCGCGTAGTCGGTGATCCCCACCACGATCAGATCGCCGTCCCGTTTGGCCCACTCGTGATCTTTCGTGAAGCGGTAATCTTTCGGCGTCGTCATCACAGTCTCCTCATTATGTCGGCCTTAATCTTTTGGCCCTTATTTCTTGAGCCGTCGGTAAAATGGAATCGGTCTTACAACCGCGCGGATGTGGTGCTTTCGAACCGCGCACACAACTTCTGTTCCGGGCTCCGCATATCCGGTGGCGACATAGGCGAGAGCGATCGAGTGCCCGATTGTCGGGGGCTTCGTTCCGCTCGTCACCATCCCAATCCGCTCACCGGCAGCGGAGAAGATCGGTGTTGTCTCACGCGCGATACCGGGGTCAAGAAGCTCGAGGCCGACAAGCCGATCGCGCGTTCCGCGCTCTTTCGTCTCGAGGAGTTGTTGCCGGCCGATGAAATCGCCTTTCTCAAATTTCGTCACCCACCCCAGGCCCGCGCTCAGAACATTTGTCTCGTCCGTCAGCTCGTGGCCGTAGAGGCAGAGCGCAGCTTCGAGCCGCAGGGTGTCCCGTGCTCCGAGTCCCGCGGCGACCACGCCGAATTTTTTTCCGGATTCGAGAAGAGTGCGCCACAAATGCGGCCCTCCCGCCGGTGAGACGTAGAGCTCAAATCCATCCTCGCCGGTGTAACCCGTGCGCGAGAGAATTCCGCCTGTCGCGAGATCAACCGAAAACGGCCGGTGTGCAAAGCTGGGAAACTTTTCGGGACTCAGATCTGTGCCAAGGAGCTCCTCCATCAGCGGCTGCGCATTCGGCCCTTGGAGCGCAATCAGCACGAAATCATCGGACTGGTCTTCAATCGTCGAGCCGAACCGATCGTGTTCGAGCATCCACTGATAATCTTTGATCCGGTTCGAGGCGTTGACGCAAAGGAGATAATCCCCCTTGTTCATCTGATAGACGATGATGTCGTCGACAACGCCACCTTCAAAGTTCGGAAGGACAGAGTATTGCGCCTTGCCCGGGGTCAGCTTCGAGACATCATTCGTCGTCAGCCACTGCAACGTCTCAAGCGCCTTTGGGCCGCGAACCCGGATCTCTCCCATGTGGCTGACGTCGAAAATCCCGGCATGCGAGCGGACAGTCTTATGCTCTTCGATAATGCCGTGATTGTAACGTACGGGCATCGCCCAGCCGCCGAAACCGACGAACTTCGCTCCAGAGCGGACATGCTCCTCATAGAGCGGAGTATGTTTCAGGCCGACGAGACTGCTATCCATCACCCATCCTGCTGGCTCTCCTTTCAGCGGAGAGAACGGTGTTTCGAAGTAGCATCGTAATAGTCATTGGTCCAACGCCGCCAGGCACCGGAGTGATCGCTCCAGCGATCTCTTTTGCACCTTCGAATTCGACATCGCCAACAATTTTTCCACTCTCGAGGCGGTTAATCCCGACGTCCACAACGATAGCCCCTGGTTTGATCCAATCCCGGCGGACAAACTCCGGCTTTCCAATCGCGGCGATAAGAATATCCGCACGACGGCACTCTTCTGGAAGGTCCGCTGTTCTCGAGTGAGCCATGGTGACTGTGCAGTGCCGCCCGAGAAGCAGGAGTGCAACCGGCTTTCCAACGAGGATGGAGCGTCCGACCACTAGGGCGCGTTTCCCCGCGAGTTCGAATTTTGCGCCAAGGCGAGCCGCCGCCTCATCGATCATGGCCATGCAACCCTGAGGCGTGCAGGGGAGGAATGCATCGGCTCCACGAAGGAGGAGCCCCTGCGTTACAGGGTGGAGCCCGTCGACATCTTTGTCCGGGGAGATCTTTGTCAGCGCCTGAAACTCGTTTCGCCCCCTTGGAAGTGGAAGCTGAAGCAGGATTCCGTCGACCCGTTTATCGGCGTTCAGTGTCTCAATGACCTCCGAGATCTGCGCGTCCGAAGCGCTTTCCGGGAGAGCATGGTCGAAGACATCGAGCCCGCAGGCGACTGCGGCCTTTGTCTTTGAGCCGACATAGATTTTGGAAGCCGGATCGGAGCCGACAAGCACCACGGCGAGGCCGGGTTTGCGCCCCAGCTTCGAGGTCACCTCGGCTGCATGAGACATTACCTGCTCCCGGTGGCGCGCACTGAGCTCTTTCCCGTCGAGGATTATGGCCGACATGGAGGAGTTGGGTAACATGAAGCCGCCGGATCTCATAGAGCCGATGTGCAATCTCTACAGAGGGTTATCCTCGACTGGCTGCCCCCGGAGCAGGAGAATCAAGGAGCCCTCGAGCGCTCGAATCGCACTCAAGCGGCCAACGATTTCATGCCGTTATCCAAGGTGAGGAGTATTCGCGTGTAAAAGTCGTTAGCAGTGGGCAGTTCAATCAATCTGAGGACGAACCTTCCGTCCCTGAATGCGCAGCGCCGTTTGGGTGCTGCGACAGACGGCCTGCGCGCGAGCTTCCAACGACTTTCATCCGGGCTCAGAGTGAACCGCGCCTCAGATGATGCAGCGGGGCTCGCAGTCGCCTCAAACCTTCGCGTCGATGCCCGGCTTCAATCTCAGGCGATCAGAAATGTGAACGACGCAGTCAGCCTTGTGAACATCGGCGAATCTGCGGCAGGACAGCTTTCGAACATTCTGATTCGACTGGGAGAACTCGCTGAATCCGCTTCCAACGGCACTCTAGCCCGCCCGCAAAGACTCTCCCTCCATCGTGAGGCCGAGGCGCTCGTCGACGAGTACAACCGGATCGCCGACACAACCGAATTCAACGGGATCAAGATCTTCGACCACGATGTCACCTATCTCGATGTCCAAGCCGGAACCTCGAGCACGGAGACGGTCCGCGTGCCGCTTGCGCAATTCCTCCGTCACGCTGCAGGAACGGGCGCGCTCGAAGATCCCGTCGCATACTCGGCGGGAGCGAACGCTTGGGGAGCTGTCTCAGGAGATTTCAATGACGACGGAAATGTCGACATCGCTAGTACATCGACCAACTCCGTGCAGATTCAGTTGGGCAACGGCGACGGAACGTTCAAAGCGCGGCAGGGCTATACCGCCGCGTCGAATGGAGACGGAATCCTCGCGAAGGACGTCAACGGCGATGGCCGTGCGGACGTAGTTTCCATCGACAATGCAAGTGCAAACATCAGCGTGATTCTATCGAACTCGAACGGAAGTTTCCTTGCACCGATCTTCAGCACAGGCGTCGGTTC
>CAYOAK010000296.1:0-3700 GCA_964401925.1 uncultured Bdellovibrionales bacterium | reverse complement strand
GCCCTGTGTGTAGACCCGAACATCCGACTTTATGAGGAAAGAGATAGCGAGCCCCGCTGCGTCGTCGGAGGCATGATTGATGCGCAAGCCCGAGGACAACTTCGCAAAGCTCCGGCTGAGCGCTGAAGTACTGTCCTGCAGTCGCCGCTGAGCATACAGCGATGCGATATTGCTGTTAATCGTTACTGCCATCCCTGCCGCTTTTCACTCCTACTTCCCTGAAAGCGACCTCGGGCATAGAGATCACCTCACTCGTTGAGACGGTAGAATGAGCTTTTTGCTGAAGCGGGGAGAGACCATCAGCAAGTGCCTATAATCCTTGTTGTTTCAGCGACACAGAAACTTTCGAATGGAAAAGTAACCCATGAGTCGCGGCTTCGCGACGTCAGTCTCGATACGCAAACTCGATGAGCTGCCCGAGATCGTTATTATCTGCCGCTTTGAGAGATCGAAGATAATCGGCGCGCCGGATAGATTCATCTTGATAGCCGTTTCCACCCCACACTGGAATCTTGCACTTGAGCTGAAGAGCCAGCAGCTCAGCGAATTCACGAGTAATCCGCCCGTTTCCATTTCGGAATGGATGGATTTTCACGATCCTGTGATGCACCCGAATGCAGATCTCTTCAGGACCAAAGGTCCGATGCTCAATCCACGCCTTTGCGTCGAGCAAAGTCTCCGCTGTTTGCTCGGTGATGAGCTCCGGTGCTGAGCCAATGTTCGCTTCTGAAATTCGGTTCTGCCCGGCCCATTTCCAGACCTCTCCAAACATCCTCCCGTGTAGAGATCGGAGAGTCCTTAGTTCCAAAAGCGAATTTCGAATTAACCTGCTCCTCTTCGCCCAACGCTTTCCACCTTCGATATTTCGCTGCTCGGCAGCATCAAGCTCCCCTTGAGTTTGAATGGTAGGGATTCTGAGCCCCTCCAAATCCGCATCCAAGAGAGGGGTCGAGCCGTGGGAAACAAAGAATTTCACGGCTCATCCCAAAGCCTGCTTTCATTCTCCAGCTGAAAATACGCGAGCTCGATGGACTCGCGGCTATCAGACTGTGGAAGCTGGTTTTCGAGTGCCATGGTCCGTGAAACAGCTTTCTGCTCTCTCTCGTAAACCTGTCGAGCTCGATCTGCGATAATTTTCGAAAGGGGTTCCCGAGGAACCAGAATATAGTGGACCTCGCAATTCATTGCGGCGGCGAGTGAGTTCAGCGACTTCAATGTGATCGTTTGCTGATTTTCCGATCGCTCCAATTCCGAGATTGCGCTCTGCGTAACTCCGCACCGATGGCCAAGCTGTCGAGCTGACATCGATAGCGCTCTCCTGATTGCGCGGATCCAGCCTCCCTCTGGTGGCGGAGGAATAACTCCTGCCAGATTCCGGAGCTTATTATCGAGGATGGTCCTTTCGTAAATACGAGCCATAGCTGTTAGTTTTAGATGATTTTACCACCTATATCTTCTCAAACTAAATAAAAACACCAGCCATAACTTGTATCGTTAATATTTCACCAATAATTCTAGCGGATTAGAAAATACGGCCTGCGCAGATTCAAGCTCCTTGCGGATGCAGAATTGGAGAGCACTGATAAGCGCCTCCACCGCTTCAGCTTGAACGCTTAAAGGTGGGCACAAATGTGGACATTGGCCGCTACCTGCCTGGAACGTTGCTCGACTCTACTGTAATATAGATACGTCTATACAGTGCATCTATATGAAAACCTCATTGATTATCCGAGATGATCTTCTCAAAGAAGCCATGAGAGTTACCGGAGAAAAAGAAAAGACCGCGGTCATTCACCGGGGACTTGAAGAGCTGATTAACGCGGCTGCCCGCATGCGGCTCGTCGCGCTTGGCGGTCGAATGCCAAAAGCGTCCTCAGGAAGACGCCGCCGGGGCAAGGAATGAGTTTCGTCCTTGTGGATTCTTCCGTCTGGATTGCGCACTTCCGGAAAGGGGACTCATTTCTCGAGGAACTTCTTCGTCAGGGCAGGGTCTTGCTGCACGATCTTGTGCTTCTTGAGCTTGCCGCCGGATCGATCCCGCACAGACGCCAAACATTAAAAGACCTCCAATATCTTCCACGTATTCCAATGGTTTCTACGGCGGAGATCCTTGAATTCATCGAACGTCACCGCCTTTTCAGCAAAGGCCTTGGAGCAGTCGATTTCACGCTTATTGCCTGCGCAAAAGCTTCTGCGGCAGATCTCCTCACCTACGATAAGAAGCTCACCGCTGTCTGGAACGTCATTAACTAACTTCCTCCGATACGGGCGCAAAAGTATTTGCTGCTCGCCGAACCGAAAGCGGACGGCTGACTGTACGGAATCAACTCTTACGAACAGAGCTGGGTGCCCTCAGCGCCCTCAGACATTTCGGAGCAGCTGCAAGGCGAGAGAGGGCTGCTGATTTGCCTGTGCGAGGACTGAGGCACCCGCTTGTTGGAGAATGCTCGTCTTTGTCAGCTGAGAGCTTTCCACAGCAACGTCGACATCCATTATTCGGCTTGCCGCTGCGTCTACATTTTCGCGGACCTGCCGGAGGTTCGAGGCCGCCGTTTCTATTCGGCTCTGCGATGCGCCCAGTCTTCCGACGTAGGCGGTAATCCGGGAGAGCGAGCTCTTTACGCGCTCGAGAGTTTCGAGCGCATCTCCTTGAGTGCGGACGGAGAGAACCGGCAGATAAGGGGACGATACTGCATTGGCCATGTGTATCCGTATCGCGGTCCCTCCGCTGTTTCCCATCGCCGCAACATCAGGGACGTAGTCTCCGTTGAAGTCGTCCACGACGAGAATATCTGCGTCGGTCACAGTTGCGATAGACACGGCAGCAGTGAAGGTGCCGTTGCCGTTCCCTGCCAAGATATCCAGCACATCCCCGGTAGTTCCCGTTGCGATGACATCAAGATTGCCGTCGTTATCGTTATCGACGAGCTCGAGAGTGTCCCCGTTAGCGGTAAGCGATGAGAGAATTGCGGCTCGAAACGTCCCATCTCCGTTTCCGAGAGAGATGCCGACCGAGGAGCCTCCGTCGACAATTGCAACATCGAGCTTTCCGTCGTTGTTCACATGGCATCCCCCCGCCGACGTTGAAAGCACCTTTGAAGCTCAAGGTTCCGCCGGAGGTGCCTAAGTACACCCGAAAAGTCGTGCCATTGGCGGAATTAACGACATCATCAAGCCCGTCGCCGTTCAGGTCCGCGACTGCCAGGCGTGCGGATGCGAACCCTCCTGTATAAGCAACCGGCGCGCTGAAAGTGCCGTCCTCGTTCCCCACCCAGAGCCGAAGATCGTTCGTGGCATACGATACAAGATCGGTGCGGCCATCTCCGTTGAAGTCTCCGGTCTTCACCGTTGTGGCGGAGAGGTGAGCGAGGTTCACCGGCGCTCGTAAGGTTCCGTCGCCGTTTCCGATGTTGATCTGGATCACATTTCCGGTCGCGTTAGCAGAGATGATGTCAATCTTGTTGTCGCCGTTGACGTCATCGGTGGCCATCGTCTCCGTATCTGCAAACCCGGTGCCCGAGTAGCTGACACCCGCGCGGAAGCTTCCATTCCCGTTCCCAATGAAGACGAAGGTTCTGGCAAAGAATTGGGTTGATGCGATGAGATCGGCCTTGCCGTCGCCATTCAAATCAGCGCTCACGCCGCCCTGCATGATACCGTTCATCGACACGGTGGGGCCGGTGTTAAAAGTGAGATCGCC